>DASPXK010000297.1:0-25895 GCA_035637315.1 Chloroflexota bacterium
TCGACCCGCGCGATGGCCGGTTTCGGAAACGCTTCGGCCAGCGCGAAGAAGTAGAGCAGGCCGGCCGGGTCAGGAATCCACCAGGAGGTGATCTCGGAATCAACTGGCCGCGCCCCGTTCCAGATCGGCCGCGCGCGGGCCGCCTCCAGCGCTTCGTCGTGCCCGAACGGGGTCAGGTCCGGGGCGGGCAAGCGGAGCGCCGCGGCCACGACGAGCACGACCAGCAGGGGCAGGACCCGAGCACGCGTCCAGGAGCTGGCGAGCACAGCCCCAGGAGCTGCAGGGGCGATCTGGGCTAGGGGCTTGTCGGGGATCGAGGGCGCCGCGAGCTGCAGGTTTGACTCCCGGGCCACCGTGATCGGGCGGCCGCCGGCGGCCCGATTATAGCGGTCTCGGGTGTCTGATCCACGGTCTCTCCTCCCTGGTCCCAGTCTGCGGAGGACCAGAGACGAAGACGAGGGACTAGAGACGAGAGACTAGAGACCAGAAGCCGAGAGCGAAGCGAGGAACTGGACCGCCTCGTCCCGCATCTGGTCCGTTAGCTCGTGGGCAGCGTTCGGGTAGATCGCCAGGCTGGCGCGCGCTCCGAACTGCTGAAGCGCCGCGACGAACCGCTGAGCCCGCTCGACTCGGTTGGTGCCCTCGTACGGGTCCCACTGGCGGGGGACGTCCTCGGCTCGATTGTCGCGTCCCCCGACGGCGATCCAGTAGCCAACCCGCTGCGCGGCGGCTGGGTCAAACGCCTGACCGCAGATCTGGTCCACATCGGCCGTACCGAACGGATAGCGGAGGAGCGAGTCCTGGGCGTTCAAACCGAACGTCTTGCTCGGTAGCGTGTACGAGCCCGCCGACAGGCCAGCGACGCCAAGCGTGCTCTCCGGATAGAGAAACGAGAAACGGTGCGCCTCCTGGCTGCCACGCGAGAAGCCGAAGAATAGGACGCGCGGCAGATAGCTCAATCCGGTCCTGGCCGGCAGCGCATCCAGCAACGCTTTCAAGCGCGGGTGAAGCTCGCCGTCGCGGCGGACGAGCTCTGGGTCACGGAAGTCCCGGTACGGAAGCGTCGGCGCCAGGACGGCCCAGCCGTACCGCTCGGTCAGCGGCAGCAGCGAGCGGGCGAACTCGGGCCCGTTGCCACCCATCCCGTGCAGCGCCACCAGGACTCGAAGTGGCTGTCTGTTCGCCGCGTCGCCGGGCAGGTAGAAGCCGTAATCGGACAGCGGTTCGGCCAAAACGGCCCGCAACCGTGGTTCGATCGCCGCCTGCGCGCGCTGGTCGAAGCGGACATGAATCCAGCCGGGCGCGACGGCGAGCAGCAGCAGCGATAACAGGAGCGGGATCCAACGCGTCCGCACGGGCCCCCCGAAGCAACGGAGTGGACCCCACTATACGCCAGCCGGCGACCAATTGTAAAGGTTTCTTAATTATTTAAGATCTCTTCACAATTGGGCCGTGCGGACTGGGTCCAGGCGTGCTACCCATAGGGGGAACGACGCGGGGCGTGCTGAAGGGGACGCCGAGGACGGCCCAGCTCTGGGCTATCGCGGAACGAGGCCGAAGAGGAAGCGCGTTTTGACCATCGCCCAGAGCGCCAGAACGAGCCCGAGCTGCCCGAGCGTGTTGTGCAGCTCCCATCCCGGCTGGTCGCTCCCGACGTACGGTGGGACGTTGTACGCGACCAGGATCAAGAATAGGTGCAACGCGTACACGTACAGCGATGCCTGGCCAAGCGGGATCAGCAGCCAGCCGACGGTCATCTGCAGCGGCCGCCAGGCGTACGTCGTGGCCGCGAGAGCGAGTCCGGCCAGCAGGGCGAACAGGGCCAGCCGGCCGACTCCCAAGCTGGGCTTGTCGAACAGGTCGGGCAGGGACGCGACCTGGACCGCGCCCGGCGTCAGCGCGGCCGCCGAGTTGGTCGTCCATACCCAGCCGACTGCCAGCGCCACGCACCCGGCCGCGGCGCAGCCGAGCCGCAGCCGCGTGCGCTCCCCTAACGGCTGGCTCGTCAGCCGATGGACCCACTTTTCGATCTCAAGCCGGTGGTAGCCGAGCACCAATGCCGTGACGAACAACACTTGCCAGGCCGCCAGCGGAAACGTCTCGCTGTTCTGAACCTGCCAGGGGACGACCACATAGCGCGGGAACAGCTGGTGCAGCAGCCAGAGACCCCATGACGCCCCGAGCACCAGTGTGGCGCGGCCCTCCGCTAGCAGGAAGAACACCAGCGGCGCCGCGCCGACCACGAGTGTGTACAGCGCCAGAATGTCGGTCCCGTGCCAGGTGTAATGAAGCGTCAGCGTGGCTATGACCAGCTGAGCCCAGCTCTCGACGCCCAACCCACGCTCACGACCGACCCACAGCGCAAGGCTGGTCCACTGAGTCAGGGCGGCGAAGATCAAGGTCAACGCGACCGTCAGGCCGTACAGCGTCCACGCCCGACCCAGCGCCGCCCGCGCCGCGCCGCGAAGCCCAAGCTTGCGGATCTTCTCGCGGTAGACCAGCCCCATGACCAGTCCCGAGAGGAAGACGAAGCCCTCCGCGGCCGAGACCGCCGACGTGTTGCCACCGGTGATCGCGTACAGCCATGACGTCCCGCCCACGTGGTCCACGACCATCGCGAAGACGCAGAACCCGCGCAGGAAGTCCAGCCGCAGGTCGCGCCCGACCGGCGTTGCGACGTATCGACAAGCCGCGAGCAGCGAGCGCAATACGCCAGACCAGCAAACGACTGGCCAGTAGAGCGGCGGCTGGATCGTTCGGACGGCCACGTGGCCCTTTCTCGCGGTTCACTCTCCGCATTCTCAGGATACAAGGAAACTGTGAAGACACTATCAAGATCCGATTCCAGCATCGTTAAGATATTGCTAAATTTGCGGAGATCGGCGTCGCGATCGCGCGGCGCGGCCTAGGGTGGATTGGAACCCGTCGCTCCAGTTTTGAGAGCGCCGATTTCCTCACGGCCCGCCCAGCGACCGACTGTAGAAGTCCAGGTAATCGTCGAGGTGATCGACCCAGTAGTCGCCCTCGTGCAGTCCAGGATAGAGGTGGAACTCGTGGTCGATGCCGCGCGCCTCCAGGGCGGCGTGGATCGCGCCCGCGTTCCAGCGCCACGGGTCCTCGTCGCCGACGTCGATCCAGATCCTGACTTGCGAGGCGCCCGCCACATCCTGCGCCAACCAGAACGGGTTATGGGCTCGAAAGAACGCCTCGTCACCGTAAATGTCGGGCGGGACGTGCTCGAAGAGCAGCCTGCTCGACGGCGAGTGGGCAGCGGCGATGCTGAAGATCTCTGGAAAACGCATCGCCAACTGGAGCGCGCCGTCGCCACCCATCGACAGGCCACCGATGGCCCGCTTCTCGGGCCGCGGCAGTGTTCGGTAGCTGGCGTCGACGCCGGAGACGACGTCCTCGATAAGGTAATCCTGCCAGCGGAGGCCCCCGTTCGGGCTGTTTACGTAGTAGCCGGCGTCGCCGTAGGGGAACACGATCAGGATCGGCTGGATCTCGCCTCGGCCGATCAGCCGATCGGCGGCATCGGGGATGCCGATCTCGAGCCACTCGGTGTTGTCTCCGGCGACGCCGTGCAGCAGGTAGAGGGCCGGGTAGGGCCGGCTCGAGCTCTGGTAGCCTGGCGGCAAATAGATAAGGTAGCTCATGTGCTGGCCGAGCGCCGGGCTGTAAAAGACCTGCTGCTGGATGACGCTCCCGCCCTCGCGGACGTCGGGCGTGGCGACCGCCGGTGGGAGGGTCGGCACAACCTGGGGTATCGGCGTCGCCGTGGGCGGGAGCAGCGATCCCTGGGCTGCGCGGGGCGCTCCCGATGCAGCTGAAATCGCCGTCGGCGGCGCGTCACGCTGCGGGGCTGCCTGCGGAGTGGCGGCGACGGCTGCTGGGCCCTGGTCCGCCAGGCCCGGCCCGCTCGAACAGGCAGCCAGAAAGGTCGCCAGGCCAGCCAGGTGGAGTAGCGTGGACGCCGGCGCGCGCACGCTGCGCCGATCTGGCGACCGCTCAGCTCGCGGGCACACCAAAGTACTGGCGGACCTTTTGCAGGATCGTCTCCGCGGTCTCGATCGCCAGCGCCTGTTCGGCCTCCTCGAGGTGCTCGATGAGATCGTCACACAGCTCGCCGATATCGTCTCTCATAGTTGGCCTGCTATCGGCCATAGCTCACCTCCGACTTCCCGCAAGGCCGCGGCATGCCGTGCCCCTACGACTCAGTCTAGTGGCCTTCGAATTTCGGTGCCCGGCGTTCCGTCTGCGCGGCAAGGCCTTCGGCGGCGTCGTCAGTTGGAAACAGCCGCCAGACCGCCTCGCGCTCGAGCGCCAGGCCGGACTCGAGCGTTCCCTGGCCACCCAGCGTGGCGGCGACCTTGATGTTTCCCAGCGCGATCGGCGCGCCGCTGGCCAGCCCGTTCGCGTACTCCAGGCACTCGTCCATCAGCTGGTCAGCCGCAAACAAGCGGTCGACGATGCCCAGGTCAAGCGCCTCCTGCGGCCCGACCGCCTCGCCAGTCAGTATCAGATGAAGCGCCCTGGTGTGGCCGATCAGGCGCGGCAGCCTCTGCGTGCCGCCCGTGCCGGGCAGCAGCCCGAGCTTCGATTCTGGCAGCCCGATCCGGTAGTCGCCCTCGGCCGCGAAGCGGAAGTCACACCCCAGCGCGATCTCGAGCCCGCCGCCTAGCGTGTGGCCGCTGATGGCCGCGATCCAGACCTTAGGCGTCCGCTCGATCTTGGCCACGACCTCATGCGCGTGAAGCACGAACGCCGTCTTGTATGGCAGGCTGCTCTCCTGAAACATCTTGATGTCCGCGCCGGCGCAAAAGAACCTGGGCAGCTCGCTCACGACGATCGCCACCCGTACTTGCTCGTCGAAACGGATCTCGTCGATCGCGGCGTTCAACTCGTCCAGGAACTCGCGGTTATAGCTGTTCGCGGGCGGGCGGTTGAACTTGACCAGCCCAATCGAGCCCCGCTTCTCCACGCCGACAGCCATGTCGCCTCCCAGTGACGGAGTCTTCGCACCTCGGACTCTAGCAGCAGCCACCGCCGTCGTCAACGGCCGCATTCCTGTAGAATAGGCGTAGCGACCTTCGAGGCGTGGCCTCTCCCCGAGCGGGCCAGGCACCACCCGCTCCACCTCCGCCGCAGCGCTGCCCGGGGAACTGAATGGCCGACAAGACGATCTTGATACTCGACGACGAGCCGGCCATGCTCGTGCTGCTAGAAAAGTCGCTCGCCGGACCCGGCCGCCGAGTCGTGACAGCCGACTCCGGCCCGCAAGCTCTCCAACTGGTGACACGCGAGCGGCCAGATCTGATCCTGCTCGACGTGTTGATGCCCGAGATGGATGGCCTCGACGTGTGCCGCACGCTGCGGGCGAGTCCGGCGACCTCTGACCTACCGATTATCGTCCTATCGGCCAAAGCGTCCCGAGACGACATCGAGGCCGGCCTGCAGGCCGGAGCGGACCTCTACCTGGTCAAACCGTTCGAGCCGAACCGCCTCCTGGAGACCGTCAACCAGGTCCTGGCTGGCGGCCGGACCAACTGAGCGACGGTCGTCAGCCCCGCGGCCCGGCCGGCAGGCCCGTGGCGCGCCGCTTCCTAGAGCCGTTGGCCTTCGGGGAGCCGTTAGTCTTCGCGCCGTTCGTCTTGGCGGCGTCGTTGGTCTTGGCGGCGCCGTTGGTCTTCGCGGCGACCGTCGCCATCGCTGGCAAAGAGAACCAGAAGATGCTGCCGCCACCCGGGCGGCTCTGGACCCCGATCTCGCCACCGTGCAGCTCCACGATCCGCTTGCAGATCGCCAGGCCGAGACCGAAGCCGCCGATCTGCTGAACGCGCGCCTGCTCGCCGCGCTGGAACGGCTCGAACAAGGACTCGATCTCCTCGGCCCGGACGCCGATCCCGCAGTCCGAGACGGACAGGACCACCCGTCCGTTGTTGGCCTGAGCGTCGACAACGATCTCGGAGCCGTTCGGCGAGAACTTGGTGGCGTTTGAGAGCAGGTTCGTCATCACCTGGCCGATTCGGACCGGGTCAGCCTGGACCGGTGGCAGGGCGTCCGTGACGTCGATTTGGATCGGGTGAGTCGTGACCGGGAGCTGGGCGACGGTCTCCACTACGATGTCGAGCAGCCTGACTTGAGTCGGCTCGATCCGAACGCCAATCGCCTCGAGTTCCGAGAAGTGGATGATGTCATCGACCACGCGGTTCAAGCGTCGGGCGGCGTCGACCATGTGCTGTCCGATCTCCTCGACCTCCTTGGGCGACGTCGGGCGGTCGCGCAGCAATTGGCTGAAGCCGAGCAGGTACGTGAGTGGGGTTCGCAGCTCGTGCGAGATGGTCGCCACGAAGGTGGACTTGGCCCGATCCAGCGCCTTGAGCTCACGGTTGGCGAGCTCCAGTTCGCTGAGCTTCTGCTCGAGCGCCGCGCGCGAAGCGGCCAGCGCACGCTCCATCTCGTCAAACGTCGTGGTCAGGGTCTGGAACTCGTGGCCATCGGGCATCGAGCCGGGCGAGCTGATCTTGCCGGCCGCGATCGCCCGGGTCCGCCCAACCAGTGCATCGAGCATTCGAGTCAGCCGCTTGGCGAGGACGAAGGCGAGCAGCACGGTGAGCGCGGCGATGAGGGTCATCAAGACGGCGTAGATCAGCGCCGAGTCACGCACCTGAGCGTAGGCCAGATCGAGCGGGATCCCGACGATCACTCGCCACGGCGCCGCGGTCGTGCGGGCGAAGCCCAGCACGCGCTGCACGCCATCCGGGAAGACGATCTCCCCGCCCCCCTCCATCTGGTCGTTTACGGTCTGCATCAGCGGCGATCCGCCGATCGACTTGCCGACCGTCTTGTCGGGATTGATGCTGCGGCTGATGATCGTGCCGGAGACGTCGTTGACCGAGACGAGGGTCGTGTCGGGCGCGGCGCTCAGGCGTGAGAAGATGCGATGCATCGTGGCCAGGTTGAGGTGCGCACCGACGACGCCGACTGGTTGACCATCATCGCCCCGGATCGGGGCCAGAAACATGATGGTCGGCCGGCCGTCGATCCGGTTGGGAAAGACCTCACTGACGACGCACTGGCCGGTCGAGATCACATACTGGAACAGAGGGCTGCCGGCGATGTTGATCCCTTCGGGTGGGATCCCCCACGTGTCGGCGAAAACTGTGCCGTCGGCTCGCCCGGCAAAGAGGCTCTCGTGCTGTGGAAAGCTGGGCAGCAGACGGCGCAGCAGCTCTGACGCCTCGTCCGAGTTCTGCCGCACCAGGGCCCGGTTCGTGCCCAGCGCCATCAGGCTGGACTGGCTGGATTCGACGAGCGCATCGACGAGCGAGGCGGCGACGCGCGCCATCTCAAGCGTGGCCACCTGCCGCTCGTGCTGGAGATCCTGGACCCGCTGCCAGGACAACACCCCGGCGAAGGCCACACACGGCAGGCTAGCTGCCAGGGTTAGCCCGACGATTTTGGCGCGTAGCGAAAGCCGCCCCAGGCGCCCCACAGCAGCCCTCATCCTTCCGAGCGATCGGCCTCAGTGTACACGATAGCAGACTCGTCTCAAAACTGCGAGCGGTTCACACGCATGGGCAACAAGCGCCGAGTCGGACCTCTGTCCCGGTTAACGGGGCCACGGCACTGCAGGTGACTCCGGAGTGACGCGCGAAGCGTAACGCCGGGCCGCGCAATCGGGAATGGCGCCTGGGGAATGAAGTATGATGCCTCGGGCAGGGCGGGGCCCTGGTGGCCTCGTCGGGCGCACTCTCTGCAGCTACTCTATGGGAGAGCACGATGCGGATGTTCATCGCCGGCGAGCTGTCTGACTCGTCGAGCGGCCAGACCACCGAGATTCGTAATCCCGCGACTGGCGATCTGGTCGACACGATTCCCAAGGCAACGGTCGAAGACATGCGGCGGGCCATCGACGCCGCCCAGAATGCGTTCGCCGAATGGGCGGCGCTGCCGGCCGTGGAGCGAGCGGCGCTCATGTTCAAGGCCGCCCAGACGCTCCGCGAGCACGTTCCCGAGATCGCCGAGCTGCTCACCAGAGAGCAGGGCAAGACCCTGCTCGAATCGCGGATCGAGACTCAGCGACTGGCCGACAACCTCGATTTCTTCGCGGGTCTGCACGGGGCTTTGCGCGGCCAGCACGTCGAGATCGCCAAGCCCAAGGCGTACGGCATGGTCATCAGGCGCCCGCTCGGGGTGGTCGGCGCGATCGTGCCATGGAACTTCCCCCTGACGCTGATGGCCAACAAGATCTGCCCGGCCCTGGTCGTCGGCAACACGGTCGTGGTCAAGCCCGCCAGCACGGCCCCGCTGGCCATCGCCCGCTGTGTCGAGCTGATCAATGCCGTTGGCTTCCCAGCGGGCGTCCTGAACGTGGTCACTGGCCCGGGCGCTGTGGTCGGCGAGGAGCTGATCGCCAACCCGCTGGTCCGTAAGATCGGCTTCACGGGCGAGACCGAGACCGGCAAGCACGTGATGGCCCAGGCCTCGAAAGAGCTGAAGCACGTCACCCTGGAGCTGGGCGGCAGCGACCCGATGATCGTCTGCGACGACGCCAACCTCGACGAGGCGGTCAAGGCGGCCGGTGTGGGACGCTTCTTCAACTGCGGCCAGGCCTGCCTGGCGATCAAGCGCCTCTACCTGTTCGAGGAGATCGCCGACCAGTTCATCGCGGGCCTGAAGCAGAACGCCGAGCAGCGCTGGCGAGTGGGCAACGGACTGGACAAGGACACCCGCATGGGCCCGCTCCACACCGCCGGGCAGCGCGAAGAGGTCGAGAAGATGGTCCAGGAGGTGCTCGACCGCGGCGCGCACGTCGTTAGCGGCGCAAAGCGTCCCGAGGGCGAGCAGTTCGAACGCGGCAACTTCTACCTGCCGACGCTGCTGACCAACGTGCCCGAGGACGCCGTGATCGCAACCGAGGAGTGCTTCGGGCCGGCCCTGCCGATCTTCCGCGTCGAGGGCCTGGACGAAGCGATCGAGAAGGCGAACAACTCGAAGTACGGGCTCGGCTCCTCGATCTGGACGACCGACATCAAGACGGCCCATATCGCGGCCGAGCGGCTCGAGGCCGGCTACACCTGGGTCAACTCGCTCCAGATCGCCGTCGACGAGCTGCCGTTCGGGGGAACCAAGCAGAGCGGCTTCGGCAAGGAGCACGGGACCGAGGTCCTGGACTACTACACCGAGCAGAAATCGGTCATGGTGGGAGCGGTCTGACTCCGCCTTGCGCGCCAGGCAGCCGCTTGCTATTATTCCTACCGAAAAGGTAGGATTTTCGTGGCCTGGTTTGCGCCGGGCGATGAACAGCACGGAAGGTGAGGGCCCAGCGTGAAGGTCTCGACCAGAGCTCACTACGGGTTGCGGGCGATGACGGAGCTCGCGCGTGCGCACGGCCGGGGCTTGCTGTCGCTGGCCGAGATCGCGCGGGCGGAGATGCTGCCGCTGGCCTACCTCGAACAGTTGGTCGGCGAGCTGCGGCGAGCCGGGCTGGTCGAGGGTGTCCGCGGCCTGCATGGTGGCTACCGCCTCACCCGCTCCCCGCAGGCGATCACGGTCGGCGAGATCTACCGCGTCCTCGAGGGTGAGATCGCGCCCGTCGAGTGCACGGCGGAGGACTATCTGCCCCGCTCGTGCGCCCGCGAGGAGGTCTGCCTCTCCAGATCGGTCTGGGCGCGGGTGAAGGACAGCATCGCCGCGGTGCTCGATTCGACCACTCTGGACGACCTGTGCCGGAGCGATCCGGCCTACGCTCCAGCCCCGCTGATCTCGATCGAAACGCTGACCGGCTCGCAGGCCGGTTCACGGGAAGGGTGCTTTACGGCCCGATGAGTACCAGCCAGCCCACGTTCCTGATCGAAGACCTCCACGTCTCGGTCGAGAACAATGAGATCCTCAAAGGAGTCGACTTGACCGTCGACCAGGGCGAGACCCACGCCCTGATGGGCCCCAACGGCTCGGGCAAGAGCACGCTGGCGAACGCCCTGATGGGCCACCCCAAGTACGTGGTCACTCGGGGTCGGGTGCTGTTCCAGGGTGAGGACATCTTGAGGCTGACCCCGGACCAGCGGGCTAAGATGGGCCTGTTCCTCGCGTTCCAGTACCCGGTCGCGATTCCCGGGATCAGCCTTGGCAACTTCATGCGCGCGGCCACGCGGGCGGTCAACGGGACCGGGGTTACGGCCGGCGAGTTCCGCAAGCAGCTGACGGAGCGGATGAAACTGCTCAAGATGGACTCCTCGTTTGCCGCCCGCTACGTCAACGACGGCCTCTCAGGCGGCGAGAAGAAACGGGCCGAGGTCCTGCAGATGGCGCTGCTCAAGCCGAAGATCGCCGTTATGGACGAGACCGACTCCGGCCTGGACATCGACGCCCTGCGGACCGTCGCCGAGGGCGTGAACGCGATCCAGACGCCCGAGATGGGCGTGCTGATCATCACCCACTACCAGCGCCTGCTCAATTACATCCGCCCGCAGTTCGTTCACGTGCTGGTGGCCGGGCGGATCGTGAAATCGGGCGGTCAAGAGCTGGTTGAGCAGCTCGAGGCCGAGGGCTACGACCCGATCATTCGAGAAGTCGAGGCGGCCGCTTAGGCCGACTAGGAGGGCTCGGACATGGCAGTCAAAGCACAGGACCTGCGCGGGCCGACCGACTACAAGTACGGCTTCCACGACGTCGAGGACTACAAGTACAAGTCCGGGCGAGGCCTGACCGCGCAGCAGGTCGAGGAGATCTCGCGGATGAAGGGCGAGCCAGACTGGATGCGCCAGTTCAGGCTGCGGGCCCATCAGATCTTCATGCGCAAGCCAATGCCCACCTGGGGAGCCGACCTGTCCGGGATCGACTTCGACAACATCCACTACTACGTGAAGCCGTCGGAGAAGACCGAGAAGAGCTGGGACGACGTCCCGCCGTACATCAAGGACACCTTCGACAAGCTCGGGATCCCGGAGGCGGAGCGCAAGTTCCTGGCTGGCGTCTCGGCTCAGTACGAGTCCGAGGTCGTCTACCACAACCTCCGTGAGGACCTCGAGAAGCAGGGCGTGATCTTCCGCGACATGGACTCCGGCCTGCGCGAGTATCCTGACATCGTCAAGGAGTACTTCGGCACGATCATCCCGCCGGGGGACAACAAGTTCGCGGCCCTGAACAGCGCGGTGTGGAGCGGCGGGAGCTTCATCTACGTCCCGCCGGGGGTCCACGTCGAGATCCCGCTCCAGGCCTATTTCCGGATCAATACGGAGAACATGGGCCAGTTCGAGCGAACTCTGATCATCGCCGACGAGGGCTCCTCGGTCCACTACATCGAGGGCTGCACGGCGCCGGTCTACAGCAGTGACTCACTGCACTCGGCCGTCGTCGAGCTGGTCGCCAAGCGCGGCGCTCACCTGCGCTACACCACCATCCAGAACTGGTCGAACAACGTCTACAACCTGGTCACCAAGCGCGCCGTGGCGTACGAGAACGCGGTCGTCGAGTGGATCGACGGCAACCTCGGCTCGAAGGTCACGATGAAGTACCCCGGCATCTACCTGATGGGCGAGGGCGCCAAGGGCGAGGTGATCTCGGTCGCCTTCGCCAGCGCCGGGCAGCACCAGGACGCCGGGGCAAAGATCATCCACGTCGCCCCCAACACCACTTCGACGATCACCTCGAAATCGATCA
This sequence comes from Chloroflexota bacterium, assembly GCA_035637315.1. Lineage (GTDB taxonomy): Bacteria > Chloroflexota > UBA6077 > UBA6077 > JACCZL01 > DASPXK01. The sequence continues at coordinate 11,665 of DASPXK010000297.1, forward strand.
GCAAGGGCGGCGGGCGGACCAGCTATCGCGGCCTCCTCAAGGTCTACAAGGGCGCCGAAAACGTCAAGTCGTTCGTTCGCTGCGACGCCCTGATGCTGGATGAGATCTCCCGCTCTGACACCTACCCGTCGATCGAGATCGACGAGGACCAGGTCAGCATCGAGCACGAGGCCTCGGTCAGCAAGATCAGCGACGAGCAGCTCTTCTACCTGCAGAGCCGCGGTCTCAACGAGGCCGAGGCCAAGACCATGATCGTCAACGGCTTCTTCGAGGCGTTCACCAAGGAGCTGCCGATGGAGTACGCGGTCGAGCTGAACCGGCTGCTTCAGCTCCAGATGGAGGGAGCGATCGGCTAGCCCGAATCGCAGGCCATCCAGACAGACGCCAACAGGGGCCCGGCCCGGGCGGTTCGGGCGGGCCCTTTGCTCTGTAGCCAACGAGAAGGTTGATCAGTGACACCAGCGAAAGTGCTGAGAGGCGGACCGACGCTTGAGGCGCCCGTCACCGATGGGGTGGAGAGGCTCTCGCGCCAGCAGGCCGAGCCGGCCTGGTTGACCGAGCGGCGCATGGCCGCCTGGGCACGGGCGCGTGAGCTGCCGATCCCGACCACCAAAGACGAGGGCTGGCGGCGGACCGATCTGAGCGGCCTGCAGCTCGAGCGGCTCATTGAGTGGGCGCCCACCGAGCGCCCCTCCGCCGACGGCGTCGCCATCGACTCTGTGGCAGGCGCACAGCTCGCCGGCCGGCTGCGCCTGATCGACGGACGGGCAGTCGAGCGACGACTGGATCCAGAGCTGGAGCGGCGGGGCGTCGTGCTGATGCCCCTCGAGCAGGCGGTCCGCGACCGCCCGGAGCTGGTCGAGCCGCATCTCGGACGCAGCGTGCGCGGCGAGGATAGCAAGTTCGTCTCGCTCGCCGACGCGCTCTGGACGAACGGGGTATTCCTCTACGTCCCGCGCGGCGTCGGGATCGAGCTGCCGATCGTGGGCCAGTACGGAATGGCCAGCGGAGCGGCGTGCTTCTTCCGAACCCTCGTCGTCCTCGAACAGGGCGCGGAGGCGACCTACGTCGACGACCAAGGCTCGGAGGCGGCTGCCGGCGAGGCGCTCGCCAGCGGCGTGGTCGAGATCTACGCTGGCCAGGCCTCGCGGCTGCGTTACGCCACGCTCCAGCACTGGAACACGCAGACCTGGCACTTCAGCCGCTCGCGCGCGCTGAGCGAGCGGGACTCACGGGTCGACTGGCTGGTGGTGGCGATCGGCGGCCGGCTCCATCGCGCCGAGATCGAGTCGGCGCTGGAGGGTCAGGGCTCGGAGACCGAGCTGATCGGACTGATCTTCGGCGATGGGCGGCAGCAGTTCGACCATCAGACGTTGCAGGACCACCTCGGCAACGATACCCGCAGCAACCTGAATTTCAAGGCCGCCCTCGGGGATCGCTCGAGCTCCAACTACACCGGCCTGATCCGGGTCGAGAAGACGGCCCTGCGGACCGACTCGAATCTAGAGAACCGCAACTTGCTGCTCAGCGACCACTCCAGGGCCGAATCCGACCCACGCCTGGAGATCCTGAACAGCGACGTGATCCGCTGCGCCCACGGTGCCACGGTCGGGCCGCTCGACCCGGAGGTGATCTACTACATCCAGAGCCGCGGCCTGCCGCGCGACGAGGCCCAGCGGCTGGTGGTCGAGGCCTTCTTCCAGCCGGTCCTGGACAAGATTCCGGTCAAGACGATTCAGGCCAGCGTCTGGCGCGGCATCCAGCGCAAGCTGGGTCGCGAAGTGCGCGCCGACGCGCTCCCGCGGGGGGTGGATGCGTGGCGAGCTGGATAACCGCGGCCGGCGAGGGCGAGCTCGGGCCGGGCCAGGTTAAGGTGGTCGAGGCCGGCGAGAAGCGGCTGGCCCTCTGCAACGTGGACGGCGAGTATTACTGCATCGACGACGTCTGTACCCACGACGGCGGCTCGCTGGACCAGGGCGAGGTGTTTGGCGACGAGATCGAGTGCCCGCGCCATGGAGCTCGGTTCGACGTCAAGACCGGTCGCGCCCTGATCCTGCCAGCCGTCCTGCCCGTCGAAACATACGAGACCCGCGTCCAGGGCGGACAGGTCCAGGTCCAGGTCGATGAGTGAGAACCTAACCCCCCAGCCCCCTTCCCTAAAGGGAAGGGAGGGCAGCACCTTCCCCCTTCCCTTTAGGGAGGGCGGTCAGGGGGATAGATCTATTCCCCTCGACGTCGAAGCGATCAGGCGGGACTTTCCGATCCTGGAGCGGCAGGTCCACGGCAAGCCGCTGGTCTACCTGGACAACGCGGCCACGTCGCAGAAACCGCACCAGGTGATCCAGGCGCTAGTCGACTACTACCAGGGCTACAACGCCAACATCCACCGCGGGGTCCACGCCCTGGCGGAGGAGGCGACCGAGGCGTATGAAGGGGTGCGTCGCAAAACGGCCCGCTTCATCGGCGCCGACGGGCCGCAGGAGGTCCTGTTCACCCGCAATACGACCGAGGCGATCAACCTGATCGCCTACACCTGGGCGCGGGACACCGTCGCCGAGGGCGACGAGATCGTCATCACCACCATGGAGCATCACTCCAACATCGTGCCCTGGCAGTGGGTGGCCCAGCAGCGCGGGGCGCGCCTCAAGTACGCCGAATTTGGTCCCGATGGGACGCTCGACCTGGACCAGGTCGCGCGCTTGATCACACCCCGCACCAAGCTGGTGTCGATGGTCCACATGTCCAACGTCCTCGGGACGATCAACCCGGTCGCCGAGGTGGCCAGGCTGGCCCACGCTCAGGGGGCTCTGATGCTGGTGGATGGCGCTCAGAGCGTGCCCCACCTGCCGGTCGACGTGGGCGCCATCGAGTGCGACTTTCTGGCCTTCTCGGCGCACAAGATGATGGGCCCGACCGGGGTCGGCGTGCTCTGGGGCCGCCGGGCGCTGCTCGAGGGCATGCGGCCGTTCCTGGGCGGCGGCGAGATGATCGAACAGGTCGGGCGGGACAGCTCGACCTACAACGTGCTGCCCTGGAAGTATGAGGCCGGAACGCCCAACATCGCCGACGTGGTCGCCTTCGGCGCGGCGCTCGACTATCTCGCGACGCTGGGCATGGAGCGCGTTCGGGCCCACGAGATCGAGCTGGTCGACTACGCGCTCGAGCAAGTCGGCAGCATCCCCGGCGTACAGATTTACGGCCCGCCCCAGGCCGAGCGACGAGGCGGCGTGGTGTCGTTCGGACTCGACGACATCCACCCACACGACATTGGCCAGGTCGTCGACTACCAGGGCGTCGCGATCCGGGCCGGCCACCACTGCTGCCAGGTGCTGATGAAGGCGCTGGGCATCAGCGGCACGGCGCGAGCCAGCTTCTACGTTTACAACACACCGCGTGAGGTCGACGTCCTGGTCCGCGCGCTGATCGGCGCCAAAGAGATGTTTTCAGGCAAGGCGAACGGCAGTGTCGCTAGATGACCTTTATAAAGAGACGATCCTCGACCACTACCAGGAGCCGCGCAATCGTGGCCAGCTGGTCGATCCCGATGTCGCAACCCGCGGCCATAACCCACTCTGCGGCGACGAGGTCCAGCTCCAGGTCCAGCTAGCCGACGACGCGATCCGCGACATTGCCTTCGGCGGCCGCGGCTGCTCGATAAGCCAGGCCTCGGCCTCGATGATGACCGAGAGCGTCAAGGGCGAGCCGCTGGCTGAGGTCGACCGGTTGATGGCGGCGTTCAAGGAGATGATGGTCGGCAGCGGCTCGACCGATGGTCTGGACGGCCACGAGGACCTCGAGGCGCTCCAGGGCGTCAAGCGGTTTCCGGTTCGGGTCAAGTGCGCCCTGCTTCCCTGGACCGCGCTGGCCGAGGCGCTCGAGATCTGGCGAAGGGCGGCCAGGGCCTCGTTGGATCACAAGGAGTCGTAGCGCGGGGGCTTGTCCCCCGCTTCGAGCGGCGGGGGACAAGCCCCGCGCTACCGGACCGGCGGCACCGACCGATGAAGGTCTTGCTACTCACCAACGAGTATCCGCCCTACATCTACGGCGGGGCCGGCGTTCACGTCGAATTCCTGAGCCGTGAGCTGGCCCGCCTGATGGACGTGGAAGTCCGCTGCTTCGGCGACCAGCGCCTCGACGAGGGACGGCTGCGGGTCCGCGGCTACGGGCTGGACGAGAGCGCCTTTACAGCCTCGGGCCAGCTACGGACGGTCTTCGGAGCCCTGGCCCGATGCGTCGCCTTTGGAGCCATGGACGTCGACGCCGACCTCGTCCATTGCCACACCTGGTATAGCCATCTTGGCGGCCTCCTCATCAAGAAGGCGTACAACCTCCCGTTGGTCGTGACCGTCCACTCGCTCGAGCCGTTGCGCCCCTGGAAGCGCGAGCAGCTCGGCGGCGGGTATGAGCTGTCGTGCTGGCTCGAGCGGACGACGCTCCAGATGGCGGACGCGATCATCGCGGTCTCGGGTGCAACGCGCGCCGACATCCTGCGACTCTTCGACGTCGAGCCAGGGCGGCTTCACCTCGTCCACAACGGAATCGATCCCGACCTATACCGTCCGCTCGAGGCGGCCGACGCCCTGGCCCACTATGGCATCGAACCGCGCCGGCCGTACGTCCTGTTCGTCGGCCGCGTCACCAGGCAGAAGGGCATCATCCACCTGGTCCGCGCGATCCGGGCGATCGACTCGTCGACCCAGGTCGTGCTGTGCGCCGGCGCCCCAGACACGCCCGAGATCGCGGCCGAGATGGAGCACGCTGTGGCCGACGCCCGGTCTCGCCGGTCGGGCGTCGTCTGGATCCGAGACATGCTGCCGCGCGAGACGGCCATCCAGCTCTACTCCCACGCGGCGGTCTTTTGCTGCCCCTCGATCTACGAGCCGTTCGGGATCATCAACCTGGAGGCGATGGCGTGCGGCACAGCGGTTGTTGCGAGCGCCGTCGGCGGGATCCCGGAAGTCGTCGTCGACGGCGAAACGGGACTGCTGGTCCCGCTGGGGCAGCAGCCGCAGAGCCCGTTCGAGCCGCTCGACCCGGCCCACTTCAGCGCCGATCTGGCCGCCGCGATCAATCGCCTGCTAGCCGACGAAGGCCTCCGGACGCGAATGGGCCGGGCCGGCCGCCGGCGCGTGGAGGAGCACTTCTCTTGGCGCGCCATAGCACGGCGCACCGTCGAGCTGTACCGGAACCTGCCAAGCAGCAGGCTGTAGGCCGCGGGAGTCGTGTGCCTAGAAGTCGGTCGCCAGCCCGCCAGCAACCAAACCGGCCTGGGAGAGCCGTGCGGCTGGCTACTGAGAATGGCCCATGATCATCCGTATCATGGCGATAACGCGTCTTGCCTGTCCTTCGCCACGACACTTGCTGCCGAGAACACTAGCTCCATGTGCAACCCCGCGGCCATCGGGCTTCCATCTCCTCCTATCAACCACGTTGTGACACTGACCGTCTACTGCTTTATGGCGCCGGCGATCCCCTCGACGAAGTGGCGCTGGAGGGCCAGGAACACGCCGATGATTGGCAGCAACGAGATCGTCGCAGCGGCGGCCATGCCGCTCCAATCCGAGTAGTACTGACCCTGAAAAGCGAACATCCCCACGCCCAGCGTCCGCAGCTCCGGCCGCGACAGCGTCAGCACCAGCGGCAGCATGAAGTTATTCCAACTCGACATGAACTGCAGGATGATGGTCGTCGCGATAACCGGACCGCTCAGGGGCAACATCACCTGCGCGAAGGTGCGCACAAACCCCGCCCCGTCGACGATCGCGGCCTCCTCGAGCTCGTGCGGCAGCTGGCTGAAGAAGCCAGCGAATAGCAAGACGAAGATGACGTGCGCGCCGCCGGCCTCGGCCAGGATGATCCCGAACAGCGTGTCGTTCAGGTGCAGCCGGTTGATCAGGTCGAAGACCGGGATGATCGTGTAGCCCTCGGGAATGAAGATCGTGGCAGCGTAGAGCGCGAGGACGATCTTCCGGCCGGGGTAGTCATAGCGGCCGAGCGCGTAGCCCATCATCGCCGTCGTCGCCACCACGATCGCCACCGTGCTGACGGTGATGATCACGGTGTTGGTGAAGTACTGCCCGATGTGCGCCTGGGTCCAGGCGCGCTCAAAGTTGCCCCACTGGGGCGAAGGCGGGATCAAGCCAGCGCCGGACGCGACCTGGACGTTGGTTTTGAGGGCCGCCGAGACCATCCACAGGAAGGGGTAGGTCCAGACGAGGCAGATCGCTCCGAGGATCAAACTGGTGATCGTGGCCCGCAGGCGCGAGCCACGCAGCCACCCCACCGCGAATCGGCGTTGGAGGGTCAGGCTCGAAGTCGTCGCACTCACCCTTACTGCCGCAATCCGGCGTCGCCGCGCGCCTGGCGCGCCCAGCGCAACGCCCTCGCCTGGGTCAGCGCGATAAGCATAACGGTCAGGCCGAACAGGACTCCCGCCGCTGAGGCATACCCGAGCCGCGGGGTTCCTCCCTGAACCGAAAAGGCGTTGCGGTAGATGTAGACCTCCATGACCTCGCTGGCGAAGAACGGACCGCCGCCGGTCATCGTCTGGACGAGGTCGAAGACGCGCAGCGCGCTCACCGCCGTGATCAGCACGATCACGATGGCGAACGGGCGAAGGTGCGGCAGCGTGATGTAACGCAGCAGGTCCCAGCGGCCGGCGCCGTCGACGCGCGCAGCATCCAGTTGCTCGGGCGGGACCGTCTGCAGCGCGGCCAGCCAGTAAACCATGCTGACCCCGAACTGTTTCCAGACACTTACGCCCATCACGGTATAGAGCGCAGTTGCCGGATCCCCGAGGAAGTCGATGGGTCGCCCGACCAGCCCGCTGGCGACCAGCGCCTGGTTGACTGGCCCGTTGAACGGGCTGAGCACAAAGACCATCAACAAGCCGACGATCGCGCTCGTCGTCACCACCGGTAGAAAGAAGAGCGTCCGGAAGAGCGGCGCGAGCCGCAGCGCCGCGTCGTTCAGCACGATCGCGACGATCAGCGCCAGGGTAAGCCGCACCGGCACGGTCACTGCCATGAACAGGAAGGAACGCCCGAACGCCTGCCAGAAGTACGGATCACCAATGAGCTCGACGTAGTTGGCCAGACCAATGTACGGCCGTTCGTCGGAGAAGCCCGACCAATCGAGCAGGGAGAAGTACCAGGACGCCGCGATCGGCCAGAAGGTGAACAGGATCGCGAGCCCGAACGAGGGCAGCATGAAGACGTAGCACCAGCGCGCGGCGTACAGGCGCTCGCTCAGCACCGGTGCGGCGAAGGCTCGGGCCAAGGCGCTGTTACCTGTAATCGGCTTCGAGGAAGTCTTTGGTTGGGTCCCAGTTGGCGAAGACATAGTCCTCGCGGGCGACTTTCGCGCCCTTGGCCTGAGCCGCTTTGATCCCGCGGTCCAGCTCCTTGTCAGCGCGATCTTTCAGGTCGGTCAGGGCCTTGCTGGGATCGGTAAGCTGCCCGGTGAAGAGCCCCTGCACCACCGCTCCGAAATCCGGCGTCAGCGGCTTGAGCTCACTATCGACCTCGGCGATGGCCGGGTTCCGCACATTCGGACTGGGTGCCAGCCGCATTTGCTGCTCGTAGAGCGCAGCCGCCTTGCGGGCCAGCGGATCGATCCCGGCCGCCTGGTTCGCCTTGGCGAACACCGACGGCTGCGCGCCGGAAATCGCCTGCTGAACGGCGGTCTGGCCGACCTCACTGCCGAGGTACCCCAGCATGTCGCCGGCCACTTCGGGATACTTGCTCTTGGCGTACAGCCACCAGACGCTGCCGCCTGGGCTGTACGTCAGCGGGCTGAAGGTCTTGCCGTCCGGGACAGGTTGGCTGGCGTAGTCCCAAACGAACGCCGGCGCCTCCGTGCGCCATTTCGGAATCATGTACGAGCCGTTGATCATCATGGCTGCCGCTCCCAGCGGTATCTGGTCGTCGGCTTGCAGGGCGTTGAGCGACGCGGACCCAGGGAAGATGCTGCCGTCTGCCTTCATCGCCAGCAGGAGATCGACAGCGGCCACGTACTGATCGGTGGCGTAGTTGTACTCGCCGGTCTTCCAGTTCATGTCGCCGCCGACGGCGCCAGCCATCTGCGCCAGGAATCGGATCAACATGGCCATGCGCCCAGGCTCGCCGGCGGCGGTGAGGAAGCCGTAGTACTTGCCAGCCCCCTGCTGAGTCAGCTTCTTGGCCGCGGCCCGGAACTCGTCCCAGGTCAGTGGCCTGGACGCGGGGTCGATCTCAGCCTGCTTCAGGTACTCGACGTTATACAGCAGCAGCGCGTTGTTCTTCTTGTTCGAGACGAATGGGAACGAGTAGGTCTTGCCGCCGAAGACGTTGTTGCCATTAACAAAGATGCCAGGCGGGTAGGAGGCTTTCCACTGGGCAAAATTCGGGATGAAGTCATCCAGCGATTGTGCCCAGCCCTGCTGGACTGCCTGCGCGCCGGTGAAGCCGGTCGGCAGCTCAAAGACGTCCGGTGCGTTCCCGTTCTGGATCCCGAGTGGGACCACTTTGGCCAACTCGGGCAGCGGCAAGCCATCGTATGCAACGGTGATGTTCGGGTGCACCTTCTGGTAGGCGGGTAGGAAGTCCTTGAAGAAGATGGCTTTCAGGCCGGCGTTGTCGGCCCAGCGCAGCGTGAGCGGCTCGGTTGGCAGTTTGGCGCCGCTGTTCGGCAGCGTGAGGCCGCCACCTGTGGCGGCGGCTCCAGCCGGTGCCGCGGTTGGTCCGGCGCCTGTCGGCTTCGCCGCCTGATTGGGAGGCGGCGTTTGCGTGGGCGGCGCTGCTGGCGCGGGTGGCGCGCTCGTGCAAGCCGCGAGGGCCGCGGCGGCGGCCACGGCGCCGGCGCCAATGACGAAATCGCGGCGCTTCATCATGCGCATTCGAGGCTCGCTCATAGTCGGTCCCCTTTCCGCCTCAGCGAATGTCGAGTCCACCTGACTCTTTTCCTACACAAGTGGGGCAGGCCCGCCAACGCGCCGCGATCGCCGAGTTGGGCTCAGTCGGGGCGCTGGCGCGCCGCCGCGCGCCCAGTTCGGTACAGGTTCACTACGAGCAGCCCCATGAGCAGCACGAAGAGCAGCGGCCCGCCCAGCTGCTCCAGATCCGGGCGGGGCGCCGCCACCCAGGTCCATCCCCCGGCGAGCGGGAGCGCAACGAGGGTGCCGAGCGCGATCGAGCCGTCATCCACGAGCAGGCCGTAGACGTTTTCCCAGACAGCGACCAGGAATCCCATTCGAAGCGCTCCCTTCCTTGTAGGTCTAGACGTTGCCGGCAGCGACCTGTGCGCCGCCGGGGAGCATGCTGGTGAGCATCCGTACTGAACCCCAGCTCACGACACACACGCCGAGCAGGAGCAGCGGTAGCGTCGCCTCGGCGAGCGCCCACTCGATCCGGAGCCCTTCGGCACCCCAGAAAATCCCAAAGGTGGTGAGCATCGCGCCGACAACAAACTTCATCCAGTTCTCGGGCACGAAGGTGAGCGGCTTGCGGAGAAAGGCACCGACGACCATCGTCAGCACGAACGCGACGGCGGCGCCGACGATCGACGCCTGGAGCGCCGCGCCGCCTTGCGCCCCGAGCGCCACGACGATGAAGGCGACCTCGAGCCCCTCGAGCAGCACGGCCTTGTAGGAGAACCAGAAGCCGACGTTGTCCCAGCGATTCGGCGTCTGCCCGAGAGCGCGTAGCTCCGCGACTTCGTGCTGGTAGATCAGTTCCTCGTCGTGCAGCGCGACGATGCCGGCGAACCGGAGGATCGCCTTGCGAAGCCAGCGCATGCCGAACAGCAGCAGCAGAACCCCGACGACGAGGTGGAAATACTGACTGACCTGCTCGTGGTAGGTGATGAGTGGCGTTCCGAAGACGATGACGATGATACCGAGCGTGACGATCGCGGCGACGGTGCCCCAGGTCGGCGCACGCCAGCCACGGGTCGTGCCGACGGCGAGCACGATGGTGAACGCCTCGACGAACTCGACGATGCTGGCCACGAACGCGGGAATCGCCGCGATCGCCAGTGCCAGGATCGGGCTCATGCTGTGTCTCCCTTCTGCCGTCGCCTCGACGGCTTCCGTCCCGATGGCGGCGGGATCTCGACGAGCAATACCGCATCCTGCTCCATCTCGCGGGCATCGGGACCGCTGGCATGTCCGGCTGCTCGGGCGTGGACTTCGAAATAGAAGCCCTCGAGCAGCTCGGCACAGCGGGCGATCCGGACCTCGGCTTCGTCGCGCCCGGGTGCGTCGAACCAGTCGCGCTCGCGGACTCGGGCGTACCAGCGCCGGATCTTCTCCAGATCCTGTTCGATCTCTTCGGCCTCGGCAAACGTGTAGTTCTCGCGGAACGTCTCGAATTCGATCTCCTTCACGAACTTCGTGTCGCACTCTTCGACGATCTCGGCGTACTGCTTTGCGACGAGCTCCTTGAATCCGGCGATCAGGGCATCCTCTTCGTCGACCGGGAGCGAGGGAGTCTCGAAGAGGTTGCTCGAGCCGCCGAGCCTGGCGATCTTCTCCCGGACGCCGTCCACCGCCGCTCGTAGGTCCGGTCGATGCGGGACCACACAGACGCACTGCTGAAGGTAGTGGGCGCCGATCCGTTTGAGGTCACGCCAGACGGCCACCCTGCTGCTGGAAGGCTCCGGTGCCACGCGATAGACGAGCACCAGCCAGCCGCCGCTCGCGCGCCGGTGTGACGGCCGTTTCATTGAATCACCTGTTGCATCACATCGGCACTCAGGATACGATCAGTTGTGGGAATTGTCAAGCCACGATAGGTCGGCAACACGATCATCCCGAGTCCCGGGGCGGGCACCAGGATTCCGAGAAGGGGTCAGCATGCCCCTTGAGGCTTTTTCAACAGCGTGCGGCCGTTAGCGGAACGACGGCCGAGACTCGCGGCCTCCGACCTGGCTCGACCGCCGGCTTCCAAGTTCGGACGGGAAGAGGGAGAAGTGGGTGTGCACGGCGAGCCAGGCGTCGGCCCGCCGCTGGAGGATCACCGTTGCTCGACCGGGCCGCGGAAAAGCGGTGCCGTCGGCGCGGCGGCCCTGGGAGTTCCAGACACAGACGGCCCAGGCCAGGTCGCCCTCAGCGCCCCAATGGAGCGTATCGAGGTCGAAGGTAAAGGCCTCGATATTCGGCCAGACGTTCCGCCACTGATCGGCGACCAGCACCTCGAGTCCTTCGAGGATCGCGCCGAATGTTCCGAAGCCGACCACCTCAGGCGCGAAGATCGGCCGGGCGGCCTGGTAATCGACCGCGCGGACACACGCTTCCAAGTGGCGGAACCAGCCGCGGATCGCGGCCTCGAGGTTGCCAGCAACCACGGGCCGGCTAGCGCTCCTCGATGGTGATGCTCTGGATGCGAGGCGGGTCGGCCGGCTTGGAGTTCTCGCCACTCGGCCCGCGCTGGACCGGCACCCCCGCTATCTTGTCGAGCACTTCGATGCCCTCGGTCAGCTTACCGAAGATCGTGTAATTCTTCGGCAGCGTCGTGGCGTTCGGCCCCTGGCAGATGAAGAACTGGCTGGCCTGGGTGTTCGGGCCGGCGTTGGCCATCGCCAGAACCCCTTTGTCGTAGCCGAACGGGGTGTTGAGCTCGTCGGCGAAGCGGTAGCCGGGCCCGCCCGTTCCGGTCCCCGTCGGGTCGCCGGTCTGGACCATGAATCCGTTGATAATGCGGTGGAACGTGACCCCATCGTAGAACGCCTGGCGCGAGAGGAAGACGAAATTGTTGACCGTACTGGGAGCTTCCTTCGCGTACAGTTGGGCCCTCATCTCGCCCAGAGTAGTCTTGATCGTGGCCGAGTACTGCTTGCTCTGATCGACCTGCATCGCCGGCGGGGACGACCATTGCTTTGATCGTTGGGGTGGCCCGCCGAGCGAGGCGCAAGCCGCCCCGACCAGCCCGGCCAGGGCCGCCGGAAACAAGAGCATGACCAACCTCCTCACGTTTACTCCCTCGGATGACCGTAGCGGCTGCTTGCTGCGCCCACGGCCGGTAGCAGCGGGGCTTGCCCCGCCCACGAGAGGGCGCAGCAAGCAGCGCCCCTACGCGCTGGCCGCTGCCTTTTGTACTGCCTCGAGCACCATCTGCTCGGACTGCGCCCCGACGAACTCGACGTGGTCGTTGATCACGGTCTTGGGCACCGACATGACCCGGTACCGCTCGCTCAGGTCCTGGAACTCGTTGGCCTCCACGACGTCGGCCACGATCAGCGGGTTCTCCATCGCCATCTGGTGGGCCAGCCTGGCCGCACGCGGGCAGTACGGTCAGGTTGGCGTGACGAAGACCTGGATGTGGACCGGCCGGTCGACCGCCCGAACCGCCTCGCGCGTCGCCTCGGACAGGCCCGTCTCGCCCTTCGAGAGGTCCACGAGGTCGGCCAGCAGCGTGGAGAACTCGTAGCCGCCCGGCAACCCCACGAAGCGGACGGTGGGCGGCGTCGCGGCCGACTGCTGGTCTCCGTGGGTCGCGATGTCGGGCTCCTTGCGGCCCGCGCGGACCAGCACGGTCGGCACCTCGGTCACGTTGAAGCCTGCCGCGGCCTCCGGCTCAGTCGCCAGGTCATGGGTCTGGAGGCTCAGCTTGTCGGACAGGCCGACGAGCTCTTCGAGCAGCTCGCGAGTCTCGTCGCAGGTCTGGCACTCCTTCCGGCCCGGCACGTAGATCCGCGAGCGTGGGCGAGTAAAAAGTAGCAGCTCGACCTCCTCGGCGAGCTGCGTGTCGAGCATTTCCTGGATCGTCTGGCGATCCTTGTCGGCGATAATGGTCACTCCGTACGGACCTTCCTGGCCACAGCCTGAGCCTGGCATTGAAATGAGATTTGGCTCTAACATCTTAGCACTGGCTCTGACGGGCCTGGTACAATAGGTGCGGTCCTTCGGCCCAGAGCGCAGCTCCAAAGCGGCGAAGCTCAGGAATCGGGGTGTTGGGATGCCACCGAGTGACCAGAACAAAGAGTCGATCCTCGGCTTAGCAGAGAGTGGCGTCAACAGTGGTCTAAAGTCCTACTCCCCCACCCAGCTCTTCTTCCTGATGCGACTGTCCTACCTCCAGCGCCAGCGTCGCGAGTGCATCAACGTGCTCGACGCGAACGACTGGCGGATGCGCCTCCTCAACAAGGCACTCTATTCCACCTTCCAGGATTGCGGGTCCGAAGGAGTCGGCGAAGAGGCCAAGCTCCTTCTCGGCCAGCAGCAGCAAGCCAACTAGACCCTCAGCCCTCACCCCCCGCCGCCTCTCCCACGGGGGGGAGAGGGGGAAGCCGCCCCCTCGCCCCTACGTGGGAGAGGGGTGGGAGTGAGGGGGACGTCCCGTGGAGCAGCTCCTTCAGCCACGCTGGTGGCCACCGGCCGAATGGGCTAGCCTGGCGGGATCAGTCGGTCCGCCCACCGCCCGCGCCATACTGGTAGCCGTCTTGGCCTGGCTCGTGGCCCGCGCGGCCCGCTCGTCCTTCGAACGGGCCAGCCTGCGGACCAAGGCCGACGCCAGCCTTCGGCTGCTCGTCGGCCGAGTCGTCTACCTGGCCATCATCGGGCTCGGGGCGATCACGATCCTCGGCACGCTTGGGGTGCCGCTCAGCACGCTGGTCACCGCGGTCGGGGTGATCGGGATCGCCATTAGCCTGGCCCTGCAAGACATCTTGAAGAACTTCTTCGCCGGCACCTACCTGCTCTTCGAGCGGCCGTTCCGCATCGGCGACGAGATCTCGATCAAGGAGCATCGCGGCGTGGTGGAGACGATCGGCATCCGCACGACGGCGCTGAGGACGGCCGACAACGTCGAGGTCCTGATCCCAAACGCGACCGTCTTCTCCGACGTCGTCCTGAATCGGACGCACGAGCGCCCGGCCGACGAGTAGGCAGTGGGCAGTGGGTCGGCGTCCTCTGCCCAGTGCCCACTGCCTACTCGTGCTATAGTCCCGCGCCGATGGCCGAACGCGTCCAGAGCGGCATCTCGGCCCCGTCCGAGGCGGACCTCGTGTCCACGCTGACTCCCAGGCCGGAAGCCGCGCCGGTGCTCTCGGTGGTGATCCCGGCCCTCAACGAGGAGCGGGGCATCGACGCGATCCTTCAGCGCGTCCTCGCGCAGCGAGAGGAGCTCGAACGGGCCGGCGTCGGCCAGCTCGAGGTCATCGTGGTCGACGATGGCTCCAGGGACGCCACGGCGGAGCGGGTCAGCGCGCATCCCGACGTGCGGCTGATTCGCCACCCTGGCAACCAGGGCTACGGG
>DASPXK010000298.1:0-5981 GCA_035637315.1 Chloroflexota bacterium
TGGACTGAGGAGGCGCTGGCTCGACGAGCCCACCGTGTGCGGCCTCCGCCGCGCTAACGCTGGGGCCCGACCAAACGCAGGGGCAATGGGCGGCGTACGTCGACACGAGGTCTGACCCGGGGAGGGCTACGTGGCGGAGGCGATGCAGCGAGTCGTGCCGCGACCGTTTAGCCTCCACTGGGGCGACGGCCAGATCGTGGAGGAGGCGACGTACGTCGGCCAGTACCACGAGCCGTCGATTCAGCTCCTGGAGTTCGAGGACGGCTCGCTGGAGATCCGGTTCTGCCACTACAACCACGCTGGCCGCTTCCAGCGCAGCCCGCTGATCGTTGGCGAGGAGGGCATCAGCGGGCTGCGCAAGGCGCTGGCCAGCACGCCGCGCCTCCGCGCCCTGCTCCGCGAGATGGTCGGCTGAACCTGCACAGCGGCCGATCCGGCCCGCCCTTGTGATGGAGCCTGGATTGGCCAGGCGAGCGGGCCGACTGGGCACGATCGTGATCTTGCGTGCCGCGAGGCCGTCGCGGCCTCAGCGCTGTGCGACGGCCTCCGGCGTCTCGGCGCTGGGCTTCAGGCGGCCTGTTCCCGCGGCCGTCTCACACTCGTCGGCTCCTCGGCCGCCGGCGTGCGTGTCCCCAGTGCGACGACGGCGCCGACCAGCACTAGGACGAGGCCGACCAGGAACGTCTCCAGGGTCGGCAGCGCGATGCCCAGGACCGCGTCCAGCGAGTAAGCGCCCGGGCCGAGGATGCCTACCGCCGCCGCGGCCGTGAGCAGGACCAGCGGATACTCGCTGCCGTTGTCAGTCGCCCAGAGCCGCGGCCAGTGCACCAGGATGATGGCCATCAGCATGGCCGCGATGATCCCCAGCGACCCGAGTGGGCTCAGGAGTCCCGCCGCGAACAAGAGCCCACCGCCCAGCTCGCTCAGGCCGGCCAGCGCCGTCCAGAACGTCGCCGGCCGCAGCCGCAGCTGTCCCCCGAAGAAGCCGCTCGTGCCGGCCAATCCATATCCACCGAACCATCCGAACAGCTTCTGGGCGCCGTGCCCGAACAGCAGCCCGCCAACCACCAGGCGCAGGCCCAACAGTGCTAGCTCGTACGACATCGCCAACCCCTTTCGCGAGAGCGGCGCTCGATTCGGCGCCACCCGCTTATGTAATCGTACTAGCTATGTAAACCATAGGTAATTGCCGGATATTCCGGAGTCGGCGACAATAAGAGTGTGACCAGCCATGCCGACCTCGCGGCCCTCTGTCCCGCCTACCATCACGCGGTCGAGCTGATCGGGCGCCGCTGGACCGGAGCGATCCTGCGCGTTCTGCTCGACGGCGCGGAGCGCTTCAACGACGTCGCGGCCGCCATTCCCGGCCTGACCGACCGCATGCTGTCCGAGCGCCTCAAGGAGCTCGAGGCCGAGGGCATCGTCACCCGCACGGTGATCCCGGAGACGCCGGTGCGGATCGAGTATCGCCTCACGTCGAAAGGTCGGGCCCTGGGGGGTATTCTGGACGCCGTCGGCGCCTGGGCCCACGCCTGGCTGGCTGACCCGGACGAGTCCCCTGCGCTGCCCGACGGTGGCGCGACGGCGATCAGGCTCGGCTGAGGCGGCGGGCCGGTGCGGAGAGCAGCGCGACCAGACCGAGCATGGCGACGAGCAGGGCTGTGACGCTCAGCCCCAGAGACCAGTGGATGCCGACAACGGCGCCGAGCAGGCCGATGCTGACGCCGCTGAAGGCGCGCAGGCCGTTCTGGGCCATGCTGAACAGGCCGATGGCCCGGCCGCGTAGGGCCGGCGGGGCCAGGAGCTGCACGAGCGTCTGGGCCATCGAGCTGAAGGCCAGCTGCGAGACGCCGGCGACAAAGAGCAGCGCAACGGAGAGCGGGTAGCTGGAGCTCAGCGCGAAGCCGCCCAGCGCCAGGCACCAGATGAAAGCGCAGACGAAGGCCGTCCGCGCCCGCGGCAGCAGCAGGTTACCCCCCTCGAGTACGAAGCCGCCGAGAACCGCGCCGGCCGCGTGAGCCCCCAGCAGGACGCTATAAGTGAAACCGGCCTGGGCGGTGCCGAGGTCGGCGGCGAAAGCCGGCAGCTGAGGCGAGTAGGCGTTGCCAACCAGCAGCGCGCTGACCCCCGCCAGGGCAACCATACTCAAGATAGTGCGGTTGGCGGAGATCTGGCGCAGCAGGCCGAACGCCTGGCCGAGACTGACCCCCGGCAGCGGCCTGGCAGCGGCGCCGGCCCGCCCGTGGCCGGTGTAGGGGGCGACGGTCAGCCAGAGCGTCAGCGGCAGGTAGAGCAGGACGTTCACGAGCAGCCCGACCGGCGCGCCGAGGCCGACGAGCAGCGCGCCGCCGACGGCCGGGCCGAACAGCTGGCCGATCTGGCGGGCAGTGGAGTTCAGACGGACGGCGCTGGGCAGGTCCGCGGGGCCGACGATGTCGTGGATGATCAGCTGGTTGGCGGGCCCCCAGAGCGAACCGGCCAGGCCGTGCACCGCGAGCAGCACGCAGGCGTGCCAGACCTCGAAGTGCCCGGTCAAGAAGAGTAGGCCCCAGGCCGCCGAAACGAGGATGAACAGGCCCTGGCCGGCCTGGACGATGCGGCGGCAGTCGCCGCGGTCGGCCAGGGCGCCGATGGAGACCGAAAGGAACAGTGCTGGCAGCCAGTGGCTGATGACCGCGAAGCCGCCCAGGGCGGCCGAATGGAAGGCCTCGAAGATCAGCCAGTAGCTCAAGACGTGCTCGATGTTGTCGCCCATCATCGCCAGCATCGTGACCGCGAAGTAAACCCGATAGTCGCGGTGGTGGAGAGCTGCGAAGGCGACGCCGCGAGTCGGCCCGCCCGTCGTGGACAGGGCGTCAACCCTTGCTGGGGTCTGCAATGCGTCTCGCACGTTGCTGCGCAGTGGCCTGCGCGCGGAGCCTCAGCCCAGCTTGACCGCGGACATCGCGATTGGGGCGCGGGAGATGGCTGTGGTTCCCGAGCTGCCGGACATCGGCCTCTTCATCGAAGGGCTCGCGCGGCGCTGAACGGCGCCTCGGGATTATCCGGATCGGCCGGCCAGAGGGCCGGGTTGTCGACGATATATTCGCGTATCCGATACAGATCGTCCTCGTCTCGGATGATGTGGTCGTAGTAATTCCGCTGCTGCAACTTCTTCGGAAAGGGCGGCCACCCAAGTGATCTGACTCCGGCCATGTAATCGTTGGTTGTCATGGTCTTGAACCATTGCATGATGGTTCCCAGCGAGGCGGCGCGTCGGGGCGCACCCGCGTGTGCGCCCGAGGTCGTCTCACCGTAATTGGGTATGCCCGTTGTCGCGCTCGGCGCGTTCGTAGAGCACGCATTCGCAACGGGGCGGACACGCGGGTCCGCCCCTACGATCCCGACGATCCCGTGAATGTGATTTGGCATCAGGACGAATGCGTCCGTGCGGCATGCTGCAAACGCGCTCGAGCTCAATAGTCAGATCTCGAACCAGTTGTCCACGTCTCGCTGGAGCTGCGCTTCGGGATGAGCATCGACCCTCAGCATGATCCGCTCGACGTCCTCGGGCGTGGAAGTGAGCTCGCTCGCGACCCTGCCCATCTCATAGGGCGAGTCCCGAACGGGCAGCACGCTCGTGATCGGCAGAGTCGCGGCGCGGCGGTGGCGCAAGAGCCGCCTGTAGACGGATACGTAGACGTCGGGCTCGTAACCGTCGCCTGGGCCTGAGCGGGCCAGGCCGAGCTGTCGAGCCACCCGATCGAGCTCCTCCCAGTAGGCCTGAACCAGACTGGGCGGCGCGTTCGCGACCTCCCGCTTGTGCCGTGGGCTGGCCATCTCGCGCGCCCGTGACGCCTCGATGGCCTGCCGCACCGCGCGGGAGGGGGCCGGGATGAGGAAGAGGCTCTGGCTACCGGCCAGCAGCGGCTCCACGTCGTCATCGCTCGGCTGCGCCAGCTCGATCAGTCGGTTTCCGATCAGGGGCGTTTCACCAATCAACATATCGCGGGTCCCGTCGTGCGCCTGGTCCCACCGCCGCACGCCGTCGCGTGCCCAGAGCCCGACGGCTTTGCGGATCGCCGCGTGAGTTATGCCGTTCACCTCCGGATAGCGCTTGAGGATGTCGGGGGTCTCGAAAGCGCCGCGCACGACGTCCCACTGAAGCAGGTGCACCGCCCGCCCGACCTCGTCCGCGATCAGTGCCAGCTGCTGGAGCATGAGGCTCTTCCCGACGCCGGGCAGCCCGGCCAGAAAGACGCAGCGTCGCTCGAGCGCGGCCTGGCGCAACAGCTGGTAAAGGTCCGATTCGCGGGGCAGAACGATTCCTGCCGTCATATAATCAAGCCCTCAGTCATCGGTAGGCCGAAACTGACTAACACGTAGCATATCCCCTACGACGAGCGCGGCCAAAAGGCCGCCCTTCCAGACGGCGTACATCGCCGCAGAGGCGTGTGAACTTGCCCGAGGCTTGGTTGGCCCACAAACAGCCATGCTAGGATGGGGTGTTCTTGGTACCTGGAGTCGCTCGAGGGGGCCGCGTGGCGGAGTCGCGCTTTGAAGCGGGGAAGAGGGTTCGCACCGAGGTGCTCGGCGCGGACCACGTCGCGCGGGCCGAGGCGCGCCAGACGGATCTCGACGCGGACTTCCAGCGGTTCATCACCGAGCTGGCGTGGGGATCGGTGTGGGCCCGGCCGGACCTGGACCGCCGCACGCGTAGCCTCATCACGATCGCCATCCTGGCCGCGCTGGGCCGCCGTGAAGAGCTCGCCTTGCACCTTCGCGCGAGTCGAAACATCGGCGTTGAGCCGCGCGAGATTGGTGAGGTGCTTCTCCACGTGGCCGTCTACGCGGGCGTTCCCGCCGCCAACGCTGCCTTCGCCCTAGCCAAAAAAGAGCTCAAGCATTCAGCAGCCGGGAAGCCGCCAGGCGATCCGGCCTGACCCGCGGAGGAAGTGACCATGACGACGATGACGACGACGATCGGTGCGATCGTTCGTGGGGACACCGAGGTCTTCCCGCCGTATCTGTACGAGGCCTACCAGTCGACGCGTCGGCGCGCGCCGACTCTGCCACTCGTCGACGTCCCGCTCACCCTGTCGGAGCTTACTGGTCCCGGCCCGGCCATCAGCGCGGTCACCGCTGAAGACGCCGACCTCACCCGCAACGCGGGAACCAGGGGCGAGGCGATCGGCCAACGGATCATCGTCACCGGCCGGGTGCTCGACGAGCACGGCGGCGCGGTCCCCAACACACTCGTGGAAGTCTGGCAGGCCAACGCCGCCGGGCGCTACGTCCACCGGGTCGACCAGTGGCCCGGCCCACTGGACCCGAACTTCCTCGGGATCGGGCGTTGCCTGACGAAGGAGGAGGGGGTGTACCGTTTCCTCACCGTCAGGCCAGGCGCCTACCCGTGGCGGAACCACGAGAACGCCTGGCGGCCGGCGCACATCCACTTCGCACTGTTCGGACCATCGTCGGTCTCCCGCCTGATAACGCAGATGTACTTTCCGGACGATCCGCTCTTCGCTCTCGACCCCATCTTCCACTCGATCCCGACCGAGGCGGCGCGGGCACGCCTGGTAGCCGCCTACGCGCACGACGTGACTCAGCCCGAATGGGCGCTCGGGTGGCGCTGGGACATCGTCCTGCGCGGGCCGCAGGCTACGCCGTTCGAGGCGCCCGCGGAGGCGGGGTCCTGATGGCGCCCGGCCTGACCGCCTCCCAGACGATCGGCCCGTTCTTCCACGATGCCCTGCTCAGAGAGGACGCATGGCGGAACGTGCTCGTCGGGCCTGAGACCGCGGGCGAGCGCATCAGGATCGCCGGCCACGTCTACGACGGGGGCGGCGATCCGGTCCCCGATGCCATGGTCGAGATCTGGCAGGCCAACGCGCAGGGCCTCTACAACCACCCCGCGGACCGCCGGCCGCTGCCGTTGGATCCCGCGTTCAGCGGATTCGGACGGTCAGGCACAGACGAGCAGGGCTACTTCTGGTTCG
>DASPXK010000299.1:0-30563 GCA_035637315.1 Chloroflexota bacterium
AGCGGACGAAGCCGCACGCGAACGTGGGGACGATCGGGCACGTCGACCACGGCAAGACGACGCTGACGGCGGCGATCACGAAGGTGCTGGCGATGAAGGGGGAGGCGAAGTTTCGGTCGTTTGATTCGATCGACAACGCGCCCGAGGAGCGGGCGCGGGGGATCACGATCGCGATCGCGCACGTGGAGTACGAGACGGACGCGCGGCACTACGCGCACGTGGACTGTCCTGGGCACGCGGACTACATCAAGAACATGATCACGGGTGCGGCGCAGATGGACGGGGCGATCCTGGTGGTGAGCGCGCCGGACGGGCCGATGCCGCAGACGCGGGAGCACATCTTGCTGGCGCGGCAGGTGGAGGTGCCGGCGATGGTGGTGTACTTGAACAAAGTGGACGCGATGGAGGACGAGGAGCTGCTGGAGCTGGTGGAGCTAGAGGTGCGGGAGCTGCTCACGAAGTACGGCTTTCCTGGGGAGGAGCTCCCGATCGTTCGGGGCTCGGCGTTGAAGGCGCTGGAGTCGAGCAGCCAGGATCCGGAGGCGCCGGAGTATGAATCGATCGTGGCGCTGATGAAGGCGGTCGACGAGTACATTCCGACCCCGCAGCGGCCGGTGGATCGGCCGTTCTTGATGCCGATCGAGGACGTCTTTGGGATCAAGGGGCGTGGGACGGTGGTGACGGGGCGGATCGAGCGGGGGAAGATCAAGACGGGCGAGGAAGTGGAGATCGTGGGGTTTGGGGAGACCCGCAAGCGGGTGGTGACCGGGGTGGAGATGTTCCAGAAGACGCTGGACGAGGGGCTAGCGGGGGACAACGTGGGGTGTCTGTTGCGGGGGATGGATCGGGACGAGGTGGAGCGCGGGCAGGTGCTGGCCAAGCCCGGGTCGATCAAGCCGCGGACGAAGTTTGCGAGCGAGGTGTACGTGTTATCGAAGGAGGAGGGCGGGCGGCACACGCCGTTCTTCAACGGGTATCGGCCGCAGTTTTACATTCGGACGACGGACGTGACGGGGTCGATCAAGCTGCCCGAGGGGGTGGAGATGGTGATGCCCGGGGACAACGTGCGGATGGAGATCGAGCTGATCACGGCGGTGGCATTGGAAGAAGGGGTGCGGTTTGCGATTCGGGAGGGCGGTCGGACGGTGGGAGCCGGGGTGGTGACCCAGATCCAGGAGTAGCCAGCTATCAGCCATCAGCTATCAGCTGTCAGGCAGTTACCCCTGATAGCTGATAGCTGACAGCTGACGGCTTGGTGGTGAGGAACGAGCTCCATGGCGAAGCAGCGAATTCGGATCCGCCTCAAGGCGTTCGATCATAAGATCCTGGACCAGTCAGCTCAGCAGATCGTAGAGACGGCCGAGCGGACTGGCGCGCAGGTCGCGGGTCCGGTGCCGTTGCCCACGCGCATCGAGAAGTTCACCGTCATTCGGTCTCCGTTCATCGACAAGGACTCGCGGGAGCAGTTCGAGATGCGCACCCACAAGCGTTTGATCGACGTGCTCGAACCGACGTCCAGGACCGTTGACGCGCTGATGCGGCTGAACGTGCCGGCCGGCGTCGACATCGAGATCAAGCTGTGAGAGACGAAGGAACCAGCAATCAGCCATTAGCTGTCAGCCATCAGCAGCTGATAGCTACTGGCTGATTGCTGATTGCTCGCATGGGTGTTGCCGTGATTCAAGGAATACTGGGGCGAAAGCTTGGGATGACGAGGCTCTTCGACGAGACTGGTGCGGCCACGGCGACTACGCTGGTCGAGGCCGGTCCATGCTTCGTCACCCAGGTCCGAACGGTCGACCGTGACGGCTACGAGGCAGTCCAGCTCGGGTTCGGGGAGCTTCGAGCGAACAAGCTCAGCAAGCCCAGACGAGGTCATCTCAAGAATGGCCTGCCGCCCCTACGTGAGCTGCGTGAGGTACCCGTCGACCAGATCGACGACATCGAGGTCGGCGCGCGGGTGGATGTCGGCATGTTGAAGCCGGGTGACCGTGTGGACGTGACGGGCGTCTCCAAAGGCCGGGGGTTCGCGGGCGTGATGAAGCGGCACAACTTTCGGGGTGGACCCAAGACCCATGGGCAGTCCGACCGCTGGCGGGCGCCGGGGTCGGTCGGCGCCGGGACCACGCCGGGTCGGGTGTTCAAAGGAACGCGGATGGCCGGGCACATGGGTGACGAACGGGTCACCGTCAAGAACCTCCAGGTCATCCAGGTTGATCCGGACCGCAACCTGGTGGCCCTGCGTGGGGCTATCCCCGGGCCGCGCGGCGGTCTGATCATGATCAAGAAGAAGTGGGTCGAGTAGTGACCGAGAACAAGTGCCCTACGCGGGTGCCGGTCAAGAACGTCCGCGGAGAGGTAGTTGGCAGCCTCGATCTCGACGAGCGCGTGTTCGGAATCGAACCGAATGGCGCCGTGCTCCATCAGGCCGTCGTCGTCCAGTTGGCCAATCAGCGAAAGGGCACCCATCATACGAAGACGCGGGCCGAGGTCGCCGGAGGCACGCACAAGCTTTACCGCCAGAAGGGGACCGGGCGCGCCCGCCAGGGTGATCGCCGCGCGCCCCATTGGACTGGCGGCGGCATCGTCTTTGGCCCCCGCCCGCGTTCGCATCGGCAGTTGCTGCCGCTGAAGATGCGGCGTCTGGCCATGCGCTCGGCGCTCTCGGCCAGGCTTGCCGAAGAGGCGCTCACAGTAGTTGACGAGCTCCAGATTCCGGCTCCCAAGACCCGCGAGATGCTCGTCGTACTGGGGGCGCTGGGACTGGCGGATGGTGCCCTGATCGTGGTGCCAGAACGTGACGACACGGTTACACGAGCTTCGGCCAACCTGGCCGGGGTGCGAGCGGTCACACCTGATGGTTTGAACCTGCTCGACGTGCTGAATTGCCGCCACCTGCTCTTGACCCGCTCCGCGGCCGAAGCGGTCACGCGACTGGTCTTGAACGAGGGTCGGGCCAAGATCAAGCGAACTGGAAGCGAGGGGGCGTGATGCTCTCGAGCCACCAGATCCTTGTCCGCCCGATTATTACCGAGAAGAACACCCTTCTGGGCGAGCAGGGCAAGTACACATTCGAGGTCCTGGCGAACGCCAACAAGATCGAGATCAAACGCGCGGTCGAGGAGGTCTTCAAGGTTAAAGTGACGGCCGTCAACATCGCGCGAGTGCCGGGCAAGCGTCGGCGCATGGGGCGGACCTTCGGGATGACGCGCTCGTGGAAGAAGGCCGTAGTCACGCTCCAGCCCGGCGAGCGCATCGAGCTATTCCAGGGAGTCTGATCATGCCGCTGAAGACCTACCGACCAACGTCGCCCGGCCGCCGAGGTATGAGCGTCTCGACGTTCGATGAGCTGACCAAGGGCAAAAAGCCGGAGCGATCGCTCCTGGAGCCGCTGCGCAAGAGTGGCGGGCGAAACAACCAGGGCCGCTTGACGGTTCGCCACCGGGGCGGCGGGCACAAGCGGATGTATCGTGTCATCGACTGGAAGCGTGACAAGACCGGCGTCCAAGCGCGGGTGGTCTCGATCGAGTACGACCCGAACCGTACGGCCCGGATCGCGCTGCTGGAGTATGCCGACGGTGAGAAACGCTACATCCTGGCCCCGGTCGGGCTCAAGGTGGGTCAGCAGGTCAGCTCGGGCCCGGACGCGGACCTCTCCGCTGGCAACGCTTTGGCCCTGCGTGACATCCCGACCGGCACGCTCATTCACAACATCGAGCTGAAGCCGGGCCGAGGCGGGCAACTCGTGCGGGGGGCTGGTGGCTCCGCGCAGTTGATGGCCAAAGAGGCGGACTGGTGCCAGGTACGGCTGCCAAGCGGCGAGGTGCGGCGCGTGCTCACGTCCTGCATGGCGACGATCGGCCAGGTTGGCAACGCCGAGCACGGAACGCTGAGCTTGGGCAAGGCGGGGCGGAGCCGATGGCTCGGTCGGCGACCGACCGTGCGCGGCTCGGTGATGAACCCACGCGACCATCCACACGGTGGAGGCGAGGGCAAGTCGCCCATCGGTGGCCAGCCTCAAACCAAGTGGGGTAAGCCGGCGATGGGCAAGAAGACTCGCCGGCGCAAGCAGACGGATCGCTTCATCGTGCGGCGGCGCGGAAGCAAGTGACGCTCGCTATCAGCCGAGGAGCCAGTTCATGAGTCGGTCTACCAAGAAGGGCCCGTACATCGACGCCAAGCTTTTCCAGAAGGTAAGCGTGCTGAACACCCGCGGCGCCAAGGAAATGATCAAGACTTGGTCGCGGGCTTCGTCGATCTTCCCGGAGTTGGTCGGGCACACGATCGCCGTGCACGACGGACGCCGTCACGTGCCGATCTACATCACCGAGAACATGGTTGGGCACAAACTCGGCGAGTTCGCGCCGACGCGGACCTTCCGCGGCCATACCGCGCGCGGCGAGAGGTCGAGCGGAGCCCGCTAAATCATGTTAACCACGGAAGGCACACGGGACGCAGAGAGATGGAAAGCCGCTTGAAAACATTCTCGGTGCTCTCTGTGTCCTGTGTGGTGAGTCGCGATCGGAGTGTTACATGGCGGGGGTAGAAGTCCGGGCGGTTGCCAGACACCTGAGAATGTCGCCGCAGAAGGTTCGGCTCGTGCTGGAGACGATCAAGGACAAGTCGGTCTCCGAGGCGCTGGCGATCTTGCGTCACATGCCGCACAAGGCGACCTCCCCGGTTGCCAAAGCTGTGAAGTCGGCTTCCGCCAATGCCGAGAACAACTTCAACATGGATCCTGATGAACTGGTGGTGGTAGGCGCCACTGCCGACGATGGCCGAACCCTCAAGCGGTATCGGCCGCGTGCGCGGGGACGCGCAAACCAAATCCTGAAACGGTCGAGCCACGTGACCATCGTGGTGAGCGAGAGGGAGGAGTGATGGGACAGAAGGTCCACCCGATCGGGTTTCGACTCGGGGTGAGTGTAGGCGACCGGCGCGTCAAGGACTGGCAGGGTCGCTGGTACGCCGATCGTGACTACACGAAGTTCCTGCACGAGGACCTAAACGTCCGCCACACGATCCTGACCCGGCTGGCCGACGCCGGCGTATCGCGCGTGGACATCGAGCGCTCGGCTAACCAGATGACGGTCACGATTCACGCCGCCAAGCCTGGCATCGTCATCGGCAAGAGCGGTGTGAAGGTGGAAGAGCTGCGTCGCAACCTGGAAACCATGACCGGCAAGCGGGTCCGCGTGACGATCCAGGAGATTCGCCAGCCCGAGCTGGACGCCTACCTCGTGGCTCGCAGTGTGGCCGACCAGTTGGAGCGGCGGGTGGCGTTCAGACGGGCCATGAAGCAGTCCGTCGGCCGCTCGATGCGCTTCGGCGCCAAAGGCATCCGCGTGCAAGTGTCCGGCCGGCTGGGCGGGTCCGAGATGTCTCGGCGCGAGTGGGAGCGTGAGGGACGGGTCCCACTCCACACCCTGCGGGCCGACATCGACTTTGGCCAGGCGGAGGCGCATACGACGTATGGCGTCATCGGTGTGAAAGTTTGGATCTACCGTGGTGACGTCTCGCCTTCCCAGGATGAGAGCTTCGTGTCAATGTTGCGGCCTTCCCGAATGGGTGTGGGTGTGACGCCGGCCCGCGCGGCCGTGCAGGAAGCGCCGCCCCCGGCCACGGTGTCGGACAGACCCGCGGTGGAAGAAGGGGAGGCTGCCGAGGCGGCGTCGCCGGGCGTGTCCGAGGCAGCCCCGACCGAGTCCGGCCAGATCAGCGCCGAGCCATCGGAGCCCCAGGAGACCAGCTGACAGATGCTTCAGCCCAAGCGCGTCAAGCACCGAAAACACCAGCGCGGTAAGCGAGGCGGCATAGCCTTGACCGGCAACCAGGTCTCGTTCGGCGAGTACGGCATCCAAGCCCTCGAGCCTGGCTGGATCACGGCGCGGCAGATCGAAGCGGCGCGGCGGACGATTACCCACCACCTGAAGCGAGGCGGCAAGGTGTGGATTCGGATCTTTCCGGATAAGTCCGTGACCGCCAAGCCAGCCGAGACCCGGATGGGAAGCGGCAAGGGCGCGCCGGACCATTGGGTGGCGGTGGTGCGCCCGGGCCGCGTCATGTTCGAGATCGGGGGCGTGCGCGAGGAGCTGGCTAAGGAGGCCCTTCGGCTAGCGGGCCACAAGCTGCCGATTGACACCAAGTTCGTGATGAAGGCGGAGGTCATCGCGCATGAAGGGGTCTGAACTGCGGGAGTTGACCCCCGAACAGCTCGAAGGCCGTCTCGTCGAGCTTCAGGAGGAGTTGTTCAACCTCCGCTTCCAGTTCGCCACCCGCCAGTTGACCAACACGTCACGGATCCGCCAGGTGCGGCGCGACATTGCCCGCCTCCATACCCGCCAGAGCCAGCTGGCCGGGGCTCGGCTTGGGGAGTAGGCAAAGATGCCTGAGTTGAAGGTCCGCGAACCGCATTTGGTCCGCCGCCGAACGAAGGTTGGGACGGTGGTCAGCAATAAGATGGACAAGACGGTGGTGGTGGCCGTGGAGTCCATCCGACGGCATCCGCTCTACGGCCGAAACGTGCGTCGCACACGTCGGTTCAAAGCGCACGACGAGGGTAATACCTGTCAGATCGGGGATCAGGTGATCATCGTCGAGTCGCGACCGCTCAGCAAAGAGAAGAGCTGGGTGGTGCGACAGATCCTACGAGAGACGGTCGGTCCTGGTCTGGAGGTCCTGGCCGAGGAGCCGGAGGTGGCCGCAACCTCCGCCCCGCTGCCAGACGAGGAGTCGTCGGCGTGATCTTTCCCCAGACTCGACTTCGTGTGGCCGACAATACCGGAGCCCGCGAGATCATGTGCATCCGGGTGGTGGCCGGCGGCAACAAGCAGTACGCGGACGTCGGCGACGTCATCGTCGCCTCGGTCAAGCAGGCCCAGCCAGGGGGATCGGTCAAGAAGGGCGAGGTCGTCAGGGCCGTTATCGTCCGAACGGCCAAAGGGTACGGCCGGCCAGATGGCTCACACATCCGTTTCGACGACAACGCCGCGGTGATCCTGAGCGACAAGAGTAATCCGCGGGGAACCAGAATCTTCGGCCCCGTGGCGCGTGAGCTGCGCGAGAAGAACTACATGAAGATCATCTCGCTCGCGCCAGAGGTACTGTGAGGGCGGTATGGTAGTGCTGAAAGTGCGTCGGGATGACACGGTCCAGGTGCTAGTCGGCAAGGACAAGGGCAAGCGCGGCAAGGTCCGCGAGGTGCGGCCCGGCGAGCAGCGGATAATCGTGGCCGACGTCAACGTCATGAAGCGACACATGAAGCCAGGCCAAAGCAGGGCCCGCCAGGTCGGCATCGTCGACATCGAAGCGCCAATGCATATCTCCAACGTCGCCGTGGTGTGCACCAAGTGTGACAAGCCAACCCGGATTGGTGTGCGCTTCCTGGATGATGGCACCAAGGCCCGTTTCTGCAAGAAGTGCGGGGAGCTTGTCTGAGGAGCCCTGTATGGCCGAGAGAGCGAAGAGCCGCCAGAAAGACGAACGACCGACCCCACGCTTGAGGGCGCGCTACGGCGAGGAAATCCGCCCTGCCCTGATGTCACAGTTCGGCTATCGCAACATCATGCAAGTTCCCAGGCTCGACAAGATCGTCGTCAACGTCGGCGTTGGGGAGGCCATCCAGAACAGCAAGGCGCTCGACGCCGCGGTGAATGACGTCGCGGCCATCACCGGCCAGCGGCCGATAGTCAAACGCGCCAAGAAGTCGATCGCTCAGTTCCGCCTTCGAGCCGGCATGTCGGTTGGCGTGATGGCCACGTTGCGCGGCGACCGGATGTATGAGTTCCTCGATCGGCTGGTGAATGCCGCGCTGCCGCGTCTGCGCGACTTTCGCGGCGTGGCTACGCGCTCGTTTGACGGGCGGGGAAACTACTCGCTGGGCCTGCGTGAGCAGCTCGTCTTTCCAGAGATCGACTACGACAAGATCGACAAGGTGCGCGGGCTAGAGGTCACGCTGGTCACGACGGCCCGCACCGACCAGGAGGCACGACGCCTGCTGGAGCTGCTTGGAGTCCCGTTTGCGCGTGCTTAGTCAGGCTGCGGGCGGAGCGCGCCCGGGCCACCAACCGCTCGGCTCGGCCGGGTAGGGGAGAGAGCAGAATTGGCAAAAGTTTCGATGATCGTCAAGGCCAAGCGGCCAAACCGCTTTGCCAAGGGCCACCCGGTCCAACAGCACAATCGCTGCGCGCTGTGTGGGCGTCCGCGCGCGTACATGCGTAAGTTTGGCCTGTGCCGAATCTGTTTCCGCCGTCTCGCCCTGCAGGGCGAGATTCCGGGCGTCGTCAAGTCAAGCTGGTAGGCCAGGAGCGGGGACGATGACGATGACCGATCCGATCGCCGACATGCTGACGCGGCTTCGAAACGCGGTGCAGGCCCGCCACCAGGTCGTTGAGATGCCCGCGTCGACCGTGAAAGTCGCGATCGCCGAGGTGCTGCGGGATGAGGGTTACATCAAGGGCTTCAGCGTTCAAGGCGAGGTCCCCAAGAAGCAGTTGCGGGTCGAGCTGCGGTATACCGGCAAGCAAGAGCCGGTCCTCACCGGGCTGCGCCGAGTGAGCACGCCGGGCCTTCGCGTCTACACTGGCGCTGACGAGATCCCGAGGGTCTTCGGCGGCCTTGGTGTGGCGATCCTGTCGACGTCGAAGGGCGTGATGAGCGGCGCCCAGGCGCGCAGGCGACGCTTGGGTGGCGAGGTGCTCTGCCAGGTATGGTGAACGAAGCCGTCTGCCATCAGCCATCAGCCATGGCGCTGGCGGTTGACAACTGACAGCTGATAGCTGATAGCTCGGAGTACACGATGTCAAGAATTGGCCGGATGGCGATCAAGGTCCCGCCAAACGTCAAGATCGAGTTGGATGAGAACAATCACCTGGTCGTCGAGGCCGAGGGGAAGCGGCTCGAGCGCACCCTGCCGGCAGAGATGAAGATCATACGCGACGATGGCGAGCTACGAATCGAGCGTCCCTCGGACGCGCGGCGCCACCGCGCGTTGCATGGGCTGACCCGGACGCTGGTCGCCAACATGGTGGCCGGAGTAACCGAGGGATTCACGCGCCGGCTCGAGATCAACGGCGTGGGCTACCGGGCCCAGAGGGTGGGCGAGCTGGTCATGTTCCAGGTCGGCTTCTCTCATCCGGTCGCCTTCGAGGCGCCTCCCGGCGTGACTCTAACCGTCGAAGGCACCAACAGGATCATCGTGAGTGGGGCGGACAAAGAGCTGGTCGGGGAGACGGCTGCCAGGATCCGTCGCATCCGTCCGCCCGAGCCGTATAAAGGCAAAGGCATCAAGTACGCTGAAGAGCAGATCCGCCGCAAGGCGGGCAAGGCCGGCAAGGCGAAATAGGGCCTGAGCGCACAGGCGGGCGCACCCCTACCAGGAGAGACCGTGTACAAACGAGTAGATGCAAGAGCTAAGCGGCAGGCCCGGCATCGGCGGGTCCGTCGGGACGTTTCGGGGACCGCTGAGAGGCCGCGGCTGGCTGTCTTTCGCAGTCTGGCGCACATCTATGGCCAGATCATCGACGACGTCTCGGGACACACGCTGGTCGCGGCGTCCGATCTCGATCCAGATCTGCGCGCGGCGGTCAGCGGAACGAAAGCCGAGCGGGCCAGGCGGGTGGGCCGGGAGCTGGCGGCGCGGGCTCAAGCCAGGGGCATCACCGCAGTCGTTTTCGATCGAGGTGGTTTTCTGTATCACGGGCGGGTGAAGTCACTGGCCGAGGGTGCCCGCGAGGGCGGATTACAATTTTGAAGGGCTTGTCATCCTGAGCGAAGCGAAGGATCTCGGTGTCCTCGCTCAGGACTGAGATCCTTCGCTCAGGATGACCGAGCGCGCACGAACAGGAGCAGCGATGCCAAGGATCGACCACACGGGTCTGAATCTGGAAGAGCGTGTCGTCAAAATCAACCGTGTCGCCAAGGTGGTCAAGGGCGGCCGGCGTTTCAGCTTCAGCGCGTTGGTCGTCGTCGGCGACGGCAACGGCCTGGTGGGCGTCGGTCTGGGCAAAGCGAACGAGGTGCCCGACGCGATCCGTAAAGGCGCCGAGATCGCCAAAAAGAACCTGGTCCGCGTGCCGATGGATGGCCAGACGATCCCCCACCCGATCATCCAGGATTTCGGGGCGGCTAGAGTGATGATGAAGCCGGCCGCGCCGGGCACTGGCGTGATCGCCGGCGGGTCTGTCCGTCCGGTCGTGGAGCTGGCTGGCATCCGCGACATTCTGACCAAGTCGTTGGGCAGCAGCAATCCGATCAATCTGGTCCAGGCAGCGCACGAGGCGCTCAAGAACCTGCGCGAGCCGGCCGACGTCGCGGACATGCGTGGTAAGGACCTGGCAGAGCTGTTGCCAAGGAGGAGAGCGGCCGATGCCGGAATCACAGGCTAGGCTGCGCATCGAGCTGGTCCGCAGTCCGATCGGCTACACGAGCCGGCAGAAAGCCACGGCACGGGCGCTCGGGCTGCGACGCCTTCACCAGGTTGTGGAGCGACCTGACAATCAGGCCGTGCGCGGCATGATCTTCAAGATCCAGCACCTGTTGCGGGTGGAGACGGCGCCGACCGCGCCCGAGCCCCAAACCGGTCGGCAAAAGCCGGCGGCCTCAGCTCGCGCCAAGCCTGAGCAGGAAGCGGCGATCTCCGCTCCGGTTGTCGTGCAGACCGAGCCGAGCGCGGCGGTCGAGGCGGCTAGGTCGAGGGCCACGCGCGCGCCCCGCCGCGCGGCAAGACCGGCCAGCTCGGAACCGAAAACAGAGGCCGCGGCGCCACGGGGCCGCTCCAAGGCAAGCACGGCCTCGGGCGAGGCCAAGTCAGCCTCGCCCACCCGGCCGACGCGATCGAAGCCCAAAGCGGATGGACCCAAGGGGGAGCGGCATGAAACCACATGAGCTGGCGCCTCCAAAAGGGGCGCATCGCCCACGTCGGCGCAAGGGACGCGGACTCGGCTCAGGGCGAGGGACGACCGCCGGCAAGGGTACCAAGGGACAAAATGCCCGCTCTGGTGGGGGGGTGCCACCGTACTTCGAAGGCGGCCAGCTTCCGCTCGTCCGCAAGCTGCCCTACCGACGTGGCTTCCACAACCCATCGCGGATCGAATATCGGCCGATCAACCTGCGCGATCTTCACAGGTTCGAGTCTGGCGCCACCGTGGACCCCGCCGCGCTGCTCGCGGTCGGCCTGATCAAAAACACCCGCGAGCGTGTCAAAATTCTTGGGATCGGCGAGCTCGATCGGGCCCTGACCGTACGGGCCCACCGTTTTTCCGCAAGTGCCCGCCAGAAGATCGAGGCGGCCGGGGGGAGTTGCGATGCCCTCGAGCATGCTCCAGGCGCTGCTTAACGCCTTCAAGATCGCCGACCTTCGGCAAAAGCTGGTCTTCACCCTGGCGATGCTGGTCGTATTTCGCTTCATCGCCCACGTACCGGTGCCTGGGGTGAACGTGGCCGCGCTGGAGCGGCTCTTCGAGGACAACCAGTTCATCGGTTTCCTGGACCTATTCTCCGGCGGCGCCCTGGCCAGCTTCTCGATCGCCGCTATGGGTGTTTATCCGTACATCACCGCCTCGATCATCATGCAGCTCCTTGTGCCCGTGATCCCTCGCTTGCAGGAGATCTCCAAAGAGGGCGAATCCGGTCGCAACCGCATCAACCAGATGACTCACTGGCTGACCGTGCCGCTGGCGGCGGCACAGGCCTATGGCACCCCGCAGCTGCTCAACGCCACGGCCCCTGGCAACGAGCCGATCATTAACAACTTCGGTTTCGGCGTCAATCCGCTCGGGACGTCCGCGATCATCATCTCGATGACCGCGGGAACGATGCTCCTCATCTGGATCGGCGAGCTGATAACTCAGTATGGGATCGGGAATGGGGTTTCGATGATCATCTTTGGGGGGATCGTCTCGCGACTGCCCTCACAGATCGGCCAGGCCATCGTCGGGGGGACTGGCCTGCCCGCGATCGGGATCTTCCTGGTGCTCGGCGTGCTGACCGTCGCCTCAATTGTGATCATCTACGAGGGCCAGCGCCGAATCCCGGTCCAGGTCGCCAAGCGCATCCGCGGCTCTCGAATGGTCGGCGGCCAGAGTACCCATATCCCGCTCAAAGTGAATTCGGCAGGCATGATCCCGCTGATCTTCGCCTCGTCAATCTTGATCTTCCCGGGCACCGTAGCCGGGTACTTCCTGGGAGTCGAGAGCGACTGGGGCCGTTGGATCGCCGAGCAGGTCTACAACTTCTTCAATCTCCAGCACAGCTGGGGTTACTGGATGTTGTACTTCTGGCTGGTGGTCGCCTTCACGTTCTTCTACACCCTGGTGATCTTCCAGCAACAGAACATCGCCGAGAACCTGCAGAAGCAGGGCGGCTTCATTCCCGGCATTCGGCCGGGGCGGCCAACCGCCGAGTACCTCTACAAAGTCTTGATTCGGATCACCCTGGTCGGTGCGCTATTCCTGGGCGCGATCGCGATCCTGCCCTTCCTGGTGCGGACGGCGACCGGGATCCAGACGCTATCTCTGCAGTCGACAGCCCTGCTCATCGTCGTGGGCGTCGGACTCGACACCATGCGGCAACTCGAGGCGCAGCTACTGATGCGACATTACCGCGGCTTCATCAAGTAGCGGCGCGGCGGGAGTGAGCAGCTCAAGGGCCGGTGACGGTGAGTGAGGGTGCCCCGTTGGTCGGGGAGGGCCCGTGCAGGTCGTGCTGATCGGGCCGCCCGGGGCGGGCAAGGGAACTCAGGCCGGGACGGTCGCCGAGCTAGTTGGGGTCGCGCACGTGGCCAGCGGTGACCTGTTCCGCGAGGCGGTCAAGAGTGGTAGCGAACGGGGCCGTGAGGTCAAAGCGTTCATGGACCGCGGCGAGCTGGTCCCCGACGAGCTGACGGTGGCTATGGTCATGGACCGCCTTCGCCAGCCGGATTGCCAGAGAGGGTTCATCCTGGACGGCTTTCCGCGTAGTCTTGGGCAGGCGCGGGCGCTAGATGAGATGCTGGAGCGCGAGGGGCGCAGGATCGACCGCGTAATCAACATCCAGGTGCCAGAGGTTACCCTCCTGGCGCGACTCTCGGGCCGATGGCTGTGCCGGGCCTGCCATGCCAGCTACCACACGCTGTACAGCCCGCCCGCGGTCGAGGGGGTATGCGACCGCTGCGGCGGAGAGCTGTACCAGCGGGTGGATGACCGCGAGGAGACGGCTCGCCGGCGGCTGGAGGTGTATTTCATGGAGACAGTCCCCGTCTTGGAATACTACCGAGGCCGAGGCAACCTGGTCGAGGTCGATGGCGATCGATCGATCGAAGCAGTGACCAGAGCCCTGTGCGACGCGCTCCCACCATCCGCCGGACAAGTGTGATATACTACGGGTTTGGGCCGCCGGACCATTTGGCCTCCGGCGCTCGGGACGCGGGATGCCCGCCGACGACGCCGCAGAGGTTGAAGGGACGGTGATTGAGGCGCTCCCCAACGCCTTGTTTCGAATCGAGTTGGGCGATGGGAGCCAGGTGGTTGCGCACGTGTCGGCGAGCATGCGGCTCGGCGCCGGGCGGATCCTGCCGGGGGACCGAGTTCGGTTGGCTCTGTCGCCGTTCGATCGCTCGCGCGGTCGGATCGTCCATCGCTCGCGCTGACGGTCCTGGTTGGCCGCTAGCTCCTGGGCGGCCGGAAGCTGAGGACTGAAAACATGAAAGTACGAGCATCGGTCAAAGCACGTTGCGAGCGGTGCAAGATCATTCGCCGCAAAGGCGTAGTCCTGGTGATTTGCAACAACCCGAAGCATAAGCAAAGGCAGGGATAACGAAGCGGAGGAGAAGTGGCTCGAATCGCTGGTGTAGACGTTCCGCGCGATAGGCGGATTGAGGCCGCTCTGCCGGCCATTTATGGTATCGGTCCCAGCGCGACCAGGCAGATCCTGCAGCGGACCAACGTCAGTCCGGACACCCGGGTCCGCGACCTGACCGAGGACGAGGTAAGCCGGCTGCGCGAGATCATCGACCGCGAGTACAAGGTTGAGGGTGACCTCCGTCGCGAGGTGAACCTCAACATCAAGCGGCTGATGGAGATTGGGTGCTATCGCGGTCTGCGGCACCGACGCAATCTTCCGGTCAACGGCCAGCGGACGCGCACCAACGCGCGGATGCGAAAGGGACCCCGTCGTACCGTGGCTGGCCGACGCACGGCGAGCGCGAAGAAGTAGGCCGGGAGGAAACGGAGTGGCGGAGCGCAGAAGGGGCGCGGGCCGCGTCCGGCGACGGGAACGAAAGAACGTTCCTGCTGGCTGCGCGTACATCCAATCGAGCTTCAACAACACGCTGGTGACCATCACCGACCCCGACGGGAACGTGCTGACGTGGTCGAGCTCCGGCGCCGCCGGCTTCAAAGGCTCACGAAAGAGCACGCCGTACGCAGCCGGACTGGCGGCCGAGGCTGCCGCCAGGAAGGCAATGGAGCACGGGATGCGGGAAGTGGACATCTACGTCAAGGGGCCCGGCTCGGGCCGTGAGGCGGCGATTCGTTCGCTCCAGGCAGCTGGACTGGCGATCTCGTCGATCGTCGATGTGACCCCGATCCCGCATAACGGCTGTCGGCCGCCGAAGAAGCGGCGCGTGTAAACAGGAGTATCGATGGCACGATATACCGGCCCCGTCTGTCGGATCTGTCGGCGGCAGGGGCTCAAGCTGTTTCTGAAGGGGGAGCGCTGCTTCGGGCCGAAGTGCGCGATCGAGCGGCGCAATTATCCGCCAGGCGATCATGGCCAGCGTCGGCGGAAGCTGTCGGAGTACGCCAACCAGCTCAAGGAGAAGCAGAAGGCGCGCGCCATCTATGGCGTGCTCGAGAGGCAGTTCCGCAAGCACTTCGAAGAAGCGGAACGGCGGCCCGGTGTGACTGGCGCAAACCTGCTTCGGGTACTCGAGACGCGGCTGGACAACGTCGTCTACCGGCTAGGTTTCGCCGACTCCCGGAAGCAGGCGCGCCAGCTCGTGCGCCACGGCCATTTCTCACTCAACGGCCGCCTGACGAACATTCCTTCGGCGCTGGTGAAGCCGGGTGACGTTGTGGCGGTCATGCCCAAGAGCCGTGAGTCGGAGTATTTCAAGATAGTCCAGGAAGGGCTGACGCGGAAGGACGTGCCGCAGTGGCTAGAACTGGACGCCGCCGCTATGAGTGGTCGGGTCCTGAACCTCCCCGGCCGCGAGGCGATTGAGGTCAGCGTAAACGAGCAGTTGGTCGTCGAGTTCTACTCGCGTTAGCGGTCCGGTGAGCGTGGCTGCCGGCGCCCGAGAATTTGAACTGTCGGTCGGCAGCACGGTTACTCGCCGGGAGGAGGCTCCCACCTTGGTCGAAACCATAATCTCTAAGGTCGACGCGTTACACGCATCGGACGACTTCGGCAGGTTTCAGGTCGAGCCGCTCGAACGCGGCTTTGGCCTCACGCTCGGAAATGCGTTGCGCCGAGTACTGCTCTCGTCGCTTCCGGGCGCGGCCGTGACGCAGGTCAAGGTCGACGGCATCTATCACGAGTTCGCCACGATCCCTGGCGTCAAGGAAGACACGACAGAGATCATCCTCAATCTCAAGCAGCTTCGGCTCAAGTCCCACACAGACCAGCCGACCCAGCTTCGGCTGATCGCCTCTGGGCCCGGCGTGGTGACCGCCAGTGACCTGATCTACCCTAGTGAGATCGAGGTGGTCAACCCAGAGCTGTACATCGCCAGCCTGGACAACAGTGATGCCCGCCTGGAGCTGGAGCTGACCGTCGAGCGGGGCACGGGCTATCTGTCCTCGGACGGTCGCGAGCCGCCTGCGTTGGGTGTAATCCCGGTCGACGCCATCTTCACCCCGGTCAGGCGAGTCAACTATCAGGTCGAGAACACGCGCGTCGGGGCCCGGACTGATCTGGACCGGTTGGTTATCGAGATCCAGACCGACGGGACGGTCCCGCCCATGGACGCCCTGGTCCAGGCGGCGACGCTGCTGATGGAGCAGTTCAGCGTCTTTGCCGAGCTGCAGCAGCCGTCGCGGCGGGCCGATCGGGCCGGGTTGGTCACGAGCACCATTCCACCCCATATCCTCGATATGCCGATCGAACAGCTCGACCTTTCCCAGCGCACGTACAACTGCCTCAAACGGTCGCAGATCACCAAGGTTGGCCAGGTTATGCAGATGAGCGAGGACGAGTTGCTCTCCCTGCGCAACTTCGGCCAGAAGTCGCTGGAGGAGCTGCGCGAGCGACTTCGAGAGCACGGCCTGCTGCCTGAGGAGACTGGAGCGGAGACCACGGCCGTGGTCGGCGAGCGGGATGGCCAGGAGGACCTGGTGTTCGAGACCGTCTCCGACGAGCGCGAGTAGCGGGAGGTGTGGTGAGGCATCAGCTCGGGCGGCGCAAGCTCGGCCGACCCACCGGGCACAGGTTGTCGATGATCCGCAATCAGGTCACCGACCTGCTGCGCTACGAGAAGGTCCGTACGACCGAGGCGAAGGCCAGCGAGCTGCGCCGCGAGGCCGAGCGGGTCATCAGTCTGGCGCGTACCGGCGATGTGCACCACCGCCGCCTGGCGCTGTGCAGGGTCTACGACTCGCGCGTCGTGACGAAGTTGTTCGAAGAGCTCGCGCCACGGTTTGCTGACAGGCCGGGCGGCTACACGCGGATCGTGAAGCTCAGTCCGCGTCGGGGCGACGGGGCGCCGATGGCGCAGGTCGAGCTGGTTCTGTAGGGGGAGCCGGCTACATACCGCTTCGGACGATTCGGCTAGCCCTCGCGTACGATGGCACCGGATACCATGGCTTCGGCATCCAGCCGGGTCGACGGACGATTCAGGAGACGTTGGAGGAAACATTATCGGAGGCCCTCGACGAGCGGGTACGAGTCACGGCGGCCGGGCGGACCGATGCCGGCGTGCACGCCAGTGGCCAGGTGGTCAGCTTCAAGACTCGCGGGCGCCTGGCACCGGACGAGCTGATGCGGGCTGGAAATGCGCGCTTACCGGACGACATCCAGATCCTCGGTGCTGAGGAGGCGCCAGCTAGCTTCGATGCCCGACGTAGCGCCCTGGGGCGCCGTTATCGCTACACGATCTGGAACCGGCCGCTCCCCAATCTCTGGCAGCGTTACTACACCTGGCACGTTCCGGAGCGCTTGAGCGTGCCCGCAATGAATGAGGCAGCAAGTCTGCTGGTCGGAAGGCATGACTTCGGGGCGTTCCTGGGCCAGGCGGCGCGCGAGCCCGCCAGCCGATCGACTGTCCGCGTGGTGACGCGTTCGGACTGGTTGAAAGATGGTGGACATCTCTATTACGACATCACGGCCGACGCCTTCCTGCGCCATATGGTGCGGGGGATCGTCGGTACGCTCGTCTGGGTGGGTCAGGGACGATTGAACGTGCGACAATTCGAGCAGATCCTGGACTCCGGCGACCGGCGGCGCGCGGGACCAAATGCCCCCGCACAGGGGCTGATGCTCGTCGGGGTCGACTACGAGAACGAACCCTTGCTGGGAGACTCACGGCAATGAGGACATACTCGCCCAAAGCGGCGGAGATCACGCCACAATGGCACGTGATCGATGCGTCAGGCGTGTCGCTCGGTCGCCTCGCTAGCCAGGTGGCTCAGCTCCTGCGGGGCAAGCACCACCCGACCTATGCACCCCACATGGACTTGCGCGATCACGTCATCGTGATCAACGCAGCCAAAGTCAGCTTGAGTGGACGCAAGGCCGACCAAAAGATCTACTATCGCCACTCCGGCTATCCCGGCGGCCTGCGGGCTGTCGTGCTCAAAGATGAGCTGGCCAAGCGACCAGCGCGTGTGATCGAGCGGGCGGTCAGGGGTATGCTGCCCCACACGACGCTGGGTCGTGCGTTGTACCGAAAGCTGCGCGTCTACACCGGCCCCGAGCATCCGCACGCTGGCCAGGTGGAGTCGGCGCCCAACAAGGAGGACACGAGCGCGTGAGGAACCGCAGAGCGGCGCCGAATCAGTTCACCGCGGTCGGACGGCGCAAGACCAGCATCGCCAAGGTGCTCCTGCAACCAGGGGCGGGCAACGTCATCGTCAACGGTGTTCCGATCGAGGAGCGCTTCCCCAGGCAGTCCCACCAGAACGCGATTACCCTGCCGCTCCGCTTGACGAACACGATTGGTGCCTACAACGTCCTGGCCGAAGTTGAGGGCGGCGGGGTCACCGGCCAGGCCGGCGCGATCGTGCATGCCACGGCGCGCGCCCTCGTGAAGGCCGATGAGTCCACGAAGCCAGTCCTCCGCCAGGCCGGCCTCCTCACCCGTGACCCGCGGATGAAGGAGCGGAAGAAGTACGGCCTGAAGCGGGCTCGTAAGGCTCCTCAGTACACCAAGCGCTAGTCTCCCGGTCGCGGCCGACTCGCAGGGCGACCTCGTACCGAAGCCAGCGGTCCGGCTCGGAGAGACCCGGTCGGCCCGGCCGGCCTTGGAGATGTCTGGCAAACGCCCGCCAGCGCGCCGCCTCAAGGGCTCCATCCGTCGTCAGCGGTGAGATCGCGTGGGCCAGCCCGCGCGCGGCGCCGCCGATCAGAGCCAGGGCCACGAACGGCAGCGCCCACAACTCCGAATAGCCCAGCAGGGCGAATGCGGCGATGGCCACGCCGACTGCGCCCACGATCAAGAATGCCGTGCCGATTGACCGATAGCGGCGACTGAGCTGGTCGAGGTTCCGTTCGAACAGTCCGACCTGTGCCAGCTCAGCGCGCAGCTGGTCCTCAAAGAGCGGCATGTTGGCAGGCGCGCGCTCGCGCACGTCGGATAACTGGACTATGCCGAGCCCGCTTGGAAACAAGGTAGCCAGCAAGGTCCGCTCGTGCGGCCGCAGGCCCAGGACATCGTTCTTCAGCAACTCGAAGCGCGGGTCAGGGCCGTCGCTGAGCCTGAGCACCTCGCGATCGGCGAGGTCCAGCAGCGATGCCACTATCTCCTGGCTGTCGGCGCGCCCGTTGACGAGCATTCCAACCATGGCGGCCGGCCTGTCGCTGGGCGGTCGGTCGAGGATGCGCGGGACGGCCTGGGCGGACGGACCTCGGACCCGCGTGCGCCAGACACCCAGCAGCCAGCGGCCTCCGACCGCGCCGCTGAAGAGGGCGGCCAGCACGAGGACGACGTTGAGCACCGCTCGCGCGTGAGCCTGGTACCAGTCCGCAAGGTCGGCTCGAAGCTGCCAGGGCGGCCGCCGCGCCTGGACCAGGCCATGCGGAAACTGGACTCGAATCTCGAATGGCTCGCCGGGCAGCAGGCTAGTGGCGTTGAAGACGACCGTCCGCGGGTCCGCCAGGCCGGCGTCCTGGGCCGCGCCTTCAGGGTAGGTGCTCAGCTCGATCTCGTCTGGCGCCAGGTCAGTCGGAAAACGGACGGTCACGGTCGAGGCGCCGACCGGTGTCGGATGGTCGGCTGAGACCGCCGTCCAGTAGAGCTGGTCGCCGTCGTCATGCAACCCGATCCCACGATCGACGCGGTATCGAATGAAGAAGGTGCGGGTGCCACTGTTTATCTGTGGGAACCACCAGTCGATGCGGGTGAGTCCATCGTTGAGGGTCGTGGCGAACGTGAAGGGCTGGTCGCTGCCGCGGACGTACGGGCGCCCGGGTTCCTCGACGGCGATCTCGGTGATCCCGCCGACTCGGTCCAGCGGAATCTCGCGTGAGCTCTTGCGCAGTGGGCGACGAACGTCCAGGACCTGCGTCTCGCTAACGTCGAACGTCCCGTCCGGGCGTAGATTTATCTCGACGTCGTAGCGCTGCCAGGAATAGGAGCCAGCTTCCTGGGCCCACAGCGGCAAATAGCTGCCGAGCGCTAGCATGACGACCAGCGCCAGCAACGGGTGCCATCGCCGCATGGGTCGATTATAACGGGCCCGGATGTCGCGGGCCGGCTCATGATGACGAGCTCTGGGCTAGGCCGTTTCTGCGCGCAACCAGGCGCTCGAGCATGCCTTGCGCGTACGCGGCGCCGGGCTGCTCGTCGAGCGCCTTGCGGAAGCATTCGACTGCCCGTTTGGTCTCGCCCCGGGCGGCGTAGATCCGGCCGAGGTTAGTCCATGGGAAGGCGCGCGCCTCGTAGCGCTCGGCGACGGTGGCTCGCTCCAACCAGGGAATCGCCTCGTCAAGCTTCCCCTGGCGAATCAGGTAGGCGCCAATGTCGTTGTAGGGGTTGCCAAACGATGGATCGGTCTCGATGGCTTTGCGGCACTCGGCGATCGCCTCGTCGATGCGGTCCTGGAAGCTGTAGGCCCAGCCACGAAAGGTATACGCTTCAGCGGTGGGGAACACATCGATCGAACGGGTGAAGGCGCTGATGGCCGCATCGAGGCGGCCGCTCTCGAGCAGCCGAGTGCCCTCTTCCCACAGCCTCAGCGCCTGCGCCCTCAGGTCCTCGTCCATCGATTCCAGCGTACCTCACGCCGAGGCGGCTGCCAAGGAGCAGGATCGGATCGGGGGCCAGGCGGCCCTCGGTTACTCGAGGTACTCGGCCAGACGACGGCGGAGTGATGGCCGACGCAGCTTGGCGATCGCCTCAGCCTCGAGCTGGCGCACTCGCTCGCGACTGACCCCAATGACCTGGCCGATCTCGCCCAGGGTGCGTGGCCGCTGGTCAGAGATGCCAAATCGCATTCGCAGCACCATTCGCTCGCGCGGGGTGAGGTGCTGGAGCGCATCGTCCAGGTAGTCGCTCAGGAGCGCCCGCTCGGCCACGTCGCCAGGCGCCTCCTCGGCGTGGTTCGAGAGAAGATCGCCCAGAGTGTTCTCTTCGTCGCTTCCGACCGGCGTCTCCAGCGAGATCGGATTCGCCGACGCACGGAAGGCCTCGCGCACCTTCTCGACCGGCAGGCCCAGCTCGAGCGCAACGTCTTCCGGCTTGGGATCATGGCCCAGGCGCTGCTGGAGCCGCTGGAAGGTGCTGTAGACGTGGCCGATCTGGTCGATCATGTGGACTGGGACGCGGATCGTGCGGCTCTGGTTGGCGATCGCTCGTGTCACAGCCTGGCGGATCCACCAGTAGGCGTAGGTACTGAATTTGAAACCGCGCCGATAGTCGAATTTCTCAACCGCTCGCGACAACCCCAGACTGCCCTCCTGAATGAGGTCGGAGAATGGCAGGCCGCGCCCCAGATAGCGCCGCGCGACCGATACCACCAGCCGCAGGTTGGACTCCATCAGCTTTCGCCTGGCCGCCTCGCCGGTGATCAGGTCGCGCTCGAGCAAGGCGAGTTGTTCGACGTCGTTGGGTGGATCGGTCTCCAGTATCAAGGCGGCGTTAACCCCGCGCTCGAGCGACCGGGCCAACTCGACCTCCTGCTCAGCAGTCAGGAGCGGGATTCGGGCGATGTCTCGAAAATAAATGCCGAGCGGCGAATCGATGCCCGCCTCGGCGCTGTCGGGGGCGGGGGTTGCTACAGTGTGGTCGGCTTCAGCCTCGCTGACCAGCTCGGCCAACTCCTCCCAACCCGGGCTGAGCGTCTCGGTCCCATTGGCGTCACGGTCATTGGAGGTACCGGCATCATGAAGCAAGCGATCGTCGATAATCATCGCACGCGCTTCTAGAAAAGACGGCGAAACAGCCACCCGGCGGAGGGGGGAGGACTGCCTCGCTCCAAAGCTGCGCTGCCTGGCGGCGCGCCGTGCACCATCGGTTTACATAATAGCCGACCGGAGCCCCTTGATGCAAGCGTTTTGTTGGACACTTCGTGACCACTCCTCAGCTCTCGGCTCCAACGCCTCGCTCAAGAGACCCGACTGCCCGCTCAGGCGCGGCTGGCGGCGCCAAAACGTCCGGCCTGGTCGCCCACGGCCCAGTGATCAGGTCGGCCCGCGTCAGTCATTGGGCGCGTCCCGAGCATGGCTCTTACGCTGAGCAGGAGCGACGCGGCGCGCTTCCGTGGCGTACGGGATATTGCTGAGAAGAGATGCGTGGGAGCCTGAACCGAGTCTAGGGCTTCGCGCCCAACCTGTCAAGCGTCCGGAGGGAGGCGACTCATGCTCGACCTGCTACTCAAGGGTGGACTGATCGTCGACGGGACCGGAAATGAGGGCTTTTACGGCGCTGTAGGCGTGCAAGGGGAGACGCTGCGGATCATTCGGGGCGATGTCTCGTCGATTGAGGCCGCCCGCGTCATCGACGCATCGGGACACGTCGTCACACCCGGCTTTATCGACGTGCACGCCCATTCGGGGCTGGTCATGCTGGCCGAGCCCCGCCATGAGCCAAAGGTACGCCAGGGCGTGACGACGGAGCTCATTGGCGTCGACGGCAACTCCTATGCCCCATTCAAGTCGCACGACGACTTCCTGCGGTTCGTCGAGCTCAACTCGGGCCTGGACGGCAATCCACCCCTGCCGGGCCGATGGTCCAGTGTCGCGGAGTACCTGTCGATGTTCGACCGTCGCGTCGCCGTCAACGTGGCGTACATCATCGGCAACTCGCCGCTTCGAATCGCTACGGTTGGCTGGAACAACCGGCCGCCCACCGTCCGCGAGC
The DNA here is from genome assembly GCA_035637315.1 of Chloroflexota bacterium. GTDB lineage: Bacteria > Chloroflexota > UBA6077 > UBA6077 > JACCZL01 > DASPXK01. The sequence continues at coordinate 22,490 of DASPXK010000299.1, forward strand.
TGGCCGATATGAAGGCGCTCCTACGCGAAGGAATGGAGGAGGGGGCCTTCGGCATCTCGACGGGGTTGGACTACCCACCTGGCGATTACGCCGACACGGCCGAGCTCGTCGAGCTGTCTCGCGAGGCGGCCCGACTCGGCGGCATCTATCACACTCACGTCCGCTATCGCCTCGGCGACCAGTTCCTCGACCCTTTCCGAGAGGCCATCGAGATCGGCCGCCAGAGCGAGATCGCGGCCCACATCACGCACCTGTACCAGCGAGTCCCGAGCAAAGGCGGCGCGAATCGGCTACTCGGCCTGGTTGAAGATGCTCGCGACGAGGGGCTGGACGTGACGTTCGACAGCTACCCCTACATCTACAGCAGCACTCGGCTGCTGATCATCTTCCCGGACTGGGCGCACGATGGCGGCCCCGAGAAGCTCAAGCAGGTCTTGCGTTCTCCCGAGGGCCGTGAGCGCCTGCGCAAAGAGGTCACACCGCGCGCCCTTTCCTGGCAGGACATGTGGCTTACGTACTTCAAGCGGCCACACAATCAGCAGTACGAGGGGCGGTCGATTGCCGAGGTGGCGGAGATGGCTGGCAAGCACGTCGTGGATGCGCTCTGCGACCTGCTGCTCGACGAGGATCTCCAGGTCTCCTACGTGTCGGCGGGCGGCAATGGCAATACGCTGCCAAAGTTCGTCGCCCATCCGCTTTCCATGGTCGGCAGCGACGCCGTGCTGATCGGCGACTTTCCTAGCCCGCGGACCTACGGCTGCTTTCCGGTCATCCTGTCCGAGTTCGTTCGCGAGGAGCGGTACCTCTCGCTGGCCCAGGCGATCCGCAAGATGACGTCCTTTCCGGCCCAGCGCCTGGGGATCCCGGACCGTGGCCTGCTTCGGGATGGGATGAAGGCCGACATCGTGGTCCTTGATCCCGGCAAGGTGAAGGCGCCCGCCACCCGCAAGGACCCCAAGCAGTTCCCCATCGGCATCGAGTATGTCCTGGTCAACGGGCAGGTTGTGATCGACCGAGCCCAGCACACTGGCGTGCTGGCCGGGCGGGCCTTGAGACGCGGCCACGGGGCCACGTGACCCGCCGCCCGAAGCTTTCCCTGGCACGGTCCGCCGGCCTGGTACGAGCGCATCCGGCAGGCGGTCCGACCAGACGGCAGCGTGGGCGAGGCGCTCGCCCGAGCGAGTGGCGAGGGCGAGGTCGACCTGCGGCTCTATCTCAGCGCGGGCTCGGCGCCCTTCGTCGCGCTGGACGAAGAAGAATTGATCGAGCCGAGCACGATCGTCGCGCTGCTGGCCCTCCAGCGTGGCGACGATGCCGACACGCTCGCGGGCGATACCTTCGCGGTCCGCGCCGGCGCACTGCAGCCGCTCACGTGAGCGGAGGACAACCAGGGGTGAATCTGATGGGGAGATCCGCCTGGCAGCGTCCAGCGTAGTAATCAGGGCGTGTCCGTTCCGCCAGGCTGCTATAGTCTCGCGGCTGGAGGTGCGACCATGAGCGTACAGGCCCAGGCGCCGGGAGCAACCGAGCCATCCTCGGCACCCAAGAGCCTGGCGGATCAGCTTGCTCAGTTCACCGCCAGCGTCCGCGTCGAGGACGTGCCGCCCGAGATTCGGCGGCAGGCCGCCTGGCTGGTGCTGGACTGGCTTGGGTGCGCCGTCGCCGGGCTGGCTACGCCGCCGGGGCAGATGTTCGTCCAGCACACCCGCGACCAGCCGCGCGGCATCGCCTCCTGCGTTGGCCTGGCAGATGGACGGGGTCCGCAAGTGGCGGCGCTTCACAACGGCGGGCTGTCGCATATCGTCGAGATGGACGACGTCGATCGGGCCTCGGTTATGCATCCGGGCGCTGTCGTGGTGCCCGCGGCGTTCGCGGTGGCCGAGCGCGTCGGGGCGCCCGGCCGAGATTTCCTGACGGCTGTGGTGCTCGGGTATGAGGTGGCGATCCGAATCGGTGAGTCAGTTGGTAGGACGCACTACTTCCACTGGCACAACACGTCTACGTGCGGCGTATTCGGCGCGGCCACGGCGTCCGGCTGGCTGCTTGGGCTGGACGCCGAGCGGATGGCCTGGGCGCTCGGGAACGCCGGGACCCAGGCCGGAGGGCTGTGGGAGTTCATCGCCGAGGGGGCGATGTCCAAGCACCTGCACGCTGGGCGCGCAGCCGCCAACGGCGTCCTGGCTGCGGAGCTGGCAGCGCTGGGCTTTACGGGCGCCCGCCGAATCCTGGAGGGTCGGCAGGGTTTCTTCGCCGCCACGGCGCAGGATGGGAATCCTAGCGCCGTCGTGGCTCGCTTGGGGTCTGGGTGGAAGCTGCCCGGCGTCTCCATCAAGCCCTATCCGTCCTGTCGCCATACCCACTCCTCGATCGATGCCGTGCTCGAGCTGCGAACCGAGCACGCTCTGGCCGCCGACGAGATCGAGTGGGTCGAGATCGCTACCTACCACTCCGTGCTCGACCTGACCGACAATCCGCGTCCAGCCCACACGTATGCGGCCAAGTTCAGTGTCCAGTATTGCGTCGCCCGCGCCCTGCTCGCCGGCGCTGTCCAGTTGGCCGACTTCAGCGACGCGCGAATCGCCGAGTCGGCCGCGCGCGAATTGATGGGGCGGGTTCGGGTCGTGCTGGATCCGACCCTCGATGCCCGCTACCCTCGGGAATTTCCCGCTCGGGTGTCCGTGGGCCTGCGGGACGGCCGGACGCTGAGCCTGCTCGTAGCAAGCCCGAAGGGCGACCCCGAGACGCCACTGTCGGAAGATGAGCTGGCGGCGAAGTTCAGTGCGCTGGTGGCCTTCAGCCCGTATGCCAATCGAACCCGCGTCCTTCTCGAGACTATCGTGGACCTCGACAGCCACTCGAACCTGCGTGGGCTTCTGGCCCTGGAGGAGATTCGATGATCGTTCGCCTAGTCGCCCTGGTCGCTGTCCTCGTGCTGGCCGGGTGCGCCGCACCCGCGGCCAGTCCGACCGCGGCCCCGGCCAAGCCAACCGAGGCGCCGAAGCCGGCTGCCCCGGCCGCCAGCCCCTCCCCCGCCGCTAGCCCGGCCGCGAGCCCCTCGCCGAGCCCGGCCGCCGCCGCGCCGACCGTCAACGGCGAGGTGGCCAGCGTCGACGGTCGCGTGCTCACCGTCTCGACCAACACCGGCGTGCGCAGCGTGCAGGTCCCCGAGAGCGCCAAGGTCCAAATAGAAGCAAAAGGGGCCCCGTCGGACCTGAAGCCCGGTCTGCTCGTGGCGGTGACCGGCAAGCCCGACGGCACGGCCGTCGTGGTCCGCATCTTCCCAGACGGCATTCCGCTCGCGCCGAGCCAGTTCCCGATGGGCGGGCCGCAGGCGGGCAACATCATGACCAACGCCAAGATCGAGTCGTTCGACGGCCGGGTCCTGACGTTGGACATGGGAGGCCAGAAGGTCCCGATAACCTTCGCGGCCGAGTCTGAGGTCGTCCAGCCGATGCCGTCTACCTTCACCGAGATTCAGCCAGGCAAGCGAGTCCTGGCGTTCGGAAGCCCGGGCGCCGACACCCTGGTTGCCAACACCGTCACGATCCTGACGACGCCGCCTGTTATTCGCGCTCAATAGCCGACCGCGGGGCCCAGCGGAGCCGCTAGTGTCAGCCCACCGCTGGGCCCCCTGGGCGGCCGCGGCTCTGATCTCTCTACTGGCCCTGCCACCCCGCCTGGCTGGCACGGACCGCTTCGTCACCACCGACGAGCTGTTCTGGATCGGGCGCAGCGCGAATTTCGCGCGCGCGCTGGGCAACGGCCAGTTCGGCCAGACCTTCCAGACGGGCCACCCGGGTGTCGCCACGATGTGGACCGCGCTGCTGGGGATCGGACCCGGGCGCGCCGGTGAGCTGGCGGGTGGCCGTCGCGAGGTGTCGCGCCGGGAGGTCAGCCAGAGCGGTGCCTTCTTGCCGAGCCTGGCCGCTGCCCGCAAGGCTCTTGGCATCGCCACGGCGCTCGGCATTGGCGTGAGCGCCCTGCTGGCCTGGCGCCTCTTCGGCCCCGCAGCTGCGATCCTGGGCGGCTGCCTGCTGGCGCTTGATCCATTCCTCCTGGCCCACTCGCGGCTTGTCCACATCGACGCCTCGCTGTCGATCTGGATGATCGTGGCCGCCCTGGCGGCTATCTCGCACTGGTCGGTTGGCGGGCGGGGCACGCTTGCGCTGGGCTCGGTAAGCACAGCGTTGGCGCTGCTCTGCAAGGCCCCGGCGGCCCTCTTAGGCGGCTTCGTCCCCTTGGCAGCCGTGGGGCTGGGTGGTCTGGGGGCTTGGCGTGGCGGGCGAGCCTGGCGGGACCTCCTCCTGTGGGCTACCGTCGTGATGGCGACGTACGTGGCGCTGTGGCCGGCGATGTGGGTCGCGCCGGCCGAGACGCTTGGCCAGGTCGTCGGGTTCGCTCGGGAGAACGCCAATCCGGCCCACGCCGCCGGAGCGGCGGAGGGCGGGCCAGGCTTGCTCTTCTATCCGCTCGTTTTCGTGCTGCGCTCGACGCCCCTCAGCCTGCTCGGCCTCGTTCTGCTCGTGCTCCTGCGCCCGAGCGGCCAACCTGCGCGAGGGGTGGCGCTCCTGGCGTCGTACGGCATCGGCTTTGGACTGATCATTACGTTCGCGGCGAAAAACTTCGATCGCTACCTGTTGCCCGTGTTCCCGGCAGTCGACCTGCTGGCCGGGCTCGGCTACTGGCGTCTTGTCGAGCGCATCGCGCCGCCCGCCCGACGCGCTTCGCTCTTGCTGGCACTGCTAACCGCGGTGATCGGCCTGTCTGGCTGGTGGATCCTGGCCAGCTGGCCGTACGAATTGACCTACGCGAATCCGATGGCGGGCGGGCCGACCGCGGCCAACGCTCGAATCGCCAGCGGTTGGGGTGAGGGACTCGATCAGGTGGCGGCCTATCTGAATCGCCAACCCAACGCGGGGCGCCTGAAGGTGGGCATGCCGGGCGAGATCTACACCACGGTCTTGGGGGCCCAGTTTCGCGGACAGGTCGGGCCGGCTGAGGGAGCTGACGCGGCTGCCTACGACTACCTGGTTGTCTACCTGAGGAACGCCCAGCTTGCCGAGCGGCCGCCGTTCTTCGACGACCGATACCTGGCCTGGCCGCCCGAGGCGACGGTGCTGCTGGGCGGAGTCGACTACGCCTGGATCTACAACACGGCTCTAGGCGCGCCGGTTGGCGCGCAGTTCGGCGACCTCCTCACCCTGGAAGGTTACGGCCTGGACGGGGCGACGGTCCGGCCGGGCCGCCGTCTGGAGCTGAGGCTGCGTTGGCGCGCCCTGCGGGACGTGCCGCCCGGCCTCCGATTGGCCGTCGAGCTTCGCCCAGCCCAGACGGGTCGGGGTCCGGTTGCCGGCATATTCGCACTCCAGACGGGCGACTCCGCGGGCTGGCGGCCGGGAGCCATCGCCGGCGAGAGCTACTCGTTGGTGGTGGACGCCAGTGCGGAACCGGGCCCTTACGTGGTGGTCGCTCGCGTGCTGGACGCCGCGGGTCGCCCGCTGCAACTCACTCGTCTGCTAGCGCCAGGCCCGGAGGCGCTCGCCGAGCCGGACGCCGTCGCCCTGCGCGGCCTCCAGCTCCGCTGACGGCGGGCTGCCTGCCTTTAGCGGCGCCCGTGGCCGTTCGGCGGCGACGCGGGAGCCGAAGGCTTGGGCGGCGGCGCCGCAGCGGGGGGAGGTGGACGATGGTCGTCCTTCTTCGGCTCTGGAGGTGTCTGAGTTGGCCGTTCCTCTTTGCGAGCCTCGGCCGCGCGGCTCACAGCCGCCTGCGCCGGTGCGGGGCGCTCGTCTTTTCGGGCCTCGGCCTTGTGGGAGGCCGCAGACCGCTCGTCCTGCTTCGCCTCGGACGGTCTTGTTGCCTGCGGTTCGTCCTTTTTGGTCTCGGTCGAATGGGCGACCGGCCGCTCCTCGCGCCGCTCGGGAACATGAGCTGCCGGCGGGGCGCCTTCGTGCACCGACGGCGCCGGTGGATGTGTCTCGTGGATCGGCTGGATCGAGGTCTCGATTGGCGGAGCGGGATTCGGGCTCGCGGGGATTGGGGCAACCGTTGGCTGGAGCGGCTCGGCTGGGACCGAAGGCGAAGCTGGGATCGCCCCGCCCTCCGGGGCCGGCAGGGTCGTGGGCGCGACGATCGTGATCGCGGGGGCCGGGGCCGGGGCGGCCACAAAGGCTGGCTCTGCGATGGCCGGCGCTTCGACCGTGGCGGGCTGGGCGACGGCCGGCGCGGCCGGAATCGCGGACCGCCTGATAGGTACGCTTCGCACGCTGAGGGTCGGGGCGGGGGACTGTTCGAGCTGAACTGAGGGCGGCGGTGCCTCCAGCGCAGCGGCGGGCGCTGTTTCGCCGCTCGAGTCCGGTGCCGCGGGTGGACGTGCGACCTCGATCTGGTCGACTGCAGCAAGACTCGGGGGAATATCTACGTCGGGCGGCAGCGCGGCTGGCCCGAGAGCGACGGGAGCAGGTCCGACGACCTCAACCGGTGACTGCGAGGGCACGACTGGCAGGAGACCGCCCGACACTGGCGGCGGAGCGCTCTCTTCCGGGCCCGGCGCGGGCAGGTACACGATTCGCTCGACCACTCGCTCGACCGGCCTCTCCACCTCGACAATGACCGGGATAGTCTGCGGAACGAGGCGAATCTCGGTTCGGGGCGCGCCTTCCCGCGAGAGCAGACTCTGCAGCCCGCCAAACAGAGGTATCAACACCGCCAGGAGGACAAAGAGACGGAGCCTGGCTGGTAGGTCGGCAGCCAGCGAACTGAATGCGCCTGTGGCTGGTGGATGAAGCAGACTCATTGGCTCGCCCAGGATCGGAGCGTTGCGCCTCTTAGAACAACGTCACTGGCCTTCACAGAGGGACGGGCGGCGTCCCATTCGGCGTTCGAGCGCGCACGCACGAACGCGGTGGGAAGACTTATCTTGTCGCGCTTGGGCGCGGGTAGGGCCTGGGGATGCTAACATAAGGGCCGCTCGCCGAGCACGGCGCGCCAACCGCCATGGCCTACCAGAACCCCGCCAGGCGCTGGCCTGCATGGCTCAACGCACTGGCCCTGTTCGGCGTTGCCCTCGCCTTAGCGGTTTTCGTCCTGGGTTTCGAGCTGGAATGCGACCTGCCCACGCTCATGGCGCTCGCGGCGGGCGCCACCGCGGCTGCGCTGCTGCCCGTTCGCCTACCTGGGACTGCCTCGGTGTCGCTGCTGCCCGCAGTTCTCCTACCGGCCTGGCTGGCGTGCGGTGCTGCCGACGCCGCTGGCGTGGCGGGGGTGGCCAGCCTGCTCGGGGGCGCGGTCCGCGCTCGGGCCCTTCGGCCGGCCGCGCTCGGCCCGGCCGCCGCTCTGGTTGGCGTCGTCTCGGGCGACCGATTGGCCGTCGCGCTCGCGGCATCGGGCGCGTTGGGAGCGTGGGCGACCGAGCGGCTGGTCGTGGGTTGCGTCTTCATGGTCGCTTACTGGCTCGGCGAGCTAGCGACCCTGCGGCTCGGTGACTGGCTCGGGCTCGCCGAAGGCGTCAGGATGCTGCCGCGCTCGAGCATCGTGGCCAACGTCGTCCTGGCGTTTCCCGGGGTCGTCCTGGCCGACCTGCTGGTCAGTCGCGGCTTGCAGCTCTTTGGGCCGATGCTGCTCCTGCTCCTCGCGGCTCTGGCTTTGATCGCTCTATACCTGGGGGCGGAGGCCGCTCGCCGCGATGCTGCCAGCGAAGGGGCCAGACTCCGATCGATCGTCGCCCATGCCCCCGAAGGAATCTTCGCGGTCGGTCCCGACCTCAGCCTGGAGTGGCTGAACGAACCCGCGGCCCGTCTGACCGGCTGGAATCCTAGCGCCGCGATCGGCGAGTTGTGCTCCGAGGTCGTCCAGCTCCGTCTGGCCGATGGGACGCTGGCCGATCATCAGGGGGCGTTCGCGCTCGCGGCCCGAAGTGGCCACGCGGTCCACACGCCCGGAGTCCTCCAACTCCGTGAGGGGAGAACGACGCCGGTCGTCGTCAGCTACACGGCGGTGGCCGACGAATCCGGCGGCATGCAGGTTGGGGTGGGAGCCCTGCGCGAGGCCCACGCCGGGGCGCCCAGTGAGGCGGACG
>DASPXK010000300.1:0-14574 GCA_035637315.1 Chloroflexota bacterium
GGCGGTCGAAGACATAGAGCTGCTGCCACGTCTCGTAGCCCTCCGGGTACCCGACGCGGTCCACGGTGGGGGCAGGCTTCGGAGCCGGCTTCTCCTGGGCCCACACGTTGCCGACCACGGGCGAGAAAGCTGACATCGTAGCCACCCCGGCAGTGGCCCCGATTACCCCGACGGCCAGGACCAGTCGGACAGCGATCTCATGCTTCACCGGCGGCCCTCCTTTGGGAGACTTCGAACACACAATAGCCGGGTCGCGCCGCTCCGACCATTGACCCTGGTCATGTCTTTTCGCACCCCACCTGACCGGGGTCACACACGAGTAGCGAGTAGCGAGTAGCGAGTAGCGAGTAGTCTACTCACAACTCACTACTGGCTACTGGCTACTGGCTACTGGCTACTCGTCAAACGCTTTGAAGACCGCGACGGCATTCTGGCCGCCGAATCCGAAAGCGTTGGCGACCGCGTTGCGGGTCCGCTGCTTGCGGGCCACCTTGGGGACGTAGTCCAGGTCGCATTCAGGGTCGGGATTATCCAGGTTCATGGTGGGCGGGATGACCCCATCGCAGAGCGCCAGCACACACGCCAGACCAGAGATCGCGCCCGCCGCCCCGAGCAGGTGTCCGACCATGGACTTGGGCGAGGAGATCGGAACCCGGTACGCGCGCTCGCCGATGGCCCGCTTGATCGCGCGGGTTTCCGAGGCGTCGTTGAGCGGCGTCCCGGTCCCGTGGGCACAGATGTACTCGATCTCGTTCGGGCCCAATTCCGCCACGCTCAGCGCGCGCTGGATACATCTAGCGGCGCTCTCGCCACTCGGCTCGGGCGCGGTGACGTGGAAGGCGTCGCTGGTGTGGCCGACGCCGGCTAGCTCGGCGTAGATCCGAGCCCCTCGACGGCGCGCGTGCCCCAGGCGCTCGAGCATCATGACCGCCGCCCCCTCGCCAAAGACGAACCCGTCGCGATCGCGATCGAACGGCCGCGAGGCGTGCTCGGGGTCGTCATTGCGCTTGGACAGAGCGCCGAGGCGCGCGAGCGAGATGAATGACAACGCCAGGATCGCCGACTCGGTCCCACCGGTCAGGAGGGCCTGGGCGTCTCCACGCCTTAAGCAGTGATAGGCCTCGTAGAAAGCGTACGTGCCGGCCGCGCAAGCCGCGATGTTGGTCACCACCGGGCCCTTGAGCCCAAAGGCTATCGACACCTGGCAAGAGGCCATGTTGGCGATCATGGCGGGGATGAAAAGCGGATTCACACGGTCCGGGCCACGGCTCAGGAGGGTCTCAGTTTCGGCGACCGCTTCGCCGCAGCCGCCACCCCCGGTCGCGATGACGGCGCCGACGTCGTAAGCGTTGTGTTCCAACACCGTCAGCGCGGAGTCTTCGAGGGCCTGCCGACTGGCGGCCACCGAAAACTGAGCGAAGCGGCTCATCCGCCGAGCCGACTTGGGGTCCATGAAGTCGCGGGGCTCGAAATCCTTGACCTCTGCCGCTATCTGAACGGGCAAGCCCGAAGGATCGATCTGGCTGATCCGCGCCACTCCCGAGACGCCGCCGACCAGGTTGCGCCAGAACTGGGGCACGCTGTTGCCGATAGGCGTCACTGCCCCCAGCCCCGTCACCACGACCCGATCGTCGTCAGACATCAGAATTGGTCAGCGCTTGGTGGTGGGTAGCGGATAGCGGGAGTCGGTAGCCACGCACTACTCGCTACTCGCTACTCGCTACTCGCTACTCGCTACTCGCTACTCGCTACTCGCCGAAAGATGATGCACGAATTGTGGCCGCCGAGTCCGAAGCTGTTGCTCATCGCGACGTTGAGCGGGCGCTCGCGGGCCCGATTTGGCACGTAATCTAGATCGCACTCGGGATCTGCCGTCTCGTAGTTGATCGTCGGGGGCACCCAGCCGGTCTCGATCGCCTTGACGCAGGCGAGCGCTTCGAGAGCACCGGCCGCGCCGAACAAGTGGCCGGTCATGCTCTTGGTTGACGAGACCATCAGCCGGCCGGCGTGGCCACCGAAGACCGCCTTGATTGCCGCCGTCTCAAACTTGTCGTTGAGTGGGGTAGAGGTCCCGTGGGCATTGATGTAGTCCACCTCGTCGGCACGCAGCCCGGCGTGGGTAGCCGCCTTGTGGAGCGCAGCCCGCATCACTTGCGCGGCTCCCCGCCCACCCTGGGCGGGCGCGACCATGTGATAGGCGTCGTTGCCGCTGCCGTAGCCGACCAGCTCACAGTAGATCTTCGCTCCTCGGGCACGGGCGCGTTCCAGCTCCTCGAGGACGATGATCGCCGCTCCCTCGCCGATGACGAAGCCGTCTCGATCGGCATCGAAGGGACGGCTGGCCCGCTCTGGGGCGTCGTTTCGGGTGGATAGGGCCCGCATGTTGATGAAGCCAGCGAAGATGACGCGCAGGATGCTGGCCTCGGTCCCGCCGGCCAACATGGCGTCGGCGTCGTCTCGCCGAATGGTCTCGAACGCCTCGCCAACGGCGTGTGTGCCGGTCGCGCAGGCCGAGACGACGGCCATATTTGGGCCCTCGGCACCGAGCGCGATCGCCAGCACTCCGGAGGCGGTGTCGGGCAAAAAATGCGGCAAGAACATTGGCGAGACCCGGTCCGGACCGCGCTCTTCCAGCACCTTTTCCTGTTCAAGGATGTGACCGACACCCCCCGCCCCGGTCCCGACGACCACGCCGACCCGCTCAGCCCCATTTGTACGTATCTCGAGCCGCGCATCCCCCACGGCCTCCCGCGCGGCGACGAGCGCAAATTGGACGCTGCGGTCCATGTGGCGCAGCTCTTTGGGGCCGGCCGCCTCCGCCGCTGAGAACTCCTTGACCTCGCCGGCGAAGCGGACCCCCAGGTCGGAGGCATCGAATAAGCTGATCGGACCGACGCCAGAACGACCTCTCAGCAAGCCTTCCCAGGTGGTCGAAACGCAATTGCCCAGCGGCGTCACCGCCCCCAGGCCGGTCACCACAACCCGTCGGCTCATCAACCATCACCTGTAGGGCACGGCATGCCGTGCCCTGGCTACAAAGACACGAGACGCCTATAGACGATCGATCTCGGAGTCACCTACGGTCAGGGCGCGCACGTCCCGACTGATCCGGGTGATCAGTCGCGACAGCACCTGGCCAGGGCCGATCTCGACAAAGGTATCGACCCCGCTCTCGATCATCTCGCGGACCGACCTGGTCCATTCGACGGGACGGCACAACTGATCGGCCAGGTGATCGCGAATCTCCTCGGCGGTTGTCAGGATGCGACCCTGAATGTTGGCCACCACCGGTGTGACCGGATCGCGCATGCTCAGGGCGGCGATCAGCTCCGCGAGTTGGATCGCGGCCTGCTGCATCAGGGGCGAGTGCGACGCGATGCTGATCCGGAGTGGAACGACTGCCTTGGCACCCTGTTCGCGGGCTAGCTGGACCGCCACATCGAGCGCGGGCAGTTCGCCGGAGACGACCATTTGCTCAGGGGAGTTGGAGTTGGCGAGGACGATGACCCCGTGCAGCCTCGCCTCCTGACAGATCTGCTCGAGTGTCTCGCGATCGAGGCCGACTACCGCGGCCATGCCACCCGGCCGCGTCTGGCCGGTCTCCTTCATCAAGCGGCCGCGCTCTCGGACCAGCCGCAAAGCGTCACTGAAGTCGAGCACGCCGGCCGCCACCAGGGCGGTGTACTCTCCTAGGCTGTGACCAGCCACGTAGAGTGGGGAGACCACCCGACCAAGCTCCTGCCACCTCTCGCGTAGCGCGGCCAGGCAGGCGACGCTGAAGGTCAGGACTGCCGGCTGGGCGTTGATCGTGTCCTCGAGTTCCTCGCCAGGCCCCTCGAACATCAGCTTGGACAGGCAAAACCCGAGCGTCTCGTCAGCCTTCTCGAAGACCGTCCGCGCGGCCTGGGAGGCCTCGTACAGGTGTTTGCCCATGCCGACGTATTGCGAGCCCTGCCCGGGAAAAACGAAGGCCACGCGTTCCTCATTGAGCAGGGTCGCTGGCATCGCACTCTCCCACAAACGTCGGCGTTGCCGGCGCGCCGCGAGTTCGATTATAGGGCAAGATCCCCGATCTGGAAAGCGCCTTCTTGAAAATTACGTGTCCGCCAGCGTCTTGCCCGGGCCGAACAACGCCCTCTTGACCTTCATCCCCCGCCCGCCCCAGACGGGTAGACCCTGTTTTCATCATCCTAAGCGGGCCGTATAATGGCCACAACGGGGCCGGCCCCTGGCTCCCGGAGTACGGAGGCAAGCCATACCCGTGCAGAAGATCGACGTCACCATCACCAAGCTAAAACTCCTGCTCGCCGACGTGACCGCGAAGGAGCAACGACTGGGGATGATGCGGCAGCAGTTCCGCGACCAGCTCCGAAAGGCGCTTGAATTCAGCGTCTACGGCGACGCGTCGCTGGATGGCACACTCGGACTGATGAGCGAGATCCAGCAGCGGATCGCGGCCACGGAATCGACCGTCCGCGACCTCGGCCTGATCCGGACCAGAGCTGAGCGTGAGCTCGAATCGCTGCAGCTGACCAAGCGGATCGAGGCTGCCAAGACTGAGCTCAACGAGCTGCTTGTCCGTCAGGCCGAGCTCGAGCAAGAAGGTGCGCTTGGCCCGGCCGGCCAGGAGCTCGGCGACCAGATCCAGCGCCTACGCCAGCAGATCAACGAAGCCAGCGAGCAAGCGGCTAAGACGCTACAAAGCCGCTGACCGAGGGAGTCATGTCATCCTGAGCGAAGCACAGGATCTCGGTTTCCGTGTAGGGGACCGAGATTCTTCGCTGCGCTCAGAATGACAACAAAAAGGGGGGCTTGGGGATGCTGATCGACCGGATGATCCGCGCGGCGCGATTGGACGTGAACCTCTACGAAGAGGTCGAGGCGGACACGACGCTCACGAGTCAGGCAGCGACTGTCGTCGTGATCGTCGCGATCTGCGCGGGAGTTAGTCACGCGATCAGCGTGATGATGGGCAGGGAGGGCAACGTCGCGACCGCCATCGGGGCGCTGATTGGCGGCGTGATCGCGGCCCTGATCGGCTGGGTGGTCTGGTCGTACCTGACCTATTGGATCGGGACGAGCATGTTCGCCGGGACCGCTACGCCCGGCGAGATGCTCCGTACGATCGGCTTTGCGCACACGCCAGGCGTCCTACAGATCGCCGGCTTCATCCCGTGCCTCGGTGGTCTGGCGCTCCTCGTCGCGGGGATTTGGTCACTGATCGCGGGTGTCATCGCCATTCGTCAGGCGCTCGACTTCGATACCGGCAAGGCGATCATCACCGCCTTGATCGGCTGGATCGTCATGATGATCATCACGATCGGGGTGGCAGTGGTCTTCGGCGTTGGGGCGGCGCTGAGCGGGGCGCTCCGCTAGGCTGCTCAGACCAGTCCGCGGCTTCAGCGCGATCCGGGCTACGTTGAGGCTGTCAGGCTCGTTCGCTGTGTGTATGTCGTTAGGGTGTGTCGTAGTGTGGCCTGGGATCCAAACATGGGCGTACGGAGACAGATCTATCTCGAGGAGCCCGACAACCGTTTGCTCCAGGAGCAGAGCCAGGCAACCGGCCTCTCAGTGAGCGAACTCGTTCGAGGGGCTATCCATTAAACCTGCCGCCGAAGGGAGTTGCCCGGATCCTGGTATCGGTGGAGCGGTGGCTGCGGCGTCACGATTCTGTGCTGGCTGACCGCTTTCGCGAAGCCACCGAGGGCCTCACGACAGTGCCAGGGTAAGCTCAGTTCTCGATTCTCGCTTCGGCAGCGGCCAGCGCCAGGCGGTACACCTCCGCCAGGGGGATGCCGTGCTGGCGGGCGAGGCGCGCGCAGTCCTCGTATTCGGGCGCCGCTACCGTGCGTTCGGCGAGCCGCTTGAGCTTGACTCGGATGGGCCCGAGTGGCGTCTCGACCGTCGCTTCGCGGCGCTCGACCGTCAGGCGCGACGTGGGTCGAAGTCTCACGCCGAGTGAGGTGGTCTCGGCCAGCACAAGCTCGACGAGGCTGTGGGCATGCGCGGGTGACGCGATGATCCCCAGCAGCGTTCCGGGCCGGTTCTTCTTCATCTGGATCGGCGCGAAGTAGACGTCGAGCGCGCCGGCCTCGAACAACCGCTCCATCGTGTAGCCGAGCAGCTCCGGACTGGCGTCGTCGAGGTTGGTCTCGATCAGAACGACTTCGTCGGGAATCAGGCCGCCCGCCATCGGCTGGCCCAGCCAGACCCGAAGTACATTGGGCCATGGAAACTCGCGCCTGCCGAAGCCGTAGCCGACCCGGCCGATCCGCATCGGGGGCTGCTCGAATGTCGCCAGCTCGGCCAGAATGGCCGCTCCGGTCGGCGTCACCAGTTCGCCTTCGCCGGGCACCGGGCGGGTCGGGGCGCCGACCTGAGCGAGTAGCTCCAGGGTCGCCGGCGCGGGCAGGGGCAGCGACCCGTGGCGGCCCTGGACGGTGCCACCCGTGAGCGGCAGGCTCGAGGCGTACAGCCGCTCGACGCCCAGCGCCTCCAGTCCGATGAGCGCCCCAACCACGTCGACTATCGAGTCGACGGCCCCGACCTCGTGAAAATGGACTTTCTCAACAGGCACGCCGTGTACGCGCGCTTCCGCCTCGGCCAGCCTGGTAAAGACCGCCGCCGCGCGCTGTCGGACGCGCTCGGCGAGGCCACTGGCCGCGATGAGCGCCAGGATATCAGCCAGGTTACGCTCGGGCTGGGGCGAGTCCGCTTCCAGCACCACTTCCAGCTTGGCCCCTGAGAGGCCGTGAGACTCACGCCGCTTCACCTCGAGGCGGTAACCGGCGAGCGGCAGCCGCGCCAGCTCCGCCTCGAGCAGTTCGAGCCGCAGTCCGGCGTCGACGAGCGCGCCGAGCAGCATGTCGCCGCTGATGCCGCTGAAGCAGTCGACGTACGCGAGGGATGAGGAATGATGAATGCGGAATGAGTCGGGTTGCCTCTCACTCATTGCTCATTCCTCATCCCTCATTCCTGACGTCGCCTCGATCGCCTCGGCGACCAAGAACAGCGATCCGGTCACGCACACCAGATCATCAGAGTCTGCCCGGGTCAGGGCCAGGCCGACGGCTTTTCCGACCTCAGCCTCGATTCGGGGCTCGGCGCCGTAAGATCGCGCCGCTGTCGCGAGCACGTCCAGCGGGCAGGCGCGGTAGTGCTCGGACCGCGAGACGACGAGGCTGTCGGCCGCAGGCAGGAGTGCTTCCAGGACGCCGTCGAGGTCCTTGCCCTCGGTCATGCCCAGGACAAGATGGAGGCGACGATAGGCGAAACATTCTCGCAGTGCCTCGACGAGTCGAAGGGCTGAGTCGCGGTTGTGAGCGCCGTCGACCAATAGCCACGGGCGGCGGCGGAGGAGTTGAAGTCGACCCGGCCAGACGACCTCGGCCAGGCCACGCCTGACGGCGTCGGAGCTGATCGAGAAGCCACATTCGCCCAGCGCGTGGGCGGCCGCGACTGCCAGGGTGGCGTTGTCACGCTGGTGCCGGCCAAGGAGCGGGATCGCCAGGTGATCGAATCGGACGCCTGGCCCGTTCACGGTGAAGCGCCCGCAGGCGGGTCGGTCGTCGTCGCCCGACCAGCGCCATTCTCGGCCTAGCACCTCCAGACGAGTGCCACGCTCGCAAGCGATGCGTTCAACCGTGGCCAGCGCCTCGGACGGCTGAAAACCGACGAGCGCAAGGCCGTTTCGCCGGAAGAGCCCGGCCTTCTCCACGGCGATCTCGGCCAGGGTGCTCCCGAGCGTCGCCATGTGGTCGTAGCTGATCGGGCCAAGGGCGACCAGTGAGGGCTCCACGACATTCGTGGCGTCGTGCGACCCGCCGACGCCGACTTCGACGACCGCCAGGCGCAGCCCATGGCGGGCGAAGGCCGCGAACGTCAGCCCCGTTCCGACCTCAAACGTGGTGGGTGGTCCCAGGTCGGGACGCTCGCGTTCGAGCGCCTCGACCGCGGAGCGGACCACGCGCGTCAACTCTACCACCTCGCCCGGCTCGATTAGCCGGCCGCTCAGCCTGGTCCGCTCTCGCCAGCTGTGAAGGTGCGGCTGAGCGTACAGGCCAGTCGAATGGCCGGCCGCGCGGGCCATCGAGTCGAGCATGGCCGCGGTCGAGCCCTTGCCCTTCGTGCCCGCTACCAGCACACTGCTGAAGCGTTGGTGGGGATTGCCGAGCCTGGCGAGCAAGTCGCGCATACGCGGCAGTTTGCGCGGGCGATCTTGCAGGATGTCGGGCGCCGGACGGGCTAGCGGCGAGAAGCCGTACAGATAGACCAGAGCCTGCTGATAGGCTTCGTCCCGAATGGCGCGGTCAGGCAGCGGCGGGTCGACAGCGGGCCTCGGCATCCTGGCCAGTATAGCCGCCGACTGAACCGAGGGGCCCCAAAGTTGCGTATACTGATTGTCGGACCGGGCCACCTCTCGCGCCGGATCGGCGCCCGGGGGTGGCCCTTTGAATGCGAGGCGGCGGGGCGGCGCTTCGGAGGAGCGATTGGCCGAGCGAGAGAAGCGGTTTGTGATCGTCGGCAACGGCGTCGCGGGCACCACCTGCGCCGAGACACTCCGCAAAAACGACCCCAGCTGTCAGATCACGCTCATCGCCGACGAGCGCTGGCCGCTGTATAACCGCGTCGCGCTGCCACCCTACATCAAGGAGAAGGTCACTCGGGAGAAGGTCTTCTTACGGACCGTCGAACAGCACGTCGAGCGGGGGATCAAGCTTATGGTGGATACCCGCGCCGTCGCCGTCGACATCGAGGAGCGGACCGTCAGGCTCGACAGCGGCAAAAAGCTGGGCTACGATGCGCTGCTGGTCGCAACGGGCGGACGACCGAATCCCGTCAAGGCGCCCGGGGCCAAAGGCATCAGCGGTATCTTCAACTTCCAGTATTTCGACGACGCCCAGGCGATCCTCGAAGCCGAGCACCATTCGAAGCGGGCGGCGGTGACCGGCGGCAGCTACATCGCCTACGAGCTAGCCGAGGCGTTTCGCCAGCAGGGGCTGGAGACCTACTGGCTGATTCGGGGGCCGCGCTTCCTCAGGCGGGTCCTGGACGAGGAGGGCGGCGCGCTGGTGCACGACATCGCCGTCGACCACGGCGTGCATATGCTCTACAACGAGACCGTCAAAGAAGTCGTCCGGAGCAACGGCAGCCTCTCAGGCGTCAAGACGGCCGGCGGCCAGAGCCTGGACGTGCAGATGCTCGGAGCCGGGCTCGGGATGACCATGAATCTCGAGCTACTCAAGGACACGCCCGTCGAGACCCATGACGGCATCCTGACCAACGAATACCTCGAGACGAACGTCCCCGGCATCTACGCCGCCGGCGACGTGGCCGAGTTCTTCGACGTCACGATCAACCGCCACAACATGATGGGCACCTGGGGCAACTCCATCGGCCACGGGCGAGTGACGGCGCTGAACATGCTCGGCCAGCGGACGGTCTACAACGATATCCCGATGTACTCCAGCACGCTGTTCGACTCGTACATTCGAGTGATCGGCCTGACGCCCGAGAACTGCCCTGATCTGGAGTCGGTCGAGCGCCTCGACTCGCGCAACCGCAGCTACCAGCGCCTCTTCTTCCTGGAGGGCCGCCTCGTCGGGGCCTGCCTGATTGGCGACATGCGGTTTCGGCAAAAGATCTTCGCCTGCATCAAGAGCCGCGACGAGATCCCAGTCGAAGAGCGCGCCCACCTCTTGGCCTGACCGAGCCGGGCGGTGGTTCAGTTAAAACGCCTGGGGTAGGGCCTACGATCGCGCTGAGTCCATCAGAGGGTACGCCGGCGAACTGGCGACCGGATCAGTCCCAGCTAGGGCGCGGCATGCCGTGCCCCTAGCGGGCCAGGCTACACTCCGAGCTTGCATGGACGACAAAGAGCAGGAACACGCCGGTGGCTCGCCGCTGGAAGTGCTGGGCGTCTTCGGGCGGCTCGGCCTGACGTCGTTCGGCGGTCCGGTCGCCCATCTCGGCTACTTCCACGAAGAGGTCGTGGCTCGCCGAAAATGGGTCGACGAGTCGACCTACGCGGATCTCGTCGGCCTGTGCCAACTGCTGCCGGGCCCCGCCAGCAGCCAGGTGGGTATTGGCCTCGGCATCCTGCGAGCCGGGCTGCTCGGCGGCCTCGCCGCCTGGATCGGGTTCACGCTGCCTTCGGCGATCGCGATGGCGGCGTTCGCCTCGGCCGTCGGCGCGGCGGGCGCGAGCGGCGCCGAGGGATGGCTGCATGGCCTGAAAGTAGTCGCCGCCGCCGTCGTCGCACAGGCGGTCTGGACCATGGCTCGGACGCTCTGTCCCGATCGAGCGCGGGCCACAGTAGCGATCGTGGCGGCGATCGCCGTTCTCGCCTGGCAGACAGGCGTGGGCCAGATCCTGGTGATTGCGAGCGGCGGAATCGCCGGGTGGCGCCTGCTGCGGACCGAGGACGCTCAACCGAGGGCCCCAGTGCGCGTGCCGGTGTCCCGTGGGCTGGCTCTGGCTTGCGGGCTGTTGTTCGGTAGCCTGCTGATCGGCTTGCCGCTGCTCCGCCAACTCGTGCCGGGCCAGCCACTGGCCGTGGTCGATTCCTTCTACCGGGTCGGGTCTTTCGTATTCGGTGGGGGCCACGTGGTGCTGCCCCTCCTGCAGGCCGAGGTGGTCCCGCCGGGCTGGGTGACCAACGACCAGTTCATAGCCGGGTACGGCGCGGCGCAGGCGGTGCCGGGGCCGCTGTTCACCTTCGCCGCCTATCTCGGCGCGACGATTCGTCCGCTGCCGAACCAGTGGGCCAGCGCCGCGCTGACCCTGGCCACGCTCTACCTGCCCTCATCTCTGCTGCTTCTCGCGACGCTGCCGTTCTGGGAGGCGCTCCGTTCGCAAGTCGGCTTCCAGGCCGCCCTGCGTGGCGTCAACGCCGCTGTGGTCGGGCTTTTGCTGGCTGCCCTCTACCAGCCAGTCTGGACGACGTCGATCCGCGCGCCAGCAGACTTCGCGCTGGGCCTGGCCGCCTTCGGGCTACTCAGCTTCTGGAAACTGCCGCCCTGGCTGGTCGTGGTCCTGACCGCGATTGGCGGGGCGCTCGCACTTTGACCTAACCCGGCCCCTTCCCCAAAGGGAAGGGCAGACGGCCCAAGAGTCCCTTTCTCAGCAATGGGCCTGGTTTGGGCGCGGCGCCCTACGAGACGATGAAGGTGACGGTGACCTGCGTACGGACCTCCTGCTGACCGGGCTCGACGGGTGGCGGCGGGGCGGCCGCGGCTGGCTGTGGGGCCGCCAGGGGCTGAACGCGTACTGGGGGAGAGGTCGCGTCCGACTCCGCTATCGACTTCACGCCCACAACCCGAACGCCGGCCAGGCCCGCGAGTTGATCGGCCTTGGCACGGGCGTTGCTCATCGCCAGCGCTCGGGCCTGATCCTTGAACGGCGTCATGTCATCCACCCCGAAGGCGACCCCATCCACCCGGTTGGCGCCGGCCGCGGTCGCGGCGTCGACGATCTGGCCAACGGCTCCAAGATCGCGCAGCTTGGCCTGCACGCCGTTCGTTACCCGATAGCCACGCAGGATAGTGTTGTCACGCTGGTCGTAGACTGGCGTGATGCCAAGGCGGGTTGTCCGAATGTCGTCGTGGGCGATACTCGAGCCGAGCAAGGTATCGACTACGGCCTGCATGCGCGTCGATGCGTCGGCCATGGCCGCGCCGAGCGTGGGCCCGACGTTCTCGACGCCGAAGGCGACAAAGGCCACATCTGGCTGGACGATCACGCGGCCGTCGCCGACGACGGTCAGCGTCGACCTGAGGTCCTCGTCGGCCGAGGCCGGGCGGACCACCGCTCCGAACACGAGCGCTGCCAGCAGCAGCGGAATGGCGATGCGCATGGGCAACCTCCTCGACCGTCTCGGAACGCTCGACGTACTCACAGACGCCGTCAAACGCGAGTCCGTTCCACACACACGACCGTGGACGCCGGCCTCTGGCAGCGTCGATTATGCGCGGGTATGCGTCTATAATCGAGCCCAGCCGGCGGCGCAATGGTGTGCGTCGTAAAACCTGAGCCGTCCACCGTCCGTCGGATGAGCCGATGAACCAGCTCTCACTCCTGCCTCTCGAGTCAGACGCTTCGTCCAAGGCTCAGCGGTCGGAAGAGCGGCGGACAACTGGTCGTCGGCGCATCGCGCCTACAACCGCGGTGGGGGCGCCTGGCTACATCTCGGTTCGCGCAGCGGCCGAGCGCCTGGGACTTCGGCCCCGCAGCGTGCTATGGCTGATCCAGCGCGGCCGGCTGCGCTCGGAGCGGCTTGGACGAATCCATTTCTTGCCGACCGCTCTAGTCGAGGCCTATCGGCGGGAGCGGGCGCGGCGCAAACGCCGTTCAACGTTGCGCGTTCGACGTTCAAGGTCCAGGGGCGCCCGGCCGCTCGAACTAGAGCTGTAGACGACGTTCGAGGGAGCACCGGGGCCGCATCGCGGCGCCCTCGAACGTTGAACGCGGAACGTTGAACGGCGTCTACTGTGGGCCCGCGATCAATTGGCCCGTGCGGGCGTTGACGAGCACGCGCAGGGTCGGGCGCGACGTCTCCTGCCGGGCCCGGAAGGTTACGCTCCAGACGAGTTGCTGGCGGTTGTCGTCGTCGTACAGGACCTGAAGGCGAACGGCGACCGGGTCGCCGGTGTCCCAACGCGAGTCGGGTCCGCCGGTTCCGAAGATGGCGGCCTCGAGGGCTTGTGCACGGTCGATCGCCGGGCGGACGTCGATCTTCAGGGAGTCGCGCTGGGCCAGGTACCAGACCACGTCGCCACTGCCGGCTGACAGGGCGATCGAGACCGAGATGGGCAGCTCGGCGCCCGAGTCCGCGGCGATCTGATTCCACTTGAAGCTGTGCAGGACGTTGTTCTCGCTCGGTCGGCTCGACCGCTCAACGAGAACGAGGTCAGCGAAGCCATAGAACCGTTCGCGGGCGTAGCGCTCGGCGATGCGCTCGGCGTCGGCCTGGCCGAGTCCGAACGGCGGGGTGGCGGGAGTCAGGCGGCTGCGGAGCGTTGCCTCGATCACCTCGCCGGTCCGAGCGTCGATTTTGAAGAAGTCCTCGCCCCGCGTGGGGCCAAGCGATTCCAGATAATAGAGCTCGGTCCGTCGTGCGCTCCGAGGATCGCTCTGCAGCCCGCCCTCCAGCGCCAAACCAGGCTCACCGGCGAACCGGCGGGCGTTACTCACCGCCTGCTTCAGCCCGATCAGGGGGGCGTTCGGACGCGGCGGACCGCGATACGTAATTGCGGAACCGGCTCTAGGCTCGTCAGCGGGAACAGCCGCCGATTGGCCCGGCGACGCGCGGCCGCCCACGCCCATCCAGATCAGGCCGATGACCACGACCAGGAGGGCGTAGGGCAGCGCACCGGGTGCGAGCACCAGGCGCACCAGCCTCTTGGCGAACACGACTCCTCCTGCCGAAAGGCGCGGACATGGGCACGGCTGGCGCCGGGCGGTGAGAGGTGACCGCTATCCGTCAAGCGAAGTATAGCAAGAGGAGCGACCTGGGCCGCGCGATAAGCTCGCGGATGGGAAGGGCCGGCCTAGCCGCGGACCAGGCGCCGAAAGCGGTGCTGCAGCCGGCGCGAATCCTCGGCAGCGGGCGCATCGCCCACGCCCCGAAGCTCGGCCAGGTAGGCTGCAAGGGCTTCTCCGAACTCCGCCTGCTCCGGATCAGCAGGGTCCAGTCGGCCGTGAAGCCGCTCGCAGGCTTGGACGGCCTGTGGCCACGCCTCACCGGCCAGCCACTGACCGGCCAGCTCGATCAGATCCACTACAGCCGGGTCGGCTCTCCAGCCCCGCATCGAGAGCTAAGGCGGAAGTCGACCCCGGCCACCGGCCCCCTGGCCCGTCACGCCGTGCGCCGCCAGCCAGCGCTTACTCTCGGCGTGCAGGTCGGCGAGGTCCGGTCGGGCCAGGATCATGCGGTGGAGCAGTTCTTCCAGTTCGGCCGCGCTCTTGGCGCGAATGTCGGCCACCTGGCGCTCATCGCCGTATCTGGCGGCTCCGGCCGAGAGAAAGTCGGCCAGCGCCGCGGGATTGCGTCGGTGCAAGACACGGCCGAGTCGGTCAACGTACTCGCGATCGGTCACGCGAAAATGAAGAGTGAAAAATGCAGAGTGAAAAGTAAAGCGGCCGCTCTGCACCTTTGACTTTTCACTTTTGACCTTTCACTTTTCACTCCGGACGAGGTTGACCTCGACACCGCCTGCAAGTCGCCCGAAGCTGTTGTAGACCAGGGCAATCGTGAGGGCGAAGAGGGCGGCTGCCAGAATGGCGACCGTCCACGGCACCAGCCAGAGCGCCGCGAAGGCAATCCCCAGGCGGTCGTCCCAGTAGATGAGGAAGTCATGAATACCTTTGAGCCGCAGCATGTCGACGAAATTCAAAGGCAAGCCGACGTTGATGACCGGGACCCGAATCTCCAGCCGAACCCATGCGTCCAGGAGAGCACGCAGCCAATGGAGCAGCCAACTGCCGGCGAGCGCGAAGAGGAGGCACGGCACCAGCCAGAACGCCGCGCCGACCGCCCCTCCGACACGGGTCAAGGCCGCGAATCCAACGTATGGG
>DASPXK010000301.1:0-2822 GCA_035637315.1 Chloroflexota bacterium
GCGCTCAAGCTGCTGGCCTACGCGGACGATTTTGATGTCGTGTACGGCAGCCGCACGGCCAGGATGTTCATCTGGAGCGGGGCCAACATGGGCCTGTTCCTACGCTGGGGCAACTGGGCCGTCGCCAAGTTGATGGAGTTCCTGTTCAACGCGACCAACCTGACAGACGTGGGCTGCACGACACGGTTGATCCGACGCTCGGGGTTGGAGCGGATCGAGCAGTATTTCCGGGTCGGCGGCAGCGCATTTGGGCCTGAGATGATGGTCCTCTCGCTGCTGTCCGGGCTGAAGGTGATCCAGATCCCGATCAACTACCTTCCACGTGTCGGCGAATCGGCCGTGACCGGCCACTTCCGCAAGGCCCTTTGGCTTGGCCTGGAGATGATCTGGCTCGTGCTCCGGTACCGAATCCGGAGCTGGTTGGGTTGGCGGGTCATGCGGGCTGAGCCGGAGCGCGTGGGGTGACCGCTCCGGCGCTCTCCTCTCCCATCCGGCCCGTCTGCCCGGCTTGCCGCACGCTCCTCGACCGATCGGGCGAGTGGCTGACCTGTCCCACGTGCCGGCTGGACTATCCGCTCAGGAACGGCGTGCCCGAGCTGTTCCTGTCGAGGGAGGCCGATCAGGCCACCGGACGCGTCCAGGCCCTCTACGACCATGTCGCTCATGATTACGACGAGGTGTTCAGCTCACATGTCACCGAGCACTACTTGCGCAAACGGACTACGCTCGTAAACGAGCTGCTGCCCTCCGGCGGCTCGGTCCTGGACGTGGGCTGCGGGACCGGCGCGCTGGCTGGCCGCATCCAGCGGCTCGGCTTCGACGTGGTCGGGGTCGACGCGTCGGCCGGCATGCTCGCCCAGGCCCTCGAGCACGGCGTCGGGGCCGTCTACGCGGCCTATTCGACCGCGCTGCCTTTCGAGGACGGCTCATTCGACCTGGCGCTCAGCGTGGCGACGATGCACCACCTGGAGACTGCCGAGCGGGTGGCGGCCACGATCGCCGAGATGGGCCGGGTGGTCCGCTCGGGCGGGCATGTGCTCGTGTGGGACCACAACCCGCTGAATCCCTACTGGCCGATCCTCATGCGGCGAGTGCCGCAGGACCACGGCGACGAGCGGCTAGTGAGCGTCTGGGAGGTCCTCGAAGCGAACAGAGCGGCCGGACTTCGGCCAGAGTGCGCCGCGCGAATGGGGCTGGTGCCGGACTTCATGCCCCGCGGCCTGATGCCCTTCTGGAGGCGAGTGGAGGCAATGGTCGAGGCGAACCCGGTCCTCAGCCTCTTCGCCGCCCACAACGTGGTGATCGCGCGCAAACCGTGATCGAAATTGAGAATTGAGAATTGAGAATTGAGAAACTCAGGCGTTGCTTTCTCAATTCTCAATTCTCAATTCTCTCTAGCGTCGTCGCGCTGGCGGCCGTTCTCTCCGCTGCGCTCATGCTCGCGCCAGCTCATGCCGCCAGCGATGTCATTCACTACAAGTACTGGGCTCGGCTAGTAACGGTCGAGGGCATCGCTCGCGCGTACTCCGGGACCTACCCGGAGACGGCGGCAATCTATCCGCCTCTCACGATGTATGGCTATCGCCTGGCCGGGCTGGTCTACCAGGCGGCTGTCGAGCCGAGCTTCGATCTGGACCGTGCCCTGGGCAGCCGAGCCCTGAGCCTGCTCGTCAAGCTGGTCGCGGTCATCCCTCACCTGGTGACCATAGGCGCGATATTCTGGCTGCTTCGAGTCCGGAACCGTACCGCGAGCGGCAGCGCCGGACCGCGGATCGCGGTAGCCGCGGCCGCGGCGTACGGACTCAACCCGGCCAGCCTGTTCGATCTGGCCTACTGGGGCCAGCCCGACTCGGTCCATGCCCTGTTCCTGCTCCTGGCGATCTGGTGCCTCGAAGAGGGTCGCTCGCTCTGGGGCTGGGGCTTCGCGGGCTTGGCGGCGACGGCCAAGCCGCAGGTCTGGGCGCTGCTGCCGTTCGTGGCCTACGTGAGCGTTCGTCGCTTCGGGTTTGCCAAGAGCACCCTGGGTGTCGCGGTGGCGGTGCTAGTCGGCCTGGGCGTGTGTCTGCCCTTCCTGCTTGCTGGCACGTTTGGCGATCTGCTCAGCCTGCCTGGCCTGATCACGAGCACCATGCCGGTGGTGTCCGCCAACGCCCACAACCTCTGGTGGCTGGCGACCGAGGCGCGCCCGGAGTTCGTCTTCGACGCCGAGCCGCTGCTCGGGCCATTCACGTATCGCCAGTTGGCGGCGGCGCTCACCGTCGCGGTGTACGGCTACGGGCTGTGGAAGACCGATCCCCGCGGACGGGACGGCGCCCTTCTCGCGATGGCGGCGTACGTGGCGTTCGGCTGGTTCGTGGTGACCACTCGGGCCCACGAGAACCACGCGTTCATGGTCTTGCCCCTGCTCGCCGTGGCCGCTCCACGATCCTACTTCCTGATGGCCGCGTTCGCGATTATCTCGGCAACGCAGTTCCTGAACATGGCTTTGCACGACTTCTCGCTCGAGCCGCTCCGCGAGTCCCTGCTCGGCGCCGAGGTCTGGGTCCGCCTGCAGTTGCTCAACGCCGGCCTGAACGTGGCGCTGTTCGTCGCGTGGAGCGCGTGGGTGTGGCGGCGGGGTCCGCTCCCTCACGGTCGCGATACCGATTACCGCCCCGCCTGACCTACTCCCCCGTACTGGACAAGCGGCCCTGGGCGCGCGCGTCGGTGATGCTGGTCAGGAAGAAAAGACAGCCCAGGGCGAGGGCCACCACGCCGCCGACGAGGCCGATGAGCAGCTCGGACGGGTTCGGTGCGCCGGCCGCCGCGGCGCGGGCGGCCTC
>DASPXK010000302.1:0-17311 GCA_035637315.1 Chloroflexota bacterium
CTACTCGCTACTCACTACTCGCTACTCACGACTCGCTACTCACTCGATCAGTAGCCAAACTCGACCCGCCCATCGGGGAACACGCGGGCCCGCCGGCGTTCGCCGCGCCAGCACTGCATGTTGACCGCGACGGGGTTGAGCGTGATGTGGGTCCAGGCCTGCTCGATGTGCACCGCCAGTGCCGTCGTATCCCCACCCAGCCCCTGGGGCCCGATGCCGGTCATGTTGATGGCGGCCAGCAGCTCCTCCTCGAGAGCGCCGATCTCAGGATCTGGATTGGGCTGGCCGATCGGCCGCGCCGTCGCCTTCTTGGCCAGCGTCATGCACAGATCGGAGGTGCCGCCGACGCCTACTCCGACAACGGTCGGCGGGCAGGGGTTGCCACCCGACTCGATTACGCAGTCGACGACGAACTTCTTGACACCGTCGATACCTTCGGCCGGCACGAGCATCTTGAGGAAGCTCATGTTCTCCGATCCGGAGCCTTTGGGCATCATCAGGATGTCGATGTACTCGGCGTCCGGGATGAAGTCGAAGTGCATGACCGGAATCCGGTAGCCGGTGCTGGTCTGCCTGTTCTGGCGAGTCAGGGGAGCGACGATGCTCGAGCGCAGCGGATGCTCGAGCGTGGCCCGCTCGACGCCGCGGGCCAAAGCCTCGGTCAGCCGCGCCGCGTCTACCGAGAAACGCGTCCCGATGTCGATCCAGAAGATCGGGATGCCCGTGTCCTGGCAGACCAGCATTCCACGCTCATCGCCCAGCGAGATCGCTTTGAGCATGGTGTTCAGGACCGCCCGCGCATTTGGGCTCGATTCGCGCTCGAGCGCCCGCTGGATCGCCGCCCGAACGTCCGGCGGGATGTCCTTCTGGGCCTCGACGTAGAGCTGTCGTCCGAGATCTTCGAGAAGCTGGTACAGGTCCGTTCCGTCAGAAGTCGTCATGTCACCCTGTCTGCAAGCCCCAGCGGACCACGGTCCGCAGCTCAATGAAACCGAAAGGCGAACTCGACGCTACAGTCCGAGGCTTCCGTCAGCCGCTGATTCGCCTGCGTCATATCACGCGAGGTGAGTGCGCCGACGCGGTAGAGCACGCGACTGGGGTCGAGTGTCAACAGCAAAGCCTTGAAGGCGGACGGAAAGCGCAAGCCGGCCGTGCGCCAATCGCGCAGCGGGTAGTCCAGAGGGCCCGTCGCGGCAGCAAGTCTGGAAGTCAAAGCCGCCAGTAGCAGGTCGGGCTCGGTGTCGTGGTAGAGGGAGCTGCTGACTACGACAGCTGGTCGCACTTTCGTTGTACTGAGGTCACTAAATGGGAATGGTACGAGCACGACATCACCGCGCTGGAGCGCCATACAGCTCCCGCCAGTTGTCGTACCGCGCATCCTCGTCGTTGTCCCACACCCGCCGCAAGGAGTCCTCCGAGAGCAACGACCAGCCCCGGCGTTCGCTCGAGGCGTCTTGGACTTCGGTCAAACTGAAGAGAATGTCCAGCGCCCTCTCAATGATGTGGTCTTCGCTCACCTGGTGCGTCTGGGCCAGTTTGTTCAGGCGTTCGACACGGTCTGCCGAAAGATGAATCAGCCTTTTTGCGCCGGCCGCCATACCATTCGTCTCCCTTGTTTCATCGATCCACGACTCAGTTATAACGCGTGCCGGCGGCTAGCCCGTCTGCATCCCCCAGCGGACCACGGTCCGCCGCTCGACGAACCGAAACACCACGTTCTCGACCACCAGGCCGATGACGATGATGGTGATCAGCCCCGCGAAGACGTCGGCCGTCTCGAGCGCGTAGCGCTTCGTGTAAATGAACCAGCCGAGGCCGCCCCGACTGCCGGTCACTCCAAAGACCATCTCGGCCGCGATGATGGTCCGCCAGGCGAACGCCCAGCCGATCTTGACGCCCGTCAGCAGGTACGGGAAGGCGGCTGGAAGGAGGATACCAGACACAAGGGACCAGCCCCGAAGCCCAAAGTTCTGGCCGACCCGCACCAGCGTTTGAGGCACGGTCACGAAGCCGGTGTACGCGTTGAGGGCCAGCGGCCACAGCACAGCATGGATGATGACGAAGATCAGCGAGCTGGTCCCCAAGCCAAACCAGATCAGCGCCAGCGGCATGAGCGCGATCGCGGGTAGGGGGTTGAACATCGAGGTGACGGTCTCGAGCAGGTCTCGCCCGAACTGGGTCGTCGTCGCCAGGGTCACCAGCAAGATCGCGAGCCCGACGCCGATCAGCATGCCCGTCAGCAGTACCTGAAGCGACTGCGCGGCGAAGCCCACGAGCTCACCGCTCACGAGCCCCCTCAACCAGGCCACTGCCACAGTGCTGGCCGCCGGGAAGAGCAATGGGTTCACGTCGAACATCCGCACGAGCGCTTCCCAGGCCAGCAGCAAGACGACGAGGATCCGCAGCTTTCGAAGGACGCCGCCGACGCCAAGCCGCCAGATGCCGCCCGCCCGTGGGCGTGCCGGCCGATCGGCCCTTGGCGCGGGCACGGCATGCCGTGCCCCTACCGCGTCAAGCATGCCTTCGGGCACCATCCGCCCCATCCGCTTCCAGCAAGTCGTGCACCACTTGTTGCATCTTGACGAACGCGGGTGAGTCGAGTGGCTGGGCCGCCGCCTCGTTGTCCAGGATCGTCCTGACCCGTCCGGGCCCTGGCGTCATGACCAGGATCCGGTTGCCGAGGATGATGGCCTCCTGGATGCTGTGGGTCACGAACAAGATCGTCTTGCGGGTCTCGCGCCAGATCGTGTTCAGCTCACCCTGCATCCGCGTGCGGGTCAGGGCGTCCAGACTGGCAAACGGCTCATCCATGAGCAGCATCTCGGGACCGAGCGCCAGTGAGCGGGCGATCGCAACTCGCTGCTTCATGCCGCCCGATAGGGTGTGGGGATAGGCGTCTTTGAACGGCTCCAGTCCCACCATCCGAACGAAGCGAAGGGCGTGCGGCTCGACCTGATCGCCTGGAACTCGACGGGTGACCTTGAGTGCGTAGACGACGTTCCCGAGAACCGTCTTCCATGGCAGTAGCTGGTCGAACTCCTGGAAAACCACCACCCGGTCCGGCCCGGGCCGATCCACGACCCGGCCGTGCAGCGCGATTGAGCCCGCGGCGGTCGGGACGAACCCCGCGACGGACTTCAGCAGGGTCGACTTGCCGCACCCGGAGGGCCCGAGCAGGACGAACTTCTCGCCGCCGGCCACCTGGAATGAGACATTCTCGACGGCCGTCACCTGGCGGTCATGCGTCGCATACCGGATCGTGACGTCCGAGACCACCAGTTGCGGCAGGCCCGCGTGCCTGCCCTGGGAAGCGCTCAGCTGCCCGCCTCGTTCTGGAGGTTGTCGAACACCAGGTCCTTCCACGACCCGGGCGTCTTCTCGATAACCCCCGTCCGCTTCATGAAGTCGGCGTATTTCATGAACCCGTTGGGGGTCATGGTAAAACGAATGCCCTCCGATTTCATCTGGCTGAGAATGTCGTCAGGCGCGTTCTTGACCTTTTCGGCCTCCACGAACAGCCTGGCTGTCTCTTCCGGATTCTTGTTGATGAGCTCAGTCGCCTCCTTGAGCGCGTCGACGAACGCCTTATAGAGCTTCGGGTTTTTGGTCTTGAAGTCCTCGCCCATCCAGACCAGATTGAAGGTGTGCGGCCCGCCGAGTACGTCGTAGCTGTTCAGGACACGTCTGATAGCGGGATTCTTCAGCTCGTCGTATTGGAAGGGGGGCGAGGTGAAGTGGGCGGCGATGTCGGCCTTGGCCAGCAGCGCCTGAAGGCCGTCAGGGTGCGCCATGGCCACGATGTTCTCGTCGAGCGCCTTCGGGTTACCGAGCTCCTTCTCGGCGGCCATCTGGAGGGTGATGTGTTGAATGCTTCCGGGCGCGGGCAGGGCGATCTTGTCGGTCGGTTTGAAGTCCTTGAGGCTGTTGATCTCGGGCTTGTTCGTGTTCAAGTAGAGCGGCATGTCGTTCAGCGCTCCGGCCGCTCGCCACTTGATGCCCTTGTCCCAGCCCTGGATGAAAGGCGCCACGCCGCCGGAGCCCACCTCGAGCTGGCCGGCCAGGATCGCGTCGCGAATCGCGGGCCCGGAGGTCAGCTCGTTCCACTGGACCTGCACGCCAGGCGCGTACTTCTCGATCAGCTTCTTCTCGCGCATCACGATCAGCCCGAGGTAGCCGAGACCCGGCTGCTTGGCGATGCGGATCGTCGTGGCCTCCTGCGATCCGCCCGGGGCCACGCCCGGCAGGCTGGTACAGGCAAAGGTAAGAAATGCGAGGACGACCGAGGCGGCCAGTACAATCCTCTTCGATGCTCGACTGACCTTCACCTGACGCGTCCCGTCATGCTGGCGATCCTTGACGCTGGCCCGCGGCGCGGCGGCATGGGACGCCCTGCTGGCGACAGGTCGGCCCCACGCAGCAGACGGGTGGATCGTACTTGATCCCCATTCCCGTCTGGAAGAGCACCACCAGGTCGTCCCTTTGCGCCGCTCCCGTCGCCAGCAGCTTCTTGAGCGCCGCGAAGGTCGCTCCGCCCTCGGGCGCCGCGTAGATCCCCTCGAGGCGGCCTAGCTCGATCTGGGCCTCGCAGATCTCCTCCTCGCTGACCGCCACGGCCGTGCCACGGCTCTCGCGGATCGCCTGTAGGATCAGATAGTCACCTATCGCGACCGGCACTCGCATCCCAGCCGCGGCAGTGTGGGCGTCCTCCCACAGCTGGGCGTGCTGTTCACCGCGCTCGAAGGCGCGCACGATCGGCGCGCAGCCCGCCGCCTGGACGGTGACCATCTTCGGCCGCTCCGGGCCGACCAGGCCAAGCTGCTCCATCTCGGCGAACGCCTTCCACATGCCGACGATCCCGGTTCCGCCACCGGTCGGGTAGACGATCACGTCGGGCAGGCTCCAGCCAAGCTGCTCGGCCAGCTCGTAGCCCATCGTCTTCTTACCCTCCTGGCGGTACGGCTCCTTGAGAGTCGAGACGTCGAACCAGCCGTACTGAGGCGCCAGCTCGCGGACCCGCGCGCCGGCGTCGTTGATCAGCCCATCAACCAGCGTCACCTTGGCGCCATACATCAGGCACTCGACGCGGTTCACCGCCGGCACGTCGCGCGGCATGAAGATGTGGACTTCCATTCCGGCCGCCGCGCCGTACGCCGAGGCCGCGGAGCCGGCGTTGCCAGCCGAGGGCAGTGCGATCGCCTTCGCGCCTAGCTCGCGAGCCCGCGCCACGGCGGCCGCGAGGCCACGCGCCTTGAACGAGCCGGTTGGGTTCTTGCCCTCGTCCTTGACGAGCAGGCCGGGACAGCCGATGGTCTCGCCGGCCCGACGAGCGGCCAGCAGCGGCGTCATCCCCTCGCCCAGGGCGATGATATTGCTCGGGTCGCGGATCGGCATCACCTCTTGATAGCGCCACATGTCCCAGCGCCTGGCGGCAAGCGCTTCCCGGGTCAACGAACGCCGCGCCTTCCCCAGGTCGTAGCGGGCGTAGAGGACCTTGCCACACTTGGTGCACACGTTCTGGAGGCGGTCGGCATCGTGCCGCTCGCCGCAGTACGTGCACTCCAGGTGCGTGAGGGTGCTCTCAGCGCCGGGCGCTGGCGAAGCAGCCTGCGGGACGATGCCGGTGAGCGTCTCGCGCAGGGTGGCCACGTTGGGCCTCCTCTCGCAGGCTGCGGTGTGATCCGCCGCCCGGTATGATACGACCCTACGAACTGGAGAACGAGGCGTGGAACAATCCGGCGAGGTGACCCTTCGCGACCTGGTCCACTACCTGCTGGTTCCGGCCCGCTGCGGGATTTACCTGTCGCGTGACGATCTCGCCAGGATTGGGCGACGGCTCGGTGCGCCGCCCGCCCCAGTCTCCCGCGGACTGATGCTGGAGCATCTGTTCAGGGCCGCCGGCCGTGACGGACGAGTCGTCGAGTTGATCGACGCGCTAACCGAGCGCGTCTCGGCCTGGCAGGCGCGCTACGACGACTGGCGAGCCAGGTATCCCAGCTGGACCGAGAGCTGGCAGCGCTGGCGTCGTGGTAGCGACCATTTGCGGCGGCGCCTGGACGAGATGCGCGACGAGGCAGTTGCGCTCGCACAGGCTCACCCACCAGTCGGCTGAGCGACCGAGCTAGCTAGCGCCTCGAGATCGGTTAGCAACCACTCTCGGGCGAGCGCGCTGGCGGCTGCGTAGAGCGGGCCGGCGCTATCTTCGACGCCCGCGCAGAAGAGCGGCGCCCAGGCGGCCAGGTGGTCGCCCAGGAACGACGCCTGGCTGCCTCTCAGCGCTGCCGCCAATCGCCTGTCCCCGGCCCGCCGGGCCTCAGCCTCCAACGCGGCCAGAAAGGCCATGAAGTCGAGCTCGAGCGCGATGTGGTCGGCTGCTCCGACCACCGCGTCCGGCGGCGGCTCGTATCCAGCTCGCCGGCACGTTTCGAGCACTTTCGCCGTCCGAGCGGTGTTCAACATTCCTGAATCGTCGAGATACAACGACTCGTGCGCCGACAGCTCGACCAGGAACAGCCGCGCAAACTCCGCCCGAAGGCGCGCCAGGGCGTCATGGTCATCCGGCGACGGCAAGACGCGACCCAGCTCCGGAAGATCTCCTAGCAGCTCGACCGCCTCAGCGTCGAGCTCTTTGAGGAAGACTCGCGCCAACAGCCGATAGACGCCCGCCCGGCGCTCCGCGGACGGCGTTCTGTCAGCGAGAACCGGTAGGGGCGGACCGGCGTGTCCGCCCGGGCCCGCACCCAGAATGGGGCGGACACGCGGGTCCGCCCCTACGCGCGCTTCCTCATTCCCCATTCCTCATACCTGGTAGGCCGCAGCGTCAGGCTTGTATGGGCGTTGGAGCCAGAGCGGCCGGCGGAGCCCGCCCGGGCCGGGACCGGGTCGGGTCATGGCCAGCCATTCCCGGTAAACCTCAAACGATTTGCGTGTCTCTACCACCACGTCGCCGTAGTGGTCGTCGGGTAGAGCTGGCTCTACCTTCACCTTCTGGTGCCAACAATGCATGCCGGAGACCGGGTCGGGGTGGACTGGGAAAGTCATGTTCTGATGGACGCCAGCGTCGCTCCACCAGACGCGCTGTGAGTCGGGGTCCTCGCTCTTCCAGGGCTCGATGCCGTGCAGCTGGCGCATGTGCCAGCGCCCGTCATCCTGCTCCTGAAGGTCCACCAGCGCCGACGACCAGCGCTCCATGCCCTGGCTCTCGGACAGGCGCCAGCGGCCCAGGTGATGCGAGCAGGCTACGACGCCTGGCCGTATACCTTCGGTAACCCAGATTTTGCTGACGAAGTAGCCCGCTTCGGTCCACAACCGGACCAGGTCACCTGTCGCCAGTCCCAAACGGACGGCGTCCTCGGGATGCATCCAGACCGGGTTGGAGTGCGAGATCTCGTACAGCCACTTGGCATTCCCCGAGCGGGTGTGGATCAACGTCGGCAGCCTGAATGTCGCGATCAGCGGGAACTCGCCTGCCGCGCGGTCCACCGTCTCCCAGTGGACGTGGCTCTTGATGTAGCCGGGCAACGCCTGCTCGGGCCAGTTCCAGTCCTTCAGCGTCTTGGAGTAGAACTCTAGCTTGCGCGAGGGGGTCGGGAAGCCGGCATAGGGCCGGCCGTCGATCTGGACGCCAATCGCGGCGTCTCGCCTGCTGATCACGCCGCTGAGCGGGTCGGTTTCGGCGCCTTCCAGCTCCGACTCCGTCAGCCGCCTCTCGTGCAGCTCGTAGACGTCTTTCTGGATCGTGAACGAGCCGTAGCGCCGCATATACTCGAGCGGCGTGAGTCCCTCCGCGGCGGCCGTCTCCGGCAGGCCAGGCACGCTGTTCTCGAACATCCAGCGGTAGTACTCGTCGATCGTGACCCTCTCGCCTGGGCGGTACGGCGACTCGAAGTACTCCCGGATCCCCAGGCTCCCGTCCGGGTCGATTCGCCACGACAGCTCGATCCAGAACTCGTCCTCTTCCCACACCTCGCCCGGGTTCGCTTCGTAGGTGAAGCGGACCTGTCTGCCCATTCGCTCCATGGCGACTCGCGTGACCGGCTGGCGGAAGCCAAGCCACTTGGCGCTATGGGTCTCATAGGACATGGTGTCGTGGCGCTCGCCGCCGTGGCCCATAGGCAAGACGTAGTCGGCGAACCAGGCCGTCTCGCTCCAGGTTGGAGTCAGGCAGGCGTGGATCTGGATCTTGCTCTCGTCGCGCAGCGCCTCGATCCACTGGGCACCGTCCGGATTCGTCCAGACCGGGTTGTAGACTCGGGTGAAATACACCGCCAGCTTGCCGCGGCCCTCCTTGAGAAAGTGGGGCAGCAGGTAGCTGAGCTCATGATGGGCGAGCGGATACTCGCGCGGCCAAGTCAGCTCGTTCCAGACCTTCTGGGGCGGGGGAGTTTTGAACGGGGCCGGCACGAACTTGTCCCAGCCGTTGGGCGATGTCCCGCCCGGGGTGCCGATGCTGCCCGTGAGCACGTTCAGGAGCTCGAGGCAGCGGGCCACCTGCCAGCCGCCCAGGTTACCGCTCGCCGCGCCGCGCCAGACGTGGGTCGAGAATGCCGAGCCGGCCCTCGCGATCTCGACCGCTAGCTCGCGGATGACGTCGCCCGCAACGCCGCTCTCGCGCTCGGCGTACTCGGGCGTGTAGTCGGCGTACAGCCCTTTCAGGCAGGCCACGAAGCTGTCGAACGAGAGCTCCAACTCCGGCCGCTCCTCGCGCAGGTACTGGTCCCAGTTTGTCCAGCGGCGCACGAAGTCACGATCGAAGGCGTCGTGCTGAATGATCTCGTTGCCGATCGCCAGCAAGATCGCCGCCTCTGTGCCAGGGTATGGCGCCAGCCAGTAGTCGGCCATAGAGGCCGTATTTGAGAGCCGAGGGTCCATCACCGCCAGCTTCGCGCCCCGCATCTTGCCGTCC
Source organism: Chloroflexota bacterium (assembly GCA_035637315.1). GTDB lineage: Bacteria > Chloroflexota > UBA6077 > UBA6077 > JACCZL01 > DASPXK01. The sequence goes on from DASPXK010000302.1 coordinate 8,903, forward strand.
ATGATCCGCTGGGCGTGCGGGTTGAAGTAGTGGCCCGTCTCGAGGTGCGATGAGAGCAGCAGGATGAAGCGGGCGTTGGCATGGTCGGGCGAGGGGCGGTCCATACCCTGCCAGAGGTCGTAACCTAGTCGAGCTCCCGACGAGCAGACGTTGGTGTGGCTGTTGTGTCCGTCCACCCCCCAGGCCTGGAGTACCCGCTCGACGTAGCCGTCCTCGCCCGGCCGCCCGACGTGGTACATCACCTCGTTGTGACGATCCTCCTCGATCGCCCGACGAATCTCGGCCGCGATCGCTTCCAGCGCTTCGTCCCAGGTCGTCCGTTCCCACTGGCCGCCGCCGCGCGGACCCACTCGCTTGAGCGGATAGAGGATCCGCTCTGGATCATAGGTCTGATTGAGCGTGGCCGGGCCCTTGGCGCAGTTCCGGCCGCGGCTGCCGGGGTGGTGCGGGTTGCCCTCGAACTTGCGGACCTGGAGCGTCTCCTTGTCGACATACGCCAGTAGTCCGCAGCCCGCCTCGCAGTTGAAGCAGATCGTCGGCACCAGCATGTAATGCCGCTCGACCCTCTTCGGCCATTGGGTCGACTCGAGCTCGACCCAGTCGTCCCACTTCTCTTTGGGCGGGAAGGCGGCCAACTCGACGCCGGCCCTCTCAGCTGAGGGCACGGCATGCCGTGCCCCTACGGGGACACCGGGCGGCGGTCCGCCATCCTCATTCCTCATTCCTCGTGCCTCAGCTCAGGGGCATCGACTGCCCAGCTCTGACCCAGAGGTCCTCGTAAAGGTAGAGGCCGACCAAAGCCAGGACCGCGGCGACCGCACCGCCGAGGGCGGCGAACGACGGCACAGCCAGGCCGATCGCCAGCAGCGCCAGCGGCAACGCTAGGCCAAGCCCGCAGATGACGCCCCAGAAGACAGGCGCGATCGGCCCACACGAGAGCAGTCTGGCGGTCTCCGCTACGTCGTGATTGGGATGCGGCGTCAAGACCTCCGCCACGACGAACAGCAGCGTGGCCGCGACCCCGATGAGGAGCGTCACCTCGAGCAGCCTCACATCGACCGGCGCGCCGCGCGCACGCGCGGCCAGCAAGAGCATGGCCGCCCCCGCCAGAAGGGCCGCCGCGGCGAGCTGCCAGGCAAGGAGTGGGCTTTGCCAGAAGTCGCGTCCCTCAGCCTGACCGAACAGGAAGGCGCTGTAGATCGCCGCCGCCACCCCCAACGCGAAGGCCGGCCAGCGGACGAGGTCAACAAGCGCTTGATTGCCCAGCAGCCCGCCGATCAGCCAGAGCGTCGACATTCCGCCGTACAGCAGCAGGATCCAGCCGCCCCACACCAGCCAGGACCTCCAGTTCGGCTTGAAGAGGATGTACAGGAACCGCTCCGGACGCTTGAGATCGAACACCAGCAGGGCGGTCGTGATGAGCGTGAACAACACCGCCAGGGTCGGCGCGACGGTGGCGTTGAGCTGACCCATCGGAGCGGGTTCGAGCGCGCCCCCCAACGCCGCGACGATCAGCGCGCCGGCCGCGACCGATTTAGTCCATAGATAGGCGGATACCTTCCTGCCCCATGGCGCCGGGTGGAACACGTCGTACACCTCGCGAACCCGAGCGAACCGGCTCCTCGTGCGGGCCGCCAGGGGCGGCGCTCGAGGCGGGAGCAGCAGCGGCCCGGGCGAGTCGTTGGGCCCGATTGGCTCGATCAGGGACGGCGCGCCGTTCTGAGGGACGGAGACGACTGGCAACACCCTATCAGGAGCCTGGACCTGGCTCTCGGCCCACATGTATGTACTCGGTTTGTAGGCCACGCCCGGCGTCAGCGCCGCTGCGTCGGCGCCGAGGTAGAACAGCTTCGGCCTGGTGCCCTGGTCGGGTTTGCGGACGACAGTCTGTTCACGCCCCAAAATGCGCGAGATCTCGCTGGTGGGGTCTTCCATATCGCCGGCGATGATCGCCTGCTCCGGACAGACGATCACGCATGCGGGCTGGAGCCCAACCTCAGTTCGGTGGGCGCAGTAGTGGCACTTGGCCGCGGTGTGGGTGTTCGGGTCGATGTACAACGCATCGTACGGGCAGGCCTGCATGCACGACTTGCAGCCGATGCATCGGCTGGGATCGAAGTCGACGATCCCGTCCGGGCGGGTGTACAGCGCGACGGTGGGACAGATGTTGACACAGGGCGCGTTGTCGCAGTGGTTGCACCGCAGGACCGCGAAGTATCGCCGCGAGTTGGGGAACTCTCCCTTCTCGACGTACTTGACCCAGGTCCGGAACGCCCCCAGCGGGACGTCGTTCTCGGCTTTGCAGGCCACCGTGCAGGCGTGGCAGCCGATGCACTTTCGCTGGTCGATGACGAATCCGAACTTGGTCATCGGGGAAGCAGGGTATCAGCGCGCGCCCCGACCGCGCCAGGGCAATCGAAGTGCATGGCACATGCCCAGGATGCCCGTCGCGGGCCTACCGACGGGGCGGCCGGGTGGTCGACACCGCTGGCCCGCTTGCGTTCTGGGCGGCCAGCTTCTCGAGCAGCTCGGCGGTCCGCGCATCCTCCGGGACGAAGCCGACGATCCTGATCTCATGGCTCTCGGGGAACAGGGTGACCGCGGCCCGCAGCGACAAGGGTCCCAGTCGAGTGTGGTTGAGTATGAATGGGATGCTGGAAGAGCTGTGGTCCGCGGGCGGCACCGACCTGAGCAGGCCGGCCAGGTCCGGCAGCCGTCGGAGGCGCGCGACGAAGGGTTTGTACTCAGGACGATGAGTGAGGTGTCGCGTATCACGCTTGAAAGCGGCGACCAGTAGTTGGGCCAGCCTTCCCCAGGGATCGATGCGGACCCGGAGCGGGGCCTCGAAGACCAGCTCTAGAAGTGACGTGGCGCCGCGCGGCGGCTGGTTCAGGCTGATCTCGAAGACAGGCCCGGCCATGGCGTTCCAGGCCGACACGTATTGGAACGGACCGACCAGGACGTAGGCCGGGTAGCGGAGCGCCGCGATCGTCGACTCGGCCAGCTCCTGGAGCGCCTCGAGCGGCGTCGCGCTGGCGCTCGCTCCGTCCTCGAGACTGGCAGCTGCAAACAACCGCCGCCGCTCCGCCCCTTCAAGCCGCAGCGCATCGGCCAGAGCCCGGACTGTCCGCGCCGAGGGCGCGCGGCGGCGTCCGCTCTCGAGCTGCTCGACGTATTGCCGCGAGCAGCCGGCCGCCTCGGCCAGCTGCCGCTGGCTCATCGCGGCGCGATAGCGCTCTTCACCGAGAATCATTCCGAAAGACAGCCCGGCGTCGACAGGCTCTCCGGTTTCCGTTGGCGCTTCGTCCACGCTGTGTCTCACTTGAGTTCTCGTCTCCGCGAGCCGGCCGGGGCCTCACAACCCACACCGACCGCTCGAATTTTACATGTCCTGCTCGAGCCGCCACAGCCGGCAGGAGCCAAGCGTCACGAGCCGCGCATGATACAGTTGCGCGAGGGCTCACCAGATGGCGCATGCAACGGCCCAGGGGCATGCCGCCGGGCGCGTTTGGCTGGGGCCGATCGCGGAGCGGTGGCTGCTGAACGCACGCCGATTCGAGCTCACCGCCCTCGCCGCGCTGCTGCTGGCCGCGCTGCTGATGCGGGTCACCGGCGCAGAAGACGTCGAGCCCAACATCCTGCCCGACGAGGCCGACCATCTGGGCACCATGTACCGCATCCTGGCCGGGCATGGGCCCGGCCCGTTTGACCTGTCCTGGGACGGCAATCCCGCCTTCCAGCTCTACCCGTCGCTCCTGTTCGTCGCACTGTTCGGTCGAGGCTACCTCGCACTCCGCCTATCCGTCGCCCTGGCCAGCGTCCTGATGCTGGCCGCCTTCTACCTGGTCTGCCGGGCGCGCTGCTCGCCTCTGGCGGCGTGGTCCGCGACCGGCCTGCTGGCCATGAGTCCGTGGACCCTCTTCTTTTCGCGCAACGGCGAGGTGAACGTCTTCGTGGCGCTGTACGCCCTGCTGGCGGCGTGGTCTCTCCAGCGTGCCCTGGTGAGCAAGGGCTGGTGGCCCTGGGTGTCAGCCGGGTTGTGGGCCGGCATGGGCTGGTACGGCTTCCTCGCCGGTGTCCTCATCCTGCCCATGCTGCTCGCGCCGCTCCCGCTCTGGCTGTGGCGGCGCCGAGCCGAGTCCCGCCGACTGCTTCAAGGCTCGGCACTCATGATCGCGGTCTGCGGCCTGGTGGTGCTGCCGCGCCTGCCGGCGATGTACGAGCACTGGGGGGCGGTCCAGCGTTACGTCGAGGGACGGTCCGTTTTGCGCGGCGTATCCCCGGCTCAGATGCCCGCCCTATTAGCAAATCAAGTCACGCGAACGGTCCGCGCGTTCCTCATCCTCGACCCGAGCCTGGAGGGCAACGCGCGCTATCTGGCGCCGAACCGCGCCCCACTGGATGGCTTTGCTGGGAGCCTGTACGTGGCCGGCTTGGCCCTGTCAATCTGGAGCCTCTCCCAGTGGGCGCTCTGGCTTGCCATGCTGCTGGTCCCGATCGGCCTCACGCAGGTGCTGACGACCGGGATCCCGGACCTCGCGCGGGCGATCACGGCGCTGCCGGCTCACCACTTGTTCGCCGGACTCGCCATCGACCGGCTGCTCCGGGCCACAGCGTTCCGCCCCGTCCTGCGGGCTGCCGCGGCGGTCGCGGTTCCCGCCATTGGCTGGGCAAACTGGCAGGTCTACAGCGACTGGATGACCACCCAGGCCGCGGCCGAGGCGCGCCAACCAGCCTTGGATTACGTCGAGTTCGATGCCTGGCGGGGGGAGCAGGAGCGGCGTGCGAACAGCGACGGGCCCGTCCTCACGGTCGACGACTGGCGCGCCGAACATCCGCGCGTGGCCAGCTTGCCGCGCCTGGGACGCCAGTCCACTCCTCCCGGCGGTAGCGGCGTCTTCGGACGACCAGGGAATGGCCAGCAGCGTGCGGCAGGGCCGCTCGATCTATCATCCCTGTTCAGTCTCGACGTTGGTCGTGGCCAACGGGCTCCTCGGGGCGTGGCCGCCGCTCCAGGCGGCAGCGTGTTCGTCGTGGAGCAAGGCGGTCGGGTGCTGCGACTCGACGAGGACCAGCGTGCGCTGGCACCGCTCGGGGCCAGCAGCCCGTCGGGTCAGGTCCAGGCCTGGGATCTGGCCGCTGACGAGTCCGGCTTTCTCTACTTGCTCGACGCCGAGCGCGGCGCAGTCGTGCGCGTGAGCCCAGGCGGAGAGGTCGAGCGATCGTTCGGCGCTGAGTGGGGGACATACCATCCGCGCGGAATCGACCTGGGACCTGATGGGCGGATCTACGTGGCCGACACCGGCCGAAACCGAATCGTCATCGCATCCACGGACGGCAAGCAGCTCGGCGCCCTTGGCCCGCGGACGTCAGCAGGCGAGCTCGAACAGCCCACCGACGTGGCTGTGGATGGCGACGGCCAGATCTACGTGGCGCTGCCGGAGCTGGGACGAATCGAGGTCTTCGACGCGACGGGCAAGGAGCTGGACAGGTGGCCGATCGCCAAGAGCGACACGATCGACTCTCCGCGTCTTGCGTTGACGTCAGGGGGCGCCGTGGTGGTGAGCGAGCCGTCCGAACGCCGGGTGCGTGTCTTCGGTCCGGGCGGCCGGCAGCTCGGGCAGATCGAGACCGGCTTCGCGATGCCGTTCGGGCTGGCGGTCGTTGACGGGCGTCTCTACGTCACGGATCCTGGGGCGGGCAGACTGTTTGCATTTGAGCTAACCCCCTGACCGCTTTCCCCAGTATCGCGACCGTTAGCGAGTGCAGGCACAGTACGGAGCCTGCCGCTCCCTAACGGTCGCGGTACTGGAGCACAGGCCGGGGGCTCAGGTTTGTGGGGGATCAGTCCTCGGCGGCGCGGGCGGCATGCCCGTTTGCACGTGGGCAAACGTGCTTGGCGGGCCCGAGCGGGGCCTCGCAGACCACACACCGCGGGCGGCCAGCGGCTAGCAGCGGGGCGATGCTCTCGGCCAGCGCCCGGAGCTGTTGGCGCGTGGCCTGGCAGCTGAAGCGGGCTGGGCCGGCCGGATCTGACTCGATCTCGTGCGCCAGCAGGAGGTAGAGCTTCTCGCGCTCGTCGAAGCCGAGCGCAAGCTGGCCCACCTTGAACTCCAGATCTGGCGGCACCTCCGAGCTGGCCTTCTTACTGGGCCGCGCCGGGCGCTCGGCCTGCATCGCGCGGAAGTCGAGCGCCGGCAGGCCCGTGAGTAGCTGCTCGATCAGCATGGCCAGGGCCTGCAGCTGTTCCCGCTCGATCCAGAGCCAGGCCGACGAGCCCTCACGGGTTACGCGCAGCCGAAATGCCCGCTGACCCGGCGGTCCAACCGCGTCAGCGTCCAACCGACCAACCGGCCCGAACTCCGTCTGTTCCGCCGCCACTTGCGCGCGTTGCCTCCACTAGCCACCCTGAGCGGCGCAAGGATAGCATGCCGATTTCCCAGGCCGCAGAGGGCCTGATACATTCATGCTCCCCACGCGCCTGCTAACCCGGCGGCGCCGCGAGTACTCGTCCGGCTCCAACCGGTCGCTAATAGCCTCGGAGACCGCTCAGCGCACTCTTGAATCGTCGCGCTGTACCGGAACTAGAGTTCCGGACGCCGGGAGGGGGTTCACAAGCTGCCCGCAGGTGTGGTACCCTGGGCGCCGGCTCGCGGTCAAGACTGGACTTAGGCCCAATTACAACCGAAGGAGCCGTCAGATTCGTCGTTCGATCTCGCTCTTCGCCCTGCTCGTGATCCTGGGGCTGAGCATCCCGACGAGTGCGAACGCGCAGCAGGCGTCGAGTCCCGAAGAGCGGCTGGCGGCCCTGATAAATCAGGCCCGCATCGCTCAGGGACTGAACCCGGTCGCCATGAGTCCGGAGCTGGCAACCGCCGCCCAGGCCCACACGCGAGACATGGTCGCCAACGGGTACATGGAGCACGAGGGGCGCGACGGCTCAACTCCACAGCAGCGCGCGATTCGCAGCGGCTACGGGGCGCCGCCCAGCTCGGCCTGGCTCGTGATCGAGGTGATCTCCGCTCGCGCCACGGCCGAGGCGGCTGCCAATTTCCTCCTCGGCGACGCTGTTCACCGCCGGGTGGTGCTCCGACCGACCTGGCGCGAGATGGGCGTCGCCTATGTCCAGGGCGGGCCGTACGGCCAGCTCTGGACGATCGACTTCGGCTGCCGTCCGAACGTCCTACCGGTTATCGTCGAGCCGAGCGGCGGCGGCCTCACCCTACGCCTGACCAACGAGGAGTGTGCTCCTGACGGGACCGGCGACCAGATTGGACGGGCTGTGCAGGTGATGGTCTCGGATCGGAGTGACTTCAGCGGAGCGAGCTGGGAACCATACGCGGCCACCAAGACGGTCAGCGCGGCGGGGGCTAACGTCTACGTCAAGCTGAAGGACACGCGGGGCCGAGAAGTTTCGAGCGCCGCCAGCGGACCCGGAACCTCGCTGGCCGCGACGGCAACGTCGGGCGCCCCCCCAGTCCAGCTCCTGGCTCCCCCCGCGCCGAGCGGCGAACAAAAGACGGCCAGCGCCGCGCCCGCGAGCGGCTCGAGTTCCGGCGAGCGACCCCTCTTCAACGCGGGCTCCCCCGCATTCTTCGAGCAGGGCACCGGGCGCTCGGGGCGATAGCTCCGAGCTAACCAGCCGAACGCGGAGCACTTTAAGCTCAAGTGGCGCCCCGACCGGTCGGGGCGCCACTGAAGTTCAACTCTCGGTTTCCGATCAGCTTCTGGTCCTGTCGCCCACGCTCGGTACTTTGGCCTACACGGCCTTTGCTTCGCCGCTACCAGCTTACGCTGGAGCGTCCACGCTGTCGGCGCGAGCGTTCGGACCCCGCTCGCCTGCCCCGCGCACGCCTCAATTGCGCGGGGCCTATATATCCACCTGCCATCTCGACAGGAACACAATCGGCTTGATGAGTCGCATGCGCTCCTCCCTCTAACCGATCTTCAGATGGACGCGAGGTCGCAACCCTCGCACTCTCACTATACCGCCGCCGAGACGCGGAGGTCAAGAGGATGGCGGCGGATCCAAAACTTTGACCGGCGCCCACGGCGTGCCCAAAACCTAGCCCGACCGCCGGCCCAACGTTTCCGGGCATGGGGAAGCTACTTCAAGGTCGTGAAGTAGGTGATGATCTGGTCGATCTCTTTGTCGGAGAGCACGCCCTGAAAGCTCGGCATGACGGGCGGGTAGCCAGGCACAAGGAAGGCGTTGGGTTGGAGGATGGACTCGCGGATATAGTCCTCCGCCGACACGCCCGACTTGCGCGTTGCGCCGACCGTCGCGATGTGCGACTGTTCTGGGCCCGTTTGGCCACCGACGCCGTTGATCGTATGGCAGCCGATGCAGGCGCCCTTACCCTTCCAGATGTCCGCGCCGGCCTTGCAGTCGCCAACACAGTCTGCGGC
>DASPXK010000303.1:0-78755 GCA_035637315.1 Chloroflexota bacterium
CGCCAGGGCCCACGGACCGCGCACGGTACTGGTCCCAACGCCGGAGGCGACGCTGGTCTGGTACTACTCGGGCCAGAAGGTCGTCTACCTTCATCGCACCGCCGCGATCAAGCTCGCCTTCGACGTCGAGCGAATGACCGGGCACGGCGAGGCCGAGCGCCGCGCCGACCTCCACGCGGCTTATGCAGGGGACCCGACCGAGCTGGCGCGGGTAGCCGAGAAATATCGCGCGACGTACGTGATCCTCAAACGGCAGGGGGACAAGCTGGCCGCGGTCGACCTCCCGGCGGGCGCGATTCAGAATGCGGGGACAGCGGCCACCACCGCCTCACGCCTGGTCGAGACGAATCATTTCGAGCTCCTCGCGCTGGAGCCCGGCGACCGGGCGGTCTTCGAGATCTGGAGCCCGGCCGACCAGACGGCGACCGTAGTCCTGCGCGCCAAGCGGCGAGGCCGGAGTCCGGCCAGGCCGGGGACGCTGGTGGTAAATGGGACCGAGATCGCCGTCGCCGATAGCGAGCTCCCCCGCGACGCCTGGTCGGACGTCCGTCGGGACGTGCCCCTGAGCGCCGGTTGGAACCAGGTTCGCCTGGAGGCCGCGGCGCAGCTCGAGGTGATCCGCGTTGCCGCCTACAGCCTCTCGCTGGCCAACCTACCCCCAGCCTGGCGCGTGGCGTACGAGGACGGATGGTACGTGGTGCTGAGGACTGAGGACTGAGGACTGAGGACTGAGGAATGAGAACTGAGGAATGAGGAATGAGGGATGAGGGATGAGGAATGAGGACGGTGCATGAGGACTGAGATGATCGAGTCGCCGCCGAGCCCCCGGGAACAGGGACGGCAAGGCATGGACTTGGCACGCGACTGGCGGCGCTCAGTCCTCAGTCCTCAGTCCTCAGTCCTGGACGTCGCCGTCTTGTTCGTCATCCTGGCCTACACGCTGGCGCTCGTTCCGGGGCTGACCCGCTGGCCGCCGCTCGTCAATGACGAGGGTCGCGAGGCCAATCTGTTCTGGGTCGCCTCTGGTGTCGACCCGACGGCCGAGCGAATGAATGCCCATCGTGGTTTCGCGACTTGGGGCACCGGTGGCCTGCAAGGCGCTAGCGCGGCGATCATCTTCCAGCTGGCCGGCGTCGGCGTATTTCAGGCCCGTCTGACCTCGCTGCTATGGGGCGGCGCGCTGCTGATCGTCGTCTACCTGGCGGGGAGGCTGTACTGGAACCGCGCCGTGGGCCTGGCCGCGACAGCCCTGCTCGCGGTGTCGGACCCATTCCTGGTGTCGAGCCACACTTTGCGGCCCGACATCCAGGTCGCGACGCTCGTGATCGGAGCGCTGTTGCTGGCCGAGCTGGCCGTCAGCCCCGGTCGTTCGGGCCGTTGGGCGCTGCTGGCTGGCATCCTGCTCGGCCTGTCCGTCGACACCCACCTCAACACGCTCGCGTTCATCCCGCTTGTGGGGATGGTCTTCCCGCTTCGCCAGGGCTGGCCTGGCTTCCTTCAACGCCCAGAGGGCTTGTTGTTCGTGGCCGGACTTGGGCTGGCCGCCGCCTACTACCTGGCGGTGCGAGTGCTTCCGGACCCGACCGGCTTCATAGCTGGGATGAGCTACTGGCTGGGAGTGGACAAGGCGCCCCCGCTGGCACGGCCCGCACTCGGATTAGCGGGCGTGCTGCGCAACGAGCTCGCCCGCTACCAGGACTATTTCGGCGAGGAGCCGCTCGAGCTTGGGCTGGTGCTGCTCGGCCTAGGGGCCGGGCTCTGGTCGGCCGCGCGAGGCTCACACCCGGCCCGGCTGATGATGCTTGGCCTGGCGGCGGCGTTCGTCTTCTTTCTTGTTGCCGTCAGCATGAAGTCGAAGTACTACATGGTTCTGACCTACCCGTTCTACATGCTCCTCGTGGCGCGACTGATCGAACGAGTCGCCCGCGGCGTAGGGGCACGGCTTGCCGTGCCCGTGAGGGCGCAGCAAGCAGCGCCCCTACAGAGCCGCGTTGCCCAGCATCTCGCGCTCGTGCTCCTCGTGGGCCTGGCCGCTCTCTACCCGCTCAAGGCCGGCGATCGCGCCTGGGAGAACTACATCCGCGCCCGACGCTATCGCGAGGGCCAGGAGTACGCGATGCTCACCGCCCAGCTTGACCGGCTGGCAGGCCCCGGCGCCAAGATCCTGGCCCCGCCCGTCTACTGGATCGGCTTGCGGACCCATCCTTATATCGACATCTACGTCTACGAGCGGCTCGAGCGCCAGTACCACATGACTGTGAGCCAATTCCTAGCTGAGACGCGCCCAGACTTCGTAATCACCGACGCCAAGATCGCCACCGAGAAACCGATCGAAAAACTGCTCTACAACGAGTTGGACGCTCGCGCCACCCGAGAGTTCGTCGTCCGCCACAAGAACTACGGCGACGTCGCCGTCTATCGTCTGCACTGGTAGCCCGGCATGACACCACTCCTGATCACGATCGACACCGAGCCAGACTTGCCAAGGCGCCGCCAGGCATCCGCTGGCACGCTGAACAACATCCCCGCCCTGCTGGAGCTGCAACGTCGCATCCCCGACATCAAGCTGACGTTGCTGGTCACCCATAGCGTGATCAGCGATCCGACCTCACTGAAGGTGCTCGAGCAGCTCAAGCGAGACTACCAGTGCGAGATCGGCGCCCACCTGCACCCAGAGGAGACGCCGCCCTTCATCCGCGGTGTCCCGGACGAGACCTCGCTGATGCGGCTACCCCTGGAGGCCCGTGCCGAAAAGCTGCGCGTTCTGACACGAGCGATCTCGGCCCACTTTCCGCGCCCCATCTCGTATCGCGCCGGGCGCTGGAAGCTGAGCCCGGAGGACCTCGCCCTGCTCGCCGAGCATGGCTACCGCGCCGATTCAAGCGTGACACCCTACGTCTCCTGGCGAATCGAGCACGGGCCGGACTTCGCGGCCGCGCCTCGCGATCCCCATCTCGTAACCGGCGCCCTGTGGGAAGTCCCCGTTAGCATCGGACTGAACCGCGCTGAGTGGCTCGGTCGCAGCCGCCTGCTGCGCAACTACCTGCAGCTCTGCTCGCTCGAGCTGCTAGGCTTGCCGGGCCCGATTAAGTCGGCCTGGAGCCTGGTGCGGCCAATCCGTCCGGTCTGGCTGCGCCCCACCTATAGCTCGGCCGAGGCAATGCTCCGTCTAGCCGAGCAACTCCTGGCCCGATCGCCCGGCGGCGTGCTGAACATGATGTTCCACTCGAATGAGCTAGCCGCGGGCGGCCGGCCGTTCATCCGCACCCGGGCCGACGCCGACCGGATCATGACCCGTGTCGTCGACACGTGCCGCTACTTGCTCGACAGCCGACGTGTCACTTCCACAACCCTCGGCGATTACGTCGTACAACGTTCCGCGTTGAACGTTGAACGTTGAACGACGCTACATGACCACCATCCTGGGGATCTCGGCGCTGGACAAGAACGTTACCGCGGCGCTGGTCGTGGACGGCCAGATCGTCAGGGTGGTCATGGAAGAGCGGCTGACGCGGGTCAAGCAGCAGTCCGGCTTCCCGGCGCGGGCGGTCGAGACCATCTTTCGCGAGACCGGCCTGTCACCCCGTGACGTCGATCTCGTGACATACCCGTTCTTCGACTGGCGCGGCGAGGGCCGAGAAAAGCTGGCCGGCTACCTGGCCGACCTGGCAACCGTCCGCCGCCAGCTCGACGACCCACCCGGCTGGCTCAGGCACCAGGCCTACTACCTCGGGTGGCTCGCGCTTACGACCTGGAGCCATCGCCACTGGAACGTGGCCCTGATGCGCGGCTTGCGGGCCTGCGAGCTGGACCGAGTCCCTATCGTCCGCCTGCCCCATCACGCCACCCACGCCGCCTCGGCATACTTTTGTTCGGCCTTCGATCGGGCCCTGGTCGCCACTTTCGACTGGTACGGCAGCGGGCTGGGTGGAAGCATCTGGCTCGGCGATCGGGGCCGGATGCGGTTGCTCAAACGAGTCCCTTACCCCCACTCGCTGGGGCTTTTCTACGCCCAGGTGACACGCGCGTTGGGCTTCCGCTGGAGCCGTCATGAAGGCAAGGTCGTCGGGCTGGCGGCCTTCGGCGACGCGGGGCTGCTGCTTCCCCAGGTTCTGCGCCGCTTCCAGCGCAGCGAGGGCGACTTTCGGTTCCTGCGGGCAATGGACTTCCACGTCGCCCCTCGCCTGGCGGCGCGATATCGACGTGAGGACGTCGCGGCCGCGTATCAGGCTGCGCTCGAGACCATCGTCGTCGACATGCTGCGCCCATATGTTCGCCAGCACGGGATCAGCAACGTCGTTCTGGCCGGGGGAGTCGCGGCGAACGTGAAGCTAAACCAGCGTGTCCACGAGATGGACGGCATCGAGGGGACCTTCATCCACCCGGCCATGGGGGACGACGGGACGGGCGTCGGGGGGGCCCTGTACTGGCTTAGTAAGCGTAACGGCACCCTGGCGCCGCGGCCGCTCCAGCACGTTTTCCTGGGCAATAGCCTCGATCGGCGCGAGATCGAGGCCAGCCTGAGGTCGTCGGGACTGCCGTTCGAGCACGTCCCGGACATCGAGCGGCGCGTCGCAGAGCTGCTGGCGGAAGGCAAGGTGGTCGGGCGCGTCACCGGCGCGTCCGAATATGGCCCGCGCGCGCTCGGCCATCGCAGCATCCTGTGCAGCGCCGCCGATCCATCGGTCAACCATTGGCTGAACGCTCGGCTCGGCCGGAGCGAGTTCATGCCCTTCGCGCCGATCACCCTGTTCGAAGACCGCGATCGCTGTTACCAGCGCGTGGCCGGCGCCGAGCACGCCGCGCGGTTCATGACCATCACGTTCGATTGCACAGCCGAGATGCGTCGATTAGCGCCGGCCGCCATCCACGTCGACGGGACCGCCCGCCCTCAACTGGTCGAACGAGACATCTCGCCCGGCCTCTACGCCCTGCTCGAGGAGTACCGCCGCTTGACCGGCCGCTCCAGCCTGATCAACACGAGCTTCAACATGCATGAGGAGCCGATCGTCGCGACCGCGGCCGACGCGATCCAGACCTTCGTGCAGGGCGGCCTGGACTACCTGGCGATCGACCAGTGGCTTATAGGGATGGGGGATAGGGACGCGTAACGCGCTAGCTCCGCCTCGGTGCCTCGGCGTCCAGCCGCTCCTTCAACCACATGCGAATCAAGGTCTGATACGGGAGCGCACGTCGCGCTGCCGCGACTCTTAGCGCCTCGATCATGTCAATGGGGAGCCGAAGGTTAACCGCCTTGGTTTCGCGAATCTGCTGTGGCGGCACGACCTCGTCGGGCGATTCGACGGTGTCCCAGTAGTCCCGGTGCTCATCCCACCAGCGGGCCTCCTCCGGCGGCGATAGCCCTGGCGGTAATCGCAGACTAGTCTTTGACTTGGCGGTCATAGACTTCCCTCTCGTGGCGACGCATGTGCCAACCCGTGAAAGGACGGATCATCCCTGCAGCCTTCTCTTGATAGACAATGGCAAGATATCGACCTGCTGCCGTGCGGCCCAGTACCCGAAAGCGATCGGGCGCGTCGGTGCCACCGCGCCGGCGAACCGTAGGACCAGAGTCTCTTTGACCTCGTCGGGACTGATTCCGTGTCGGGCCAGGTGCTCGACGTTATCGTCGTCCCACTCAATCTCCACATTAGTTCACATTGTAGAGACATTTCGTATGCCAAGGCACAGAGCCACCCCGAACTACTACACATCCAGGACGCGGCCCACTCGTCTGTCAAGCCGCCAGGCTCACCGGCGCAGCGGCGGGCGGGCAGAGATGCTTGACACGCTACGGGACGGGGGACGCGCGCCGCTTGCCGGCGCTGCGATACTCACGACGCAATGCGTCACGGAAGGCCGCTTCAGTCATCTCGCCGTCCTGGACCAAGAAATCGAGCTGCTGCGCCGTAAGCGCCAGCTCGCGCTGGTCGCTGGGCGCCTCGCCATCGATCCATTCCAGGTGACTGATAAGCCAAAGCCGGAGGTCAGCCTGAGCCATCTTGCCGCCCAGGTACAGTCCCGTGATCTGGAAGACGTCCGGCTCGGACATGTTCTAATGCTCCTTCAGATCGGTGGACGAAGCCCTCACGATCAGGTCCGCCATCTAATCGGCGTACTGCTTGCGAAAGAAGTACTTTCTTTTTTCGTAGACGTACGGTTGGGCTCCGAGTGGCTGCCACCCAAGCTCGCAGAGCCTGGCTAGAAGCCAGTAGTTGGACCGCCACGTCCTTGCCTCCAAGGCGGTCGAAGGTCATCCGGTGCATCCCTCCCGGAAGGTCCGGCTCCGTCACCTCGGCTCGCGCCGAAGGGAGCAGCTCTTGCAGCGAAGCCCGGAGTTGCTCGACCGCTGATCGATCGGTCGTCATCACGGAAGGCTTTGTATTAGCGGTGTCGTAGTAGACCTCAGCAAGACCCCAGCGCTGCACTCATCTCCTCCTACGTTGGGAAGCCGTCATGGAAGCTCTCCTCCGGCTGGCCAATTTCCAGATAGCCGAGGAAGGCCCCGCTAGCTCCAATCGATAAGGGTAGCCTGAGTCTGGGTCAGAGCGTCGTCCCGGTCCTCTCGCCGTGGTGGCACTCCGACGCGCGCCTACGCCTGCGTGTCGACCAATTCGATCCGGGTACGCACCAGGGTTGACGGATCGACCATGAGCGACCGGCTTCCCGGGCCAGTCAGCACGTCCAAGCGGGCGGGCTCGGCGAAGGCGGTCCCGCGTTCGCCGAGCACGAGTTCGGCATCCGCATCCGCGACCCAAGTGGGCGATGGCGTTGTGCGTCCCGACTCCGGGATGGGCGCCGGCCGGCGCGACGGTTAGCCCCAGCCGCTCAGGGAAGACTCGCGTCGCAGAGTCCAGGTCTGGAACCGCGATGAGCACATCGTCGATGCCGGTCAGCACACGTCCTCCCGTTTCGGGCTGGGTCGGTACCTCCTGGAATGAACCGCGTATTGTAGACTCGACCTGCCAATGTTCGTGGCACCGCGACGGCTTCAGCCACTCCGCGCGAGGCAACCCAACGACACACCAACACGAGCCTGCCTCCAACGGCGATCCGCTGGCCGACCTGGCTGTAGAGTTCGTGCGAAGCGCCCGCCGAAGACGGACGATCAGTGCACGCCTCGACGGGAATCGCTTGATCGTTCAGGTCCCGAGCGGGCTGAAAGCCGGCGAGGAACGCGAGTGGGCTGAGCGTCTCGGCACGCGCATCCTGGCCAAACGACACCGCCGCGACCTGAACAGCGACCGCAGCCTCGTCGACCGGGCCCGCGAGCTAAACCGGCGTTATTTCGGCGGGCGGCTTCGCTTTTCGGACGTTCGCTATGTGAGCAATCAGAACAGCCGCTTCGGAAGCTGCACCCCTTCGCGGGGCATGATCAGGATCTCTCACCGCCTGGCCGAGATGCCAGACTGGGTCCGCGACGCCGTCCTCGTCCACGAGCTGGCGCACCTCGTCGAGCCCAATCATTCGGTCCGCTTCTGGCAGTTCGCGAACGCCTACCCCCTGATGGAGCGGGCGCGGGGCTATCTGATCGCGGTCGGCCTGGACGACGAGGGCGGGTAGGCAGTGGGCAGTGGGCAGTGGGCAGTAGACAGTAGGCTGTGGGGGGTCACCCCACACCAAGGGTTTGCAGGACCGTCTCGCCCAGAATCGCCTGGCGCTGCTCGTCCGTCAGGCCTCGTATCTCACGGACCCGCTGGGGAGTGGTCGGATCGCCGAAGTCGAACGGGTAGTCCGTGCCAAGCACGACTCGGTCGGCCCCAACCACGTTGACCAGAAACTCCAGGGCCAGGTTGCTGAAACTGATGGTGTCGTAGAAGAACCGCTTGAGATAGGCGCTTGGCGGCTTGGCGCAGCCTCGACACACCTCATGCATCTCGTAGCCGCGATCGTAGCGCCCGATCTGGTACGGCAGGAACCCGCCAGCATGGGCCAGGCACACCCTGAGGTGGGGGAAGCGGTCCAGGACCGCGCCGTAGATCAGGCTGGTCGCCGCAAGCGTTGTCTCGGTCAGGTTTCCGACCGTGTTGAACAACCAGTACCTCTGCATCCTTTCCGCTCCGGCCTGATCGAGCGGGTGCAGGAAGACCAGCATGTCCAGCTCCTGGGCCGTGGCCCAGAAGGGATCAAAGGCCGGATCGTCCAGGTTGCGGCCGTTGATGTTCGTTCCGACCTCCACAACGCGCATGCCGAGCTCCTTGGCACAGTACTCCAGCTCGGTCACGGCGGCCGCCGGGTCCTGGAGCGGGACGGTGGCGACGGGTTTCAAACGAGAGGCCTGCTCGGCCGCGGTCTGCGCGAGCGTATCGTTCTGGAGGCGCGCCCAGCGACCACCGGCCGGCATCGGGACCCAGTAGCCCACCAGGTCCATCCACGTACAGATGCACTGCACCTCCACCCCACTCTCATCCATCTGCCCGAGTCGCAGGTCCATCTCGCGCAGCGTCGCGAAGACCGGCCGAGTCGCGCGCCCGTCATCGAAGACAAGACGCTCCCCGCCCCCATCGATCGGTTGCAGCCGAACGCCGTACCGGCCCGGCTGCTTCCTGACCGCCGCGAGAAGCTCGTTGGAGACGTGATGGGCGTGGATGTCCACAATCATCGATGTGACCTCAACTACGTATCCATGATGCCTTTGCGCTGAGCCCCATCGATGGTCAGCAGTCCGCCGTTGACGAAGCTGGCGCGCTCGGACGCGAGAAAGACGACCACGCCCGCGACCTCCTGGGGTGTGCAGATCCGTCCGAGCGGGATGCTCTTGACAGCCAGCTCATGCGCTTCGTCCTGGGGGATGCCCTTGTCGCGGGCGAATGCTTTTTCGAGGGTATCCCAGCGACCGGTGCTGACGGGCCCGGGGTTGACGGCGTTGACAGTGATCCCCTCGCGACCGTACTGCTCGGCCAGCGACAGCGTGACGTTCAGGTCGGCGGCGTTCGCCGCGCCGGCGGTTAGCTCCCAGTACGACGGCTTGACGCCGTCGTTTCCGACCACGTTGACGATCCGGCCCCAGCCGCCGTTTCGGCGCAGATAGGGGATGGCCTCGGTGATCGCTCGCACGTAGCCCATGAACTTCAGGTTCAGGCTCCCGAACCATTGCTCCTCAGTCAGGTCTTCCAACAGCCCCCCTGGGGACGAGCCCGCGCAGTTGACCAGGACGTGGATCGCGCCAAACGTCTCGAAGGCCGTCCGCATGAGGCCGCTTGCATCGTCGCGCACGCCCATGTCGGCCCGAACGCCAATCACGGCACCGCCCGGATCGTTTCGCAACGCCTCGACGGATTGGTCGAGACGCTTTCCGTCGCGAGCGCAGATCGCGACCTGCGCTCCCTCGCGCAAGAACGTCTCGGCGCAGGCGTAGCCAATCCCCATGCTCGCGCCAGTGATCACAGCCACCTTGCCAGCCAGTCCCAGGTCCATGGGATGCCTCCGGGCGAGGGGGACCATTGTCATCCTGAGCGGAGCGAAGGATCTCATGCCCCGCAACAGAGAATCCGGCTCTGACGTCTTCGGGCAAGACCCCCCCGCCTACGAGGGCGCGGCGACAGTCTCTACGTGGCACCGCATGGCAAGGAGCATGAGATCCTTCGCGCCGCTCAGGATGACAATAAGCCTCCGAATGACAATAAGGCTCAGTATGACAATAAGCCTATCATCTATCCCCATCCCCTACCTCCATCTCCCATCCTCTGGCCCCTGGCCGCTCGGATGAGGGCTCTCACACGCTCAGGCGTCAGGGGAAGCCGGTTGACGTGCGCGCCGAGGGGAGCGAGACCGTCGGCGACGGCACTGGCGACGGCCGCGGTCGCGCCGACGGTGCCGCCCTCGCCGACTCCCTTGTATCCCCCGACGGTCAGCGGGGAGGGCGTTTCGACGTGCTCGAGCTGAATGCCTGGCACCTCAGCGCTGGTCGGGACGAGATAGTCCATCAGACTGGCGGTCAAGAGTTGACCGTTACCGTCGTACACGAGCTCTTCGAAAAGCGCCCCACCGATGCCCTGCGCTGTGGCGCCGTGGACCTGGCCTTCGACGATCATCGGGTTGATGCGCGGCCCGCAGTCTTCGACGACCGCGTAGCGAACGAGCTCGACCATCCCTGTCTCGACGTCCACCTCGACCACGGCCACGTGCGTCGCATTCGAGAACGTCGCAAGCGGTGGGTCGTATGACTCGACAACCTCCAGCTCAGATCCGCGCCGCTGGCTGGCGAAGGCGGCGAGGTGGGCCAGCGTGACGCGCCGTTCTGGCGCGCCGCGCACGCGAGCGCCGCCGCCCGTGACGTCGACGTCGGCGGGATCCACTTCCAGGAGCTCGGCCGCAAGCGGCGCCAGGGACGCTTTGAGTCGGTCCGAGGCAGCGCGCAACGCTCCCGCGCCCGCCACCGCGCCTCGGCTACCGAAGGTACCGCTCCCGACCGGCGTCAACGAGGTGTCGGTCCCGATCAGGCTGACCCAGTCGAGAGGGACCTCGAATTCGTCGGCCAGCGCCTGAGCGAGCGTCGTGGACAAGCCCTGGCCGAGCGATGGTAGGCTGAGCGAAGCGGTCAATCTCCCATCAGGCTCGAGGCGCAGCCAGGCGCTCTCGTGCCCAGGCACGGACAGCATGCCACGCCCACGAAACGTCAGCGAACCCATTCCGGTGTACTCCGTGTAGCAGGCGATGCCGATCCCCAGAGTGCGGCCCGCCGTCCGACAACGGGCTTGCTCGGCGCGCAGGTGCTCGTAGTCGACAAGCTTCAGGGCGCGATCGAGCGTCTCGTCGTAAGAGCCACTGTCGTAGAGGTGCCCGGTTGGCGAGGAATACGGAAAGGCGTTCCGCCGCAGCAGATTCCTGCGACGCACCTCAGCGGGGTCAAGTCGGAGGCGGCGCGCAAGCTCGTCCAGGAGCTGCTCGTGCGCGAGCGCGGCAACCACCACCCCAACGCCACGGTAGGCGCCCTCTGGCGCCGCGTTGGTCAGCACGGCCCGCGCTCGGCAGTAGTAGCGGGAGACCATGTAGGGGCCCGGTATCATGGTCGCGGTGCCCATCGGCTCCAGGATTGGCCCGTACGGGTGGACACCGTACGCGCCCACCTCACAGAGCACGTCGGCCCGGATCGCCAGGATCTCGCCCCGCCGTGTGGCGGCCGCCTCGACCCGAACCAGTGTATCGCGCGCGTGGGTGGCGGCGGCCAGGTGCTCCAGGCGATCTTCGATCCACTTGACTGGCCGCCCCAGCCGAACAGCCGCCGCGGCCACCGCGATCTCCTCCGGGAAGACCTGAGCCTTGAGGCCGAAGCCCCCACCCACATCGGGGACCATGACCCGAACCCGCTCGAGAGGGATGTCCAGGCATTCGCCGAGTGCCTCGCGTAGGGCGATCGGCGCTTGGGTCGAGCTCCAAACGATCAGCGTCCCGGTGACAGTATCGAAGTCGGCGAGCACAGCCCGCGTCTCGATGGGCAGGCCGACAACCCGCGGATGACGGATCTCGATCTCCACGGATAGGTCGGCCTCGGCGAAGGCAGCCTCGACAGATCCCTTCGAGCCGAGCTCGCGCTCGAGCACCACGTTGCCAGGCGCGGCCTCATGAAGCTGGACCGCCGCCGCCAGAGCCGATCTGGCGTCAGCAACGGCCGGGAGCGGCTCGTACTGCACCGCGACCAACTCCGCCGCATCGCGGGCACGGTAGGCGCCGTCGGCGACCACCAGCGCAACAGGCTCACCCACGAACCGGACCCGCCCGACCGCCAGGTGTGGACGGTCGATCGGACGGTAGCCGGGCGCGTCGAGCCGTGTGCCGAAGGGCCGAGCTTGCCTCGCTAGGGCGGGCCCGTCAAGCACGAGATCGATGCCCCGCGCCGCTAACGTGTCGACTCTGACGATTCGGGCGTGGGCGTGTGGGCTGCGGACAAAGGCCGCATGGAGGAGCCCGGGCCGGCTCAGGTCATCCAGATACAGGCCATGCCCGGTCAGGAGCCGCGGATCCTCCACGCGACGCAACGCCGCGCCTATCGATCGGCGCGCCCGGCTGGCCATACAGGATATATCGTCAGGCGCCGGCGATCTGCTCGAGCGTCGGTCCGTTTGTCTGCTCGCCCAGCACGACGACGAAGAGCGCGTCGATTAGCATGATCGCTGTGAATGCCAGGAATAGGGTATCAGGACTGCCACGACAAGTCCTCACTCGGCCGATCAGGCCGGACTAGCAGACCGAAGCAGCTCCGCCGCTCGGAGCGTGGCCTTGACGATGTTCTGATAGCCGGTACAGCGGCACAGGTTGCCGGCTAGCGCCTCTCGCACCTGGCGCTCGGTTGGGTCCGGGTTCTCCTCCAGATAGGCTTTAATCGTCAAGAGGAAGCCCGGGGTGCAGAAGCCGCACTGCAGTCCGTGACACTCCCAGAACGCCTCCTGGATCGGGTGCAGCTGGTCAGGGCCGGGCGCCAGGCCCTCGACTGTCAACAGCTCATGTCCATCTGCCTGGACCGCGAACAGCAAACAGGAGCGGACCGGCTCGCCGTCCATGAGAACGGTGCACGCCCCGCACACTCCATGCTCGCAACCCAGATGGGTGCCCGTCAGCCCGAGGTCCTCGCGGATAAAGTCTGCAAGCAGCTTGCGCGCCTCTGCCTCGCCCTCGCGCGCCTGACCATTGACGGTCAGTTGGATCTTGTGCTTGGCCAGAGCCGGGTCGTCCACGCCTTCCTCACGGTGGCGGCCTGCCAGAGGGCGGCTCACCCTTCCATCGGAACGCTAGCTGGTACCTATCGGGGTGTCAACTAGATAGCCCCAAGGCCGCTAGTATAGCTGCCAAGGCCGCGCCGGGCTTCAGGCCGGGCTATAGTAGAGGCCGGGCTCCGTTCCGGATGGGCCGCGGCGAACGCCAAGTAGCGAAAGGGGTAGCCCGGCGTGTCTCGCTCAGACGGGCTGCGAGGGCGAGAGTCGGCGCCGTCCGCTGATCGGCCCAGCGTAACCGTCAAGTTCGCGCAGACGCTCGACGGCAGGACTGCCACCCTCGACGGTCAGTCCCAGTGGATCAGTGGCCAGGCTTCGCTGACCTTGGCCCACGAGCTGCGCGCAAGTCATGACGCGGTCATGGTCGGGGTCGGCACTGTCCTCAAAGACAACCCTCGGCTCACGGTGCGCCTGGTGCCCGGGCCCAGTCCACTGCGGATCGTCGCCGACACGTTGATTCGCTTGCCCCTGGAGTGCCATTTGCTCAGCGAGGAGCCGCAGCGGACAGTCGTCGCGGCCGCCGAGAACGCGCCGCCCGACCGGGTCCGGGCGGTCCGCGCTCGCGGGGCCCAAATCCTGGCCGTGCGGACAGCCACCGATGGCCGGCTGGACCTCGCAGACCTGCTCGGACAGCTTTGGACCCGGGGCGTCCGATCGGTGATGGTGGAAGGCGGGGCCGCGATCGTGACGTCTCTGCTCCGTGCGAGGCTCGTCGACCGCCTGGTCGTCTGCATAGCACCGATGCTGGTCGGGTCAGGCCTGGACGCGGTCGGCGATCTCGGAATCCGTGACCTGACAGACGCCCTGACCTTTTCACGCACCGAGGTCCGGCGACTGGGCGACGACATCATCTTCGACGGCGCGCTCGATGCGAGTCACGAGTCACGGGTCGCGAGTCGCGAGTCGTCGCCCGGCTCGTGACTCGTGACTGGTGACTCGGCGAAGGCGGTCTGGTTTACAGCGCCACGCACCGTCGAGCTGCGCGATGAGGCGTTTCGCGCCGCAGGGCCAGGCGAGCTTCAGGTTGAGGCGATCGCCTCGGCCATCAGCCAGGGCACCGAGATGCTCGTCTATCGAGGCCAGGTGCCGCCGGGGACGACCCTCGACCTGCCATCCGTGGCGGGCGGCTTCGAGTTTCCAATCAAGTACGGGTATGCGAGCCTTGGACGGGTTGTGGCCGTCGGACCCGAGTCCGGCCCCTTCCAGCCTGGCGACCTCGTCTTCGCGCTCCATCCACATCAGACGGCGTACGTCCTCCCGGCCAGCCTCGCTTGGCGCTTGCCAGTTGGCCTGCCGGCCGAGCGAGCGCTGCTCGCGGCCAACCTGGAGACGGCGCTCAACTGTCTGCTCGATCAGCCGGTCCGAGTCGGCGAGTGGGTGCTGGTCTTTGGCCAGGGCGTGGTCGGCCTATTGGTGGGTCTTCTGGCCCGTCGCAACGGCGCCCGGCGCCTGATCGTGGTCGAGGAATACGAACGACGGCGGGCGCTTGCGCTCCAGCTCGGAGCGGACGAGGCCTGGCCGCCGGGCCCCGACCTGGCTGCCCGTGTGCGGGGGGCGACCGACGGCCGGGGCGCCGACCTCGTGTTCGAGGCAAGCGGCAATCCAGCCGCCCTCCAGATGGCGATCGATTCGGTCGCGCCAAACGGGACGGTGCTCGTCGCCTCGTGGTATGGGACGAAGCCCGTCTCACTGGACCTTGGCGGCCATTTCCATCGCGGACGCATCCGCGTCCGCAGCTCCCAGGTGGGCCAGCTTGACCCGTCTCTCCTGCCCCGCTGGGACCGCCAGCGCCGCGCGGCCGAGGTACTCTCTCTTTTATCGGAGCTGCCGCTAGGCGGTCTGGTGAGCCACCGCATCCCCTTCCGCCAGGCCGCCGACGCCTATCGCCTCATCGACGAGCATCCTGAGCAAACCGTCCAGGTTGCTCTGACATACGGACTCGGCGAGGGCTGATGGAGTCAGGGATCTACAGATGTATAATGGCGATGTACACCCCGACAGGAGAGCGACCAGATGCGCATGATTCGCAAGCAGCTATACCTCGGCCGCGAACATCAGCGGAAGCTCAAGTGCCTGGCGGCGCACTGGGGATGCACCGAAGCAGCGGTGGTTCGCGAGGCGCTCGAGCGGTTGCCTGACCTCAACGATTCCATCGACAGCCGACTTGCGGAGGCCGGGCTTCTCATGCCACCGCCGTTCGACCCAGACCTGCCCACGGGAACGGAGGCGCAGCGGCTCGAGCAATCTGAAATGGAATGGCTGGCTCGACAACGGGATCCGCTCGGCTTGGCCGAAGCCGTTCTAGCAGACCGCCGCTAGTGGCGGTCTTGTTTCTCGACACGTCCACTCTGGTTCGCCGCTACGATCCTGGAGCGCGGGCTCCCACCGAGTGGCGGCACTGTGCCAGCGGTCGGCCGGCCACGCGCTTCTTATTGCCCCCATCGCCACAATGGAGGTCGCCTCCGCATTGAACCGCAAGCTCCGCGAGAATCGTCTGGATGCCGAACGCCGAGATCGACTCTGGCGTCTGTTTCGGCTCCATCTGCGCGGGGAGTATCGGATCATCGCCCTGGATGATCAGATCTACCGGTTGGCCGTGCGGATATTGTTCCACCACGCGTTGCGGGCCTATGACGCCCTCCACCTCGCCACTGCATTACGAGCGACGCGGCTTCTGGCGGGCCTGACGGCTGACTTTCGTTTCTGCACCGCAGACCTGGCTCAGGCAGAGGCAGCTGGCCGCGAAGGCCTGATAGTAGATCACATCTCATGACACGTCGCTGCCCGGCGGGCCTGATCAGGCCGCTGCCGGTCGACCTCATCGTCGTGGTCGGTACGGCGCCGGCCCGGGCCGCCAGGGATGCCACCAACACGATCCCCATCGTCTTCGCGCGGAGCGACGATCCGGTCAGGTTCGGGCTTGTCTCCAGCCTCGCCCGACCCGGCGGGAACGCCACCGGGCTTACCACCATTAGCACGCAGTTGATCGGCAAGCGGCTTGAGCTCCTCAAGGAAGCCCTGCCTGGCGTCTCGCGCGTCGGCGTCCTCTGGAACCCGGCCATCGTCGAGCGGACGTCCGAATTCCCGGACGTCGAGGCCGCCGCACAGATGCTCGGGCTCCAGGTAGTCTCCCTTGAGGCGCGCGAGGCGAGTGAGCTCCAGGCCGCCTTCGAAGCGGCGATCCGGCAGCAGGCCGACGTTATCTTCACGCTGGACAATGCTCTGCTGTCCGTCCACAGCGCTGAGCTCGCCGGGCTCACGACAAAGCATCGGCTGCCGATGATGTCCGCCAATCGGGATTACGCGGCCGTCGGGGGCCTCATGAGCTATGGCCCGGACTATCTGGAGCAATACCGCCGAGCGGCGACCTACGTCAACAAGATCCTCAAGGGCGCCAAGCCGGCCGACCTGCCGGTCGAGCAGCCCACCAAGTTCGAGTTCGTCATCAACCTCAAGACCGCCCAGGCGCTCGGCCTCACCCTTCCCCAGTCGATCCTGCTCCAGGCGACCGAGGTCATCCAGTAGGCCACGCCGGCTCGTAGTGCGCGCTCACGGTGACGGCGGGTGGCGCTCGGCTTGGACCGCAGCCCGAATTGGGGTGACGCAAATAGCTCGGGGTTCGGCTGAGGCCGTTCGTGAAGGACAGGTCAGCCGGGCCTGGCCTTGGCGACTCGGTCGCGCTTGTACGCCTCGGGCAGCAGGTCCAACATCCGCTCTTCCATGAGCCGGGCTCGCTCGTCCAGGTCTGATTCCGTCCGCCGGGGCGGCAGCGGGGGCACAACGAACGGCTCGCCGAAGCGGACCTCGAACCGCCCGCGGCTGAGGATGGAGCCGCCGGTCCCAAGGACGGCGGCTGGGACGACCGGTGTCCCGGTCTTGGCGGCCAGGTACGCCGGACCGGCCTTGATCTGGCCGAATAGACCCTGGCGGCCAAAGGCGCGGGTGGCCTGCGGGAACGCCGCGACCACGTGGCCCCTGCGCAGCTCCTCGACCGCTGCCCGAAGCGCCCCGAAGTCGGCCTCGTCGCGTCGGATCGAGATGGCCCCGGATCTCCGCAGCCACCAACCGAGAAACGGGACCTCGAAGAACTCCGAACGCGCGAACATGGTGATCGAGCGCTTGCCCACCCTGCTGACCGCCTCCCCTACCATGAACGGGTCGAACGCGTCGACGTGATTGGCGACGAGTAAGACCGGGCCTTCGCGAGGGAAGGAGCCGCTGATCGCCAGGGAGTGCCAACGCGCGATCGCCGTGACCCAGAGCTTGTTGATCCCAAACAGCCAGCGCGGCTGGTCCGGCTGTTCGACTCGGATACCGAACGCGGTCCGCTGAGGCACCATCGTGGGCACTATAGCAAGCCGCCCCGCTACGTTCCGGTTGGCCTTATAATGGCTCTCCAGGATCGCGCTGTCAGGGGATGACCCGCGTGTCTGAGGAGCCTCACCCGGGCCCAGCCGGTTCCGTTCAAGACGCGTCGCGGCGCACTTCGCCCGAGCCGCCGCCGTACGGCAAACAGCTGTGCCCCCAGTGTGGCTATCTGATTTCGGACATCGCCGGCAGCAAGGCCGCCATCTGCCTCAACTGCGGTTTCAAAGACCCCTGCTGCTAGTACGAGTCGAAAGTCAGGGCTCAAAAATCCAAACTCGTACTTGGGAGTTTCGACGTTTGACTTTTGACTGGTAAACTGGGGCGAGTCATGAGGTCCTGGTAGGCTGCATGCTTGATTCCGGCGAGCCTCGCGGCACGTCCGGCGTAGTCCCATACCTCTTCCGCGCCGCGGTCCTCATAGCCTTCGCCGTCCTAGCCGCTCAGCTCTGGCGGCTCCAGATCGTCGAGGGCTTTCAGCTTCGCCAGCGCGCCGACAACAACCGCGTTCGGGTGAGTCAGATTACCCCGCCGCGAGGCGTGATCTACGACCGTAACGGCACGATCATCGCCTCGAACGCACCCGTTTTCGTCATTTCTATCGTGCCGGCCGATCTTCCGCCGCGCGGCGAAGGGCTAGTCTACAGTCGTCTCGCGTCGCTGCTGGGGGTCACCACGGCCGAGGTTCGGCAGGCGGTCGACCGTCGCAAAGTCGAGGGCGACCCGTTCACACCGATCCCGATCCGGTCCAACGTCCCGCGCGACGCGGCGCTCATGGTCGAACAGCGACACACCGACTTGCCCGGCGTGCTCGTGTCGGTGGAATCGGTCCGCAAGTACGCCGAGGGGCCGCTGCTGGCCCACTTGCTCGGCTATACGGGCCCGATCTCGCCAGCCGTTCTGTCGCCGGCCGAGTACAAGCAGAAGGTCGAGAAGGAAGGCTACTCGATAAACGACCGCATCGGGACCGCCGGGCTGGAAGACGCGTACGAGTCGTATCTGCGCGGCAAGCCTGGCCGGCGGATGTACGAGGTCGAGGCCTCCGGACGAGTCGTTAGCGAGCTGCGCGTCGAGCGCCCCGAGCCCGGTAAGAACCTGGTCCTCAACATCGACCTCGACGTGCAGCGGATGGTTGCCAACATCTTGCGCGAGGGCCTCCACCAGGGGAACGTGGGGGCCGCAATCATCAGCAGCGTGAAGACCGGCGAAGTCCTCGCGCTTGTGAGCCTGCCCAGCTACGACAACAACATCTTCGCCGACGATAGCCGTGAGGAGGAGTTGTCGCGCCTGCTCACCGATCCGGAGCAGCCCTTCTTCCACCGCGGCATCGCCGGCAACTATCCGCCCGGCTCGACCTTCAAGCTGGTTACCGGTCTGGGCGCACTTCAGGAAGGCGTCGCGGCTCGGGACACCGTGATCGAGAGCAAAGGCGTGCTCTACGTCCAGCACGATTACTACCCGACCTACCGCCAGCCGTTCCTGGATTGGGCTCCGCTCGGTCGCCTGAACTTCATCCAGGCGATCGCCAATTCCTCCAACATCTACTTCTTCTACCTGGGCGGCGGGTATGAGCCAGAGCGTTTCGTGGGTCTGGGCAACGAGCGTCTGGCTCGCTACGCGCGGATGATGGGTTTCGGCGCACCAACCGGGATCGACCTCCCGGGCGAATCGTCGGGCACGATCCCGGACGAGGCCTGGAAGCTGCAGAAGATCGGCGAGAAATGGGTCAAGGGAGATACCTACAACATGTCGATCGGCCAGGGCTATGTGGAGGCCACGCCGATCCAGGTCCACAACGCGACGGTGGCCATCGCCAACGGCGGCACACTCCTGAAGCCGCGAATCGTCAGGGAGATCCTCGATTCTGACGGCAACGTCGTCGTCAGGACCCAGCCAGAGGCGATCCGAGCACTGGACGTCGAGCCGCGCCACCTGAAGACGATGATCGAAGGCATGGAGGCCGGCTTCAGCGCCCAGTTGTTGCGCGATTATCGGATTCCCGGCCTGAGAGTAGCCGGCAAGACCGGGACCGCCGAGTTTGGCCAGGCCGCCAGTCCGCAGGGCGAGCTACCGACCCATGGCTGGTTTACCGGCTTCGCGCCGGTGGAAGACCCGCAGATCGCCGTGACGGTGTTTGTCGAGCGCGGCTCGAGCAGCCGCGACGCAGCGCCAATCGCGGCCAGGATCCTGCGCCACTACTTCGCGATCCCGGAGAACGCACCTGCCCCGCCGTTGCCCCCGCCAACCGTGGTCCCGAACAGGTCCGTCGTCGCTCCGACGCCACCTCGCCAGCCGGTCGCGACCCCGCCGGTCGCCACCGCCATCGCGACTGTGGCCTCGACGCCTGGCGCGCCGCCGCCTCCGGCAGCCCCGGCGGTTGCCCCAAGTCAGGGCCTCCCGCCGACACAGCCCGCGCCACCACTGGCCACCCCGCCGGCAGTCGTTCCAAAGCCGCCTGCCGTCTTCACGCCAGTCGCGGCGCCAGACGCACCGCCTGCTCGCCCAACTCGGGCCCCTACTCCGGGCAGCGTCCCCAGGCCGCCCCGTTAGGCGGGCTTGTCGGGCCGGCTAGGCGCGTTGGTCGGCGCTGGTACCGCCCCGCGATCGCGGCTGGCCGTTCAGGAACGCGTGGCGGAGCGGAACGACCCGGAACATCACCCACACTTCGTCGCCGGTGTGCTCTTGAACCACGCTTGTGAGCGCCGCGGCGATCTCGCGCCCACGCCGGTAGACCTGCTCTTCCGAGCTCAGCTCCACCCACAGCTCAGCCTCGCCAGCCCCATCCTCGGAAACGATTCGGCGGATGGCGATGGAATCGGGTGGGACGCGCAGGACTCGGCCAAGCTCCCGTTGGACTGAGTCGCGAATCGCGGCAAACGTCTCGGCCGCGCCGATGAAGTCGACAAAGATCACGGCGGTACCTGGTGGAAGTGTGCTGCTAGTTGGGGAGGGCGGCTGGCCGCGGGCGCGGGCGCCGGTAGAGTTGGCGGATCTGCTCGCCGACTTTGAACGGCTCGGAACTGCCAGCCAGTCGGACCGCCTCGATGACTCGCTCCAGTGGGGGCAGGGCGCCCACTTCTTGCGTCAGGTCGGCGAGGAACTTGTCATACGCCTCGGTACCAAGCTCGCCCTCGACAGTGGCGCCAAGAAGGCTTTGGAGCTGGCTCCGCTCCACCTCCTCGCGGCGTCGCTCCTCTGCTCGCTGGCGGAGCCGCTCGGTGACCCCCGGCAGGCGGGGCGCGCCATCGTTTGGACCACCAAACCGCTGGCCGGGCCGCTGGCGCTCGCCGAATGGCGGCCGGCTGCCAATGGGCGGCCGCTGCGGGGCCGGCGCGCGGTCACCAGCGCGTGGTGGGGTGGGTGCGGGCCGACCAGCGGACGTTGGTCGGGTCTCGACCGGGGCGATCTCGCCGACAGGGAAGCGCTCGTCGCTTTCGGACTGCTCACCGCGGCGCCGAGCTCGATCTCCCGGCCCCGCCCGTGGACGCTCGCCGCGCTCAGCGCGGCGAGGCCGTGAACGTGGCCGCGGCGGCTGGTCGCCGCTTCGGCCCAGCTCGTCGTCGTAACCAGTCGCTCGACTCGGACGCTGGCGACGTCCGCCTGCCTCGCGGCGACTCTCAGGTCCCATCTCGACGACTACCGGCGGGCCCTCTTCCTCGACCGGGGCACTCGCCGGAGCGATCCCGAGCTCCTGGAGGTCCGCGAATTTCTCTAGCAGCGCTTCCTTGAGGCTTTTGGCCATCCCCTCTCCTTGTTGCACGAGGCGTGCCCAAGAAAGGCCGGGCTCTCGTGCCGACTCAGCTTGCTTCATGCCGGGCGGCGTGCGCCGCACAGCCCAATCAGCGTGGTCCGACGCGGCGGGTCAGAGTCCCAGTTCTCGCTAGCGTGCCCCTTCCCGCCGCGGGTGCAGGGGAAATGGCACAGGTCTGCCGATGCGGCAGGGTATTGCAGGCGGCGGGCCAGCCCTATGGGCAGACGGAGCAGTGAGGACGCCGTTCGTCATCGGACTCGCTATCGGCGGAATTCGCCAACACCTAGCGTATCAACGGCGCGGCATGCGCTCCACCGGGGTGTACGGGGCCGTTGAAGGGAAGGTCAAGCGCGGCGAACAGATGGGTCCCGGGGATTAGCCGCGCCCATTATAGCGCAAACGAGACTTGCACGCTGCAAGACAACGGGTTTCGGTTTCGAGTCGCGTGTTTGAACACGCAACTC
Organism: Chloroflexota bacterium; assembly: GCA_035637315.1. Lineage (GTDB taxonomy): Bacteria > Chloroflexota > UBA6077 > UBA6077 > JACCZL01 > DASPXK01. The sequence goes on from DASPXK010000303.1 coordinate 21,291, forward strand.
GAAACTGGAAACTCACCAAAATTATTCCAGCAAGCTGCCCAACTCGTGCTCGCCTTCCTCGCGCGGTCCGCTCTGGGAGACGCGGATCAGCTTGACGGTGTCTGGCTGCCCGGCTTCCGGCATGGCGGCCAGCCGCGAGACCAGGCGGCGGAGGACGAGCTGCGCGTCCTGGGCTCCATCGGTGAGGGTTCGGCCGCCCCAGGCGGCGTTGCCTATCCAGGAGCCGTCACGCAGCTCCTGCAAGTGCACGACGGCGGTTCGGGTGGGCGCTGCGGTCATCTTCACACACCCCCAGGATTCGTCGGGCGCCGCGCACATTGTATCCTGAAAGCCCCGTTCTTTACCGACATTTGGGCGCGAGGGCTCAAATCCCCCGACGGACGACGGACGATTGCCGATCGCCGATCGCCGATCGCCGATCGCCGATGAGGCGTATACTTTCACGGCCGGGCCGGGAATCTGTCTCCTTTCACCACCCTCAGGTCCGGGCGAGGAGCGTGAGATGAGCGCCGAGGCGGAGCAGGTCAGCTCCGGACTGGAGGGCGTGCTAGCCTGCGAATCGTCCATCACCTATCTGGACGGCCTCCAGGATCCGAGCGTACTCGAGTACCGCGGCTACAACATCCACGACATCGCCGAGACGGCCCGTTTCGAGGAGATCGTGTATCTCCTATTCGAGGGCCGACTTCCGAAGGCGGCCGAGCTCTCCGCCTTCGATGCGGAGCTGCGCGGCCTGCGCGACGTCCCGTCGGAGCTGATCCAGCTGCTGGAGATGGTGCCCACATACGCCCATCCGATGGCTGGCCTGCGGACGGCCATCTCGCTCCTGGCCTGCCTCGACCTCGACCAGGAAGCAGCTGGTCGCCAGGCGAACCTCCAGAAGGCCAAGCGGATGGTGGCCCAGTTCCCAACCGTCGTCGCGGCCATGCACCGCGTCGGTCAGGGCCTGGACGTGCTGCCGCCCGACCCTGAGCAGGGCCATGCAGCCAACTACCTCTTCATGTTGACCGGCAAGCGCCATGACGAGCCGAACATCAGGGCTCTGGACACGGCCCTGAACCTGTACGCCGAGCACGAGCTAAACGCTTCGACCTTCGCACTGCGCGTAACGGCTGGGACGTTGTCTGATATCTATTCGGCGGTCGTGTCCGGTATCTCGGCCCTCAAAGGCCCGCTCCACGGCGGCGCGATCGACGACGCGATGCGAATGATCATAGAGATCGGGAGCGTCGAAAACGTACGCCCCTGGGTCGACCGAGCGCTGGCCGAGCGGCGTCTGCTGTCCGGCTTTGGCCACCGCGTGTACAAAACCGGCGACGCGCGGGCCGTCCATCTCCGCAACATGGCCCACTCGCTGGCCGAGTCGACCGGTGAGCGGACCTGGTACGAGATCGCGGCGGCGAGCGAGGAGTACGTGCGCGAGCGCAAGCGGCTGCCAGCCAACGTCGACTACTACGCCGCTCCGGTCCTGTACTACCTCGGCTTCCCGCTCAGCCTGTTCACCAATTTCGTGGCCTCGAGCAGAGTGGCGGGCTGGTGCGCGCACGCGCTCGAGCAGTACGAGAATAACCGCTTGATCCGCCCGCGAGCCCGTTACGTTGGGCCGCGCCAACAGCCGTACGCTCCAGTAGGCAGTAGGCACTAGGCAGTAGGCAGTAGGCACTAGGCAGTAGGCAGTAGGTCGGCTCGGGGAGTGAGGGTATGCCACAGGTAGCGGTACGGGCGGCGTTCTATCGAGGCGGGACGAGCCGCGCGGTCGTCTTTCGAGAGGCCGACCTGGCCGTGTATGGGGCCAGGGCGCAGGAGGCGATCATCCTCGCCGCGCTGGGCAGCCCGGACCCGCACGGCCGCGAGATAGATGGCCTGGGGGGCGGGATTTCGTCGCTCAGCAAGGTCGCGATCGTCGGCCCAGCCCCAGCCGGCAGCGGGGCCGACGTAACATACCGCTTCGGCCAGGTGGACGTGGAACACCCGGCCGTGGAGTTCATGGGTACCTGCGGCAATATCTCGGCCGCGATCGGACCGTTCGCGATCGATGAAGGCATGCTCGCGCCGCGCGAGCCGGTGACTCCTGTCCGGGTGCTAGCGGTCAATACAGGGCAGTACTACGTGTGCCATGTGCCAGTTCGGGCTGGGCGGGCCGAGGTGGAAGGCGATTACACGATCGACGGAGTGCCGTCGCCTGGCGCAAGGATCAGGCTCGAGTTCCTGGAGCCGGGTGGCACGCTTGGGCGCGGGCTGCTGCCGACCGGCCGGACTCGCGAAACCGTCGAACTTGAGGACGGGCGAGCAGTCGAGGTCTCGATCGTGGACGCGGGCAACCCGATCGTGTTCCTTCGGGCGGCCGATCTCGGCGCGACTGGGAGTGAGCGCCCGGAGGAGATCGACGCGAATCGCCCGCTCTGCGAGACGCTCGACGCGGTCCGCGATGAGGCCGCCGTGCGAGTTGGGTTGGCCTCGAGCCCAGCCGAGGCTCGCCAGCGTTCGAAGGCGATCCCGAAAGTGGTTATGGTCGCGCCGCCGGCGAGCTACGAGACGACCGGCGGCTCGCGGGTCTCGCGAGGTGACGCGGACGTGCTGGCGCGGATGCTCTCGATGAGCAGGGCACATCGGACTCTGGCCGCCACGGCGGGTTTCTGCACGGCTGTCGCCGCCTCGATCGACGAAACGCTCGTCGGCGAGATCGCGCGGCCTCGGCTCGACCCGGGCCGCGTCCTCCGGATCGGCCACGCGGCCGGCGTATTGGAGATCGGCGCTTCGGTCGAGTCGGGGTCTGAGGGCTGGCACGTGCGGAGTATCAGCACCTACCGTACCGCGCGCCGCATCATGGATGGGCAGGTCTACGTGCCCGAGCGCTACCTGAGCGGCGAAGCATGGTACCAGCGGGTCCGTGAGGCGGTCGCGGCGACTGGGTGAGGCGAAGGTCTTGGCCGAGCGAATGAACCTGACCCGGAAGTTAATAGCTTCGCACCTGGTGAGTGGCGCAATGGTGGCCGGCGAAGAGATCGGCCTGCGGATCGATCAGACACTGACTCAGGACGCGACCGGCACGCTGACGCACCTGATGTTCGAGGCCATGGGTCTGCCGCGGGTGAAGACGCGCCTGTCAGTCAGCTACGTCGACCACCAGTTGCTCCAGATCGACACTCGCAACGCCGATGACCACACTTACCTTCAGGACGTCGCTGCCAGGTATGGGATCTACTTCTCGCGGCCTGGTAATGGCATCTGCCACCAGGTCCATCTGGAGCGCTTCTCGGCGCCGGGTCAGACGTTGCTCGGCTCTGACAGCCACACGCCCACCTGCGGTGGAGTGGGCATGCTGGCGATCGGAGCCGGCGGACAGGACGTGGCCGGCGCCATGGCTGGACTGCCCTTCTACCTGCCGATGCCCAAAGTGCTGGCGATCGAGCTGCGGGGCAGATTGCGGCCCTGGGTCGCCTCCAAAGACGTCATCCTAGAGGTCCTGCGCCGCCTGACCGTCAAGGGGGGAGTGGGACGAACTTTCGAGTACACAGGCGCCGGGGCCTTGAGCCTGGAGGTCACGGACCGAGCGACGATCGCGAACATGGGCGCCGAAGCCGGGGCCACGACCTCCATCTTTGCCACCGACGAGAAGGCCTGCCGCTACTTCAAGGCCCAGCAGCGCGCAGAGCAGTTCAAGCTGGTCGGTCCGGACGCAGACGCGGAGTATGACGAGCGAATGGTGATCGACCTCGACTCGCTCGAGCCGCTGATCGCTCGACCGCACAGCCCGGATAACGTGGTGCCGGTCCGCGAGCTTGCCGGGCTGCCGGTGGACCAGGTGGCGGTCGGAAGCTGCACGAACTCGTCATTCCAGGACCTGATGACGATCGCCGACACACTCAGGGGGAGGACCGTTCATCCCAGGGTCAGCCTGGTCTGCAGTCCGGGCTCCCGGCAGGTCTACGAGATGATCGCGGCCAACGGCGCGCTGGCCGACCTGATCGCGGCCGGCGCGCGGATGCTGGAGTCGGCGTGCGGTCCCTGTCCCGGGCTTGGTGCGGTGCCGCAGAGCGGGGCGGTCTCGCTTCGCTCGTTCAACCGCAACTTCGAGGGCCGTTGCGGCGCGCCCGGCGTCGATGTGTACCTGAGCAGCCCGGTCGTCTGCGCGGCTGCCGCGATCGCCGGCGAGATCGTCGATCCTCGAACGCTCGATCGGTCGCCGGTCCGGGTCCGGTTGCCTCGCGCATATCAGGTCGACGATCGAATGATCATCCCACCGCCCGAGCGCCCCGAACAGGTCGAGATCCGACGGGGTCCAAACATCAAACCGATCCCGAAGCGGGGCCCGCTCGAGGACAGCCTGAAAGGCCGCGTCCTGCTCAAAATTGGCGACAATGTGAGCACCGACCACATCCTGCCAGCTCACGCCGACGTCCTCGCGCTGCGCTCGAACGTGCCTGCCATCTCGGAGCATGTCTTCAAGTTCGTCGACCCCGGCTTCGTCGGCCGCGCCAAGGCGCAGGGTGGCGGATTCGTCGTCGCGGGCGAGAACTACGGCCAGGGCTCGAGTCGAGAGCACGCTGCCCTCTCGCCCAGCTACCTCGGCGTGCAGGCTGTGATTGCCAGGGGTTTCGCCCGCATCCACCGCGCCAACCTGATCAATTACGGTGTGCTGGCGCTGGCACTCGGCGACGAACGAGCGTACGAGCTACTCGATCAGGGCGACGAGCTGGAGATCCTCGGCGTCCGTTCGCTGATCAAAGGTGGGGCTTCCGAGATCGAGGTCAGAAACGTGACCAAGGGCCGCGCGTTCAAGACCTCAATCGAGGTGGGCGAGCGAGAGCGAGAGGTTCTCCTGGCGGGCGGCTTGCTCAACGCCGTGCGGACGGCGGACGACGAGCGACAGACGACGGACCCCCGACGCCAGACGACCGGCAATCAGCGGCAGCCTCATCGTCGATCGTCCGCCGTCAGGCGTCGGGACAGGTAGGTGCGCCGGCGTGATGAACCAGCTGCCGGTCTTGCCAACCACCGTGGTCGGCTCGCACGGAAAGCCGAGCTGGTGGTACGTCGGCGTGCAGGCCCGCGAAGGGGGTGAGTGGGGCCCTGCCGACCTGGAGGAAATGCTCGACGACGCGGCCGACACCGCGATTCGCGACATGGAGCGGGCCGGCGTCGACGTGATCAGCGACGGCGAGGTCCGCCGCCTGGACGGCTACGTCGACAGCTACTACGCGATAATCAAGAACATCGTCCCAACCGAGCCCCGTCGCAAGGCTGGGCCATGGGGCTACGACCAGCAGACCCGCTACGTGGCCGTGGGCCGGATCGAGGTGCCAGAGGGGGGTCTTGGGATCGTCGACGAGTTCAAGTACGCGCGCGCCCACACCGACAAGCCGCTCAAGGCGACGTGTGCCGGCCCGCTCACGTTTGGCTCCCGGATCCACCCTGGTGACTACTACACAGGCGCGGTCGACGTCGCCGAGCGCTTCTGCGAGGTCATCAACGCCGAGCTAAAGGCCCTGGTCGCGGCCGGCGCGGACTTCATTCAACTGGACGAGCCGGCGCGGGGACACGTCTCGGGCGAGGAGATGGCCCGCATGTACAACCTGGCGACTGAGGGGGTAAACGCCAAGCTGGCGTTCCACATCTGCTTTGGCAATCGCTTCGGACGAGCCCGGTTCAAGCGGACGTACGCCGACTATTTTCCCGCCGTCCTCGCGGCCCAGGCCGACCAGTTCGTGCTGGAGTTCGCGAGCCGAGAGCTGTCCGAGATCGACAAGGCCGGCGAGTGGCTGCGCGACCGGGAGGTCGGGGCTGGGCTGGTGGACGTCAAGTCGTTCTACCCGGAGACAGCGGAGGACGTGGCGGCTCGAATCCGGCGGGCGCTGCGGCACTTCAAGCCGGAGCAGGTCTGGATCAATCCGGACTGCGGCTTCGGCTGGAGCCCGCGCTACATGGCCAGGGGCAAGATCCAGTCGATGGCGGCCGGGGCGCGCATTGTCCGTGAGGAGCTCGAGGGGAGATAGTCCCGCACTCACGTGTACCGCTGTCCGGCCTGCGGGCGGGGGGTATCGGACGACGCGCTCGTCTGGCGCTGCGCGTGCGGCAGCCATCTCAACTACGAGGGCGCGCGACCGCTCCGACGTGCCGAGATCGTGTCTGATGAGCGCTCGCTCTGGCGATACGAGGCGGGGCTGCCGCTGGGGCGTTCTGACGCGGTCGCGTACTTCGGCGAAGGTCTGACCCCACTCCTGCCGGGCTTACGTGAGGCCGAGCCGTTCCTGTTCAAGTTGGAGTCCGTGCTGCCGAGCGGGTCGTTCAAGGACCGCGGTTCGGCGGTGCTGGTCAACGCGCTCGTGCGGCTCGGCGTGCAGGAGGTGGTCGAGGACTCGTCTGGCAATGCCGGAGCGTCGCTGGCATGCTACGCGGCGCGGGCCGGCATCGACTGCGAGGTCTACACGCCCGAGTCCACCTCGCCCAGCAAGCTGGCTCAGATCGTCGCTCACGGCGCGCGGCTGGTCCAAATTCCTGGCCCGCGGGATGAGACCGCGCGCGCGGTCCAGGAGGCCGCGACACGACGCTTTTACGCCAGCCATAACTGGCAACCGCTCTTCGTCGAGGGGGTCAAGACGCTGGGCTTCGAGCTCTGGGAGCAGCTCGGCCTTCGCGCGCCTGAGGGGATCGTGCTGCCGGTCGGGCTGGGCAGCGCGTTGCTGGGCTGCTTCCTCGCATTCCGTGGGCTTCAGTTAGCTGGCGAAGTCGATCGGCTGCCGCGCCTGTACGCGGTTCAGGCGGCCGCCTGCGCCCCGATCCACGCGGCTTTCCAGGCCGGCGCCGATGATATTGCCCCGGTCGAGTGCGGCCGCTCGATCGCCGAGGGCGTGGCCACCAGCCGCCCGATTCGCCGCCGCGAGATACTGGCAGCTCTCCGAGATAGCGGCGGCGGCACCGCCGTGGCCGACGACGAGGAGATCGTGGCGGCCGGACGCGACCTGGCGGCCCAGGGCCTCTACGTCGAGCCGACCGCGGCGCTCGCATACGCCGCCGCTCGCAAGTTGCTGGAGTCGGGAACCCTGCGCCCGGACCGGGCAAACGTTGTGGTCCTTACCGGAAGCGGGCTCAAACAGGGCCGGTGACGCCCGCCCCTGAGGTTCCCGGCCGGCCGTTTCGAGGACCAGACCCTGTGCGAGACGCATTTGAGCATCTCCACAGATATCACGGTCTGGATCGCATAGTCGCCAGCAATCGACTGCACAAACTGAAGACGGCTAGTGGTCTCCGCGCTCAAGACGATGTGATAATTGGGCGAACAGGCGATGACTACGCCGCCAGGACGGGTGAACGACTCGGGAGCCTGACGGATCCTTCACTGGGCGGATGCGGATGAGGAGCCAGCAGGCGGGTGAGTTCGCCGAGAATCTGAAATACGGTCATGTGTTCGCGATCGTTCAGGTCGATACGTTCTTCCGGCCCGACGTCGAGCCTCAGACGGCCATCACCGTGAAAACGGTGGCTTGGACACGGGAAGCGGCCGAGGCCGAGGTCGCCCGACTGAACCGCCTGAACGGCGACAAAGGGACAGTCTACTTCTGGCAGGTGACTCGCCTCGAGGCGAAAGCTGGGCAAGGGCGGACGGCATAGTCAGTGTGTTGTTGCTGCGGAAGGCCTTTTGAACACCAGGTAGGTGAGGTCGCCTCGCTAGGCGCTCACGCTCACCAGCTCCCAGCCCTGCTCACCGTTGCTGTAATCGTATAGAGTGGGACCCTTCTCCAGTCCCGCAGCTCTTCGCCATTCACCCGCATTGGTCGCGGCTGGCCCCTTTCGTCGAGCGACCTAACGAAGACGTACTCCCAGCGCTGCATAGCATGCCCCTCCCTTCCGATGGCCGGCATTTTCCTGAGCACCGGCCAAGTCTTCAAGACCAAGGTCGGCCAGGCGAGCGTTCTCGTCGACCGGCAGCCGAACCAGCTCGGCGGCGAGTTGGGGCGACCGCTCGACCTGGCCCTCGGCGAAGCGGGTCTCCAGAGTGAAGTTGTGACCCTCGACGTAGCCCAGTTCGCGCATCCCGTTCCGAAAGACCTCGAGGACCGGTCCGGTCGTGGCCGATGATGCGCCAAGGAGGAAGCCGACACGATGGACCTTCGCCGGCTGTTGCGCCGGGGCTGGAAGCAGGCCACAGCCCCACAGCAGGCCGCTTGCGAGGATCAGGCTACCGCGCAGGAACTGGCGGCGGGTTCGCCGAAAGTAGCTGGATGCCATACGGCCGACCAGTATACGGTAAGGTCCCATTCGAACGATTTGGCACCGCCAGGTGATCCTGGAGCCGCAGCCGTTGGCGCTCGTACCAGACCACTGCCTGAGCAGGCATCGCCGAGGGAGTGCCTGGCCCGGCGCGCGGCGACCCGGGCTACTATGCAAGCCCAGCATGGCGGACGGAGCGTTCGATGCGGTTTGGTTTGCAGGTGAATCCGTACTTTCCGGGCTCGACGGGGAACCCGTGGGATAGCGTCGCGCGGGTCGCGCGGGTGGCCGACGAGAGCGCCTTCGACTCGCTGTGGCTGTACGACCACTTCCTCTACGAGGGCGGCTACTCCGGCCACCCGCTCCCCGAGCCTGTTATGGAGTGCTTCACGACGCTCGGCGCAATCGCCGCGATTACCCAGCGCGTCCGCCTCGGCCAGCTGGTGCTTGGCGTGCCGTACCGCAACCCGGCGATGACGGCGAAGATGGCCACGACCCTCGACCTGATCAGCCACGGCCGATCGATCCTCGGGCTCGGCGCCGGCTGGCACCAGCGCGAGCACGAGGCCTACGGCTGGGGCGCGTTCGAGGAGGCTCCCGTCCGGCTCAAGCGCCTGGAGGAGGCGGTGCGGGCCATGCTGGCGCTGTGGACTGAGCGGCCGGCGAGGTTCGAGGGCCACTTCTATCGACTCGACAACGTGAGGGACAACCCGGCCCCAGTCCAGCAGCCGCATCCGCCGATCATGATCGGCGGCAGCGGCGAGCGGGTGACGCTGCGCCTCGTCGCCCAGTACGCCCAGTTCTGCAATGTCTCTGGCGATCCCGAGCGGGTGGAATCCCTCTTCTCCGCCCTGCGCGAGCACTGCGACCGCGTCGGGCGCCCCTACGACCAGATCACGCGGTCGATCTATACGACCGTCATCGTCGGCCGAGACAACGCCGAGGTGGCCGCGAAGCGGGAGCGGCTGAGCATCTTCGTGCCGCGGCGGGGCGCGCTGATCGGGACACCCGAGCAGTTGATCGGCGTCTTCCGCGACTACGCGCGAGCCGGCTGCCAATACGTCATCTTCCGCACGCCCGACTGGATCGATGTCGAGCCGGTACAGCTGTTCGCGGAGCGGGTGATTCCGGCGCTGGCCGACGCGTAGGGCGGATGACGTTTTTCCCGGCTGCCGCGATGGCGGGCAGCGTGGCGCCGTGCTTCTGAGAACATCCGAAACGCATCCAGATTCACCTGGCGGACGACCCGCCGGCCAGCCGACGCCGCTTTCGCTCTTCGTGTTCGAGCTGCTCCCTCACGAGCTCGCCGAGCAGCTCCTGGTACGCTCTGCGTCGTCGGCGGGCTAGCGCGTTGAGCCGTCGCAACGTTGGTTCATCCAAATGGATCACGACCGCGGTGGTGCCGGGCCGCGGAGGCGGCAGCTCCCCGGGCTTGAGCGGCTGTCCCTGCTCCCAGACGTGGTCGCTCAGCTCATGGGTTGACCAGAAGGCGTGTTCCTCGTCCTGGCTGCTGAACGACGGGATGTCCTCGAGCCTATTGACGGTAGCGAGTGGTTTCTTCCTTTTCATGGTCATGTCCGCCTCCGGCGGTAACGGCGTCGCTCGCGGCGGTCGCGTCCCTGGCCGTGATCACGCGGATTGCTCCCCCGCGGTGCATGAAGACGACGAAGAGCAGCCGGCCTTCCGGCGTCGCGCCCAGCACCGCCCGCCGTCGCTCACTCGCCACCTGATAAGCCGGCGCTGGAACCCGGCGGGCGTCCAGCAGCGCTTCTTCGGCTTCGTGGGTGCCGATGCCATGCTCGGCGATGTGGCCAAGATTGCCTTCATCCCAGTCAAACATGCGGGCTGCACTGTCCCATTCTAGCGCTGATCAGCACTAGAAGCGGGAAGACGGAACGCGGCTTATAACCACGATGGCAGCTTCGCCGGTTTCGAGACGATCCTGAAGATCGCACCCGAGCGACCGTTCGCCATCGTCGTGCTCGAGAATGCCGACGCCGGGGCTCCGAGCTGTACGCGGCGGCCACCGACTGGGCAATCGAGCACTTCCTCTGAGAGCCGGCCGGCAACGCGTGCCCGCCGCCTATCCTGCTCTGCAACGATTCTGCGATAGGACAGACACTCACCTGGTAGCTCAGCTTGGCCGAGGTTACCCCGCTAGAGAAGAACGAGGGCGGATTCCACGCGGCTCTGGCAGTGCCGGCTGAAGGGCGGTCAGCAACAACTTTGGGCAATCTCAGCAGAAGGCTACCGTCACTCCAGACCGTGGCTGACCGTTAGGATCGTCGGAGGCGGGACGCCTGGAACGGCACTACGTCTGCGCATCGGCGAATCAGTGGGCAACGATTAAGCGTGGCTCAGGGTCCGCCTAACTGCGGGAGGCTGGTGCCTTCGCTCCCTGGATGGGTAACCCGGAAAAGGCAGGTTGCCGCGATGAGACGGCACCCACTCTTCTCCACGTATCGGCAAGGCGAGAATCGGGTCACCGCCTCGATGATGGCTGTTTTCGAACGAATTGACTCCAGCGTCGTCGAGCGACTTCTCAGCGCAGCTTCCGGCGAGTCCGCCCTCGCCATCGTGACCTTCGCCAACCAGATTACTGGGAAACCCGAGTCGGTTCCGGATGCGGCGGTCACGGCGAACTGCCGCTACCTCTTCGAGGTCAAGACGACGCGTGGCAGCACTCGGCGCTGGCAGCTAGAGGCCCATCTGAACCATCTCGACGGCTCCTTCGCTGATGAGCGGCTCTTCGTCATCAGTCCCGACGCGACGAAGCCGTCGACGCTCGACGAGCTTGAGGACTCTAGGGTAGTTTGGCTCAGCTTCCTCGCGCTTTCCCAAGCTATTGAGGAGCTGCTTAGCGATCCTTCGACACTGGTCGGCGAGCAGACGCGCTTCCTCCTCCATGAGCTGCAAGCGCTCTTCGCGGAGGACGGCCTTCTTGAGCACAAAGAAGTCGTGATCGTGGCGGCCCGGGAAGCGTGGGCCGAGTACCAGAGGTACGGCGCGTATATGTGCCAGCCGGGCCGTTCCTTTCCAAGCCGGCCTGACCCATATGGCGTTCTACGCGAACGGGGAGATCAAGCCTGCGATCGCCAGGATCTGGGCTCGCCGAGACCACCTGGAGTTCTCACACGAGAACGCATGGAAGCTGGCTGCCTCGAACGACGAATACGATCAGGCGCTAGGCAAGCTGGTGAAACAGGCCGTGAGCGATGCGGCGGCAGGTCTCGAAGGAACGACGCAGCAGGTGTTCCTCCTATCGCCCGCGGATAGGGCTTAGACCATCAAGCTGCAGCGGCCGGTCCGGAATACCTTTCGTGACAGGAACGGTCGGCCCTGCGCCTGGACCCAGGGACAGCGGTACACGCGACTGGCGGCGTTGAGACCGGCACCGGAGACGACCGATGAGCTCGACTCATACGATCGGTAGCCGTGCAGGCGAGATCGACGGGTTCTCCGGACATAGCCGATCTTTCTGGCGCTAGGTGATCGCGGGCGCTCGGCTGTACATCTCACCGTCTCATGGCCAGGGTCGAAATCGGGCCCACGCCGGTCGGGGGGTTTGTTTCAGCAATCGCCACTTCGCTGGAATAAGGCCAGGCCGGGGCCACGCTTATCCCGCCGCTCGACAAGCGCGGGGGAGCGAATGGTCCGGCTGGGAGCGGTCGGCGGAGGACGCGGGCGAGGTGACGTTGGGCCGTGTCCTCGGGGCGCTCTGGCGACTCGACGCCGTCGAGGACGTGCGCACGCTCCCGCCCGGGCCCCCGATCGTCTACGAGGGAGCGAAATCCTGAAACCAGGCGATTCTTGCGATTCCGCGCTGCTGCGCCAAATTGTAGAGACGCCGGTCGGCGGTTACGAATGCGGCGTCCAAGGCGTCCGCCAGCGCCAGATACAGCGCGTCGTACAGCGCCATCTGGACGCGTGAAGCTATGCGAAAGGCACCGTGGAAGAGCAACTCGTTCGGAACGTACGCGATCGGCAGCGCCTCGAATGCTTCGACGCGCGCGATCCCCTCGTCCACGGTGTAACGCTTGTCTCTCACGCCCATTTGGAGGATACGTACAACCTCGACCTTGAGATGCTCGGGGGCTGTTAGCCGGAGGCCTCCAGCCACGAACGCCTGCAATAAGAAGCGGGCGTGCTCCCAACTCGCTTCCTCGGGTGTGTGCCACTTGGCGACCAGCGACGCGTCGGGTACAGCATGCGTTACGCGCCGTGGACTATTCGTCAAGCGCCGCTTCGGCTCTGGCGAGGTCGAGGAGACGCTCGAATGTGCCAGGCAGCCAGGTCGTGTCGTCGTTGATGCGGCTGACTTGCTCTGCCCAGGCCTGCAAGCGTACCAGCTCGTCTTCAGCACAGGGCCGCGACAGCCTCTGCTTCAACTCGACGACCCAAGCTGGTCTCGTCTCAAGAGCCATCTCGGCTTCCCTCTATCCCTGATTCTACCCGCCCGGCCGAATTCCCCAGTAGACATCGTTGTGCTCACGAACGCCGAGGGCGGTGCCGACCTGCACGCGGCCGTGACAGAGTGGGCCACCGAACACTTCCTCCTGAGCTCGGCCAGGCCGGCAGCGAGAACGACAGCCGGCGAGTAGATTTCGGGCGCTCCACGCCTCTGAGCTGGTTGATGGTGCATCTCTAGTGAGCCGCACGGCGACCGCCGTCGGCACCCGCCCTAGATGGCCCCTTCGTCCTGCAGACGCCCGACGGCGGCGTCGAACGCGGCGACCGTTCGATCGACGTCGTCCTGGGTATGGACGGCCGAGACGATCAGCTGGCTGCCGGACGGATCGACGCCGCCCAGCTGCATCGCGGCCCGGAAACGCGAGGTGAACTTCTTCGACGGCAGTTTCGTCTCCAGGCTGACGGGGAGCATCGAAGCCCAGCCCCCGATCTTGCCGGCCGCCCCGCGACGCTCGATCACCTCGCGGAAGCCGATCCGAATCGCCTCAGCCGTCGACGTGGCTCTTTGCTGGACGGCCGGGTGGCGCACGATCTCCAGGCAGGCGACGCCGGCCGCCGCCGAGACGGGGTTGGCGTTGTAGGTGCCCGGGTGGGCGATGCGGCCGAAGCGGAGCCACTGCGGGTCATCCCGGAACTCGAGCAGGCGCATCACGTCGGCTCGCCCGGCGACAGCTCCGCCAGGGTAGCCGCCGGCCAAGATTTTCGCCAGCGTCGTAAGGTCAGGGGTGACGCCGAAATGCTCCTGCGCCCCGCCCGGGGCGTAGCGAAAGCCGGTCACGACCTCGTCGAAGATGACCAGCGTCCCGTGCGCGTGAGACAGGTCAACGACCTGCCGTAGGTAATCGCTCGTCAGCCCGTTGCACAGCAGGATCACCGCCGCCGCGTCGCCGTTCTCCAGCCCGGCCTCGAGGGCCGGGACGTCGCCGGCGGGAACTGCTGTTACCGTCGATTGGACTTCTCGAGGAATGCCACGCGAGATCGGCTCGTCGTAGGGCGGCTGCATCGCCACCGTGGCGTAGTCGTGCCAGCCGTGGAAATGGCCCTGCATCTTCACGATTCGGGTTCGATTGGTGAACGCGCGGGCCAGGCGTAGCGCCATCAGCGTCGCCTCGGTACCAGACGACGTGAACTTGACCATCTGGGCCGAGGGAACGATCTGGGTGACCAGCTCGCCCCAGCGGACCTCCAGCTCGTGGCAGGCGCCGTAATGACTCCCGCGGCGAGCCTGCTCTACGACGGCCTCGGTGACCGCCGGGTGGCAGTGTCCAAGCAGCAGGGCGCCATGCCCGCCGAAGTAGTCGACGTACTCGTTGCCGTCGACGTCCCACTTGCGCGAGCCGGCGGCGCGCGCGACGTAGATCGGGAAGGGCTCGTTGTAGCGGCTGTCGTGGGTCACGCCGCTCGGGAAGATCGGCGTGGCGCGCTCGTAGAGCGCCGCCGAGCCCGCCATCCGCTCGGACAACTCCTCGCCGATCGTCATCCGCCGTGCCTGGGTAGCCATGCTCTCGCCTCCCACTTCGTGCGGCGGATCATATCAGCTATCAGCTGTCAGCCGAAACGGGGTAAGCTGATGGCTGACGGCTGACAGCTTGGAGGACGCGATGGCTGGAGGCGCACTGCGGATCGGGTTTGTCGGGGCCGGTGGCATCGTCCGCGATCGACACGTGCCGGGTCTCAAAGGCATCCCGGGAGTCGAGCTCGTGGGAGTGGCAAATAGGAGCCGAGCGTCCTCGGAGCGCGCGGCCCAGGAGTTCGGCATCCGCCGCGCCTTCGACGACTGGAAACAGCTTGTCCAGTCGGACGAGGTCGACATCATCTGGATCGGCACTCACCCGTACGTGCACCGCGAGATTACCGTGGCGGCGCTGGCAGCCGGCAAGCATGTCTTCTGTCAAGCTCGCATGGCTATGGACTATCAGGAGGCCCGGGCGATGTGGGAGGCGGCCGAGAAGTCGGACCGGACCGCCATGCTCTCCCCACCGCCCCACTATCTGCGCGGCGATCGGGTGGTCCGCCGCATGCTGGCCGATGGGTTCGTCGGCCAGCCGTACGACGTCGTCGTCCAGTCATACAGCGACCCGTACGCCGATCCGAACACCCCAATCCACTGGCGCCAACAACGCGAGATCTCCGGCTTCAACACCCTGGACGTCGGGATGATGGTCGAAGTCATGCACCGCTGGCTCGGATACGCGAGACGGGTTGTGGCGCTCGTGAAGACTGTCATGCCGACTCGCCCCGCGCCGGGCGGTGGCCAGGCGCCAGTCGAGCGCCCAGATACCTTGTCGGCTATCGCCGAGCTCGAGAACGGCGCCCTGGCGACCCTCACCTGGAGCGGCGTCGTCCGCCACGCCGACGAGGCGAACCGGTTCGAGATCTACGGCAGCGAAGGGACCATCCGCTATCTGGCGGCCACCGACACGATCATGGCTGGCAAGGCCGCCGACGCCGAGCTGAAGCCCGTCACCATCCCACCCGAGCAGGCCCGTGAGTGGACAGCTGAGGCCGATTTCATCGATGCCGTCAGGGAGGGCAAGCGCTCGGTCGAGCCCACGTTCTGGGATGGTCTGAAGTACATGGAGATGACCGAAGCGATCTTTCGCTCGGCTAGCAACGGCCGGGCGGTTGACCTGCCATTCGAGAAGCTGGAGCGACGGGGGGCGTAGCCTGCGCGGCCCAATGGGGGCCACTCGCGGGTAGTCTATAATCCGACGCGAAGGCCGACGGCTGGGTCGGCCGATCATGTGTTGAGGATTCCTCCCGAGTGGCAAAGCGAAATCTGGTGGTGGTCGAGTCGGCCGCCAAGGCCAGGACCATCGAAAAGTTCCTTGGACGCGACTACGCGGTGCGAGCGTGCCTCGGCCACGTCCGCGATCTGCCCAAGAGCAAGCTGGGCGTGGACACCGAGCACAACTTCGCACCCGCCTACGTGGTCACGCCCGACAAGAAAGACGTTGTTACACGGCTGCGCAGGGAAGCCAAGGACGCCGACGCGGTCTATCTCGCCACCGACCCGGACCGCGAGGGCGAGGCCATCGCCTGGCACCTCGTGTCCGCGATCGGCCTGCGCGACAAGCCGGTCCATCGGATCGAGTTTCACGAGGTCACTCGAGACGCCGTCCTGCGGGCCGTCAATCAGCCGCGTGGCATCGACCTGAAGCGGGTCGACGCCCAGCAGGCGCGGCGGGTGCTGGACCGCCTGGTGGGCTACAAGATCAGCCCGCTGCTGTGGCGGAAGGTACGGCCCGGGCTGTCGGCTGGCCGCGTCCAGTCGGTGGCCGTTCGCCTCATCGTCGACCGAGAGCGCGAGCGCGAAGCTTTCGTGCCGGTCGAGTACTGGTCGCTGGAAGCCGAGCTAGCCAAGCAAGCCGCCGACGCCCAGCCGTTCAAAGCCGCGCTCGCGGAACGGAATGGCGAGAAGATCGAGCTGAAGACCGGCGAGCAGACCGGGCGGATCATTTCAGACCTCGAGGGGGCGGGCTATCGGGTCCGCGACGTTCGCCGCCGCGAGCAGCAGCGCAACCCGGCCGCGCCGTTCACCACGAGCACCTTGCAGCAGGAGGCGAGCCGCAAGCTGGGTTTCACGGCTCGCCGAACGATGAGCGTGGCCCAACAGCTCTACGAGGGTGTGGACCTCGCGGGCGAGAGCGTCGGGTTGATCACCTACATGCGGACCGATTCCGTGACGGTCGCCGAAACGGCCATCGCTGAAGCGCGACGGGTGATCGGCGCGAAGTACGGCAAAGAGATGTTGCCGGACCGCCCGCGAACGCATCGGACCAAGAGCCGGCTTGCCCAGGAGGCACATGAGGCGATTCGACCAACCTCGGCCCAGCGCGACCCCGAGCGGGTTCGCGCCAGCCTGACGCCTGACCAGGCTCGGCTGTATGAGCTGATCTGGAAGCGTTTCGTGGCCAGCCAGATGGCGTCGGCCATCTTCGACGTGACCACGGTCGACGTCGACGCCGTTCGCGATGGCGGAGCGACCTACACGTTTCGCGCCAATGGCTCGGTGCTGCGCTTCGCCGGCTTCTTGAGCGTCTATCTGGAGGGCCGGGACGATGGGGAGGCCGACGAGGAGGGACGACAGCGGCTGCCCGAGCTTGCCGCCGGTGAGCAGCTTGATCTGCTGCGCCTGATCCCGGAGCAGCACTTCACCCAGCCGCCTCCGCGGTACTCTGAGGCGACCCTGGTCAAGGCGCTCGAGGAGCGAGGGATTGGTCGGCCCTCCACCTATGCCCCGATCCTGTCCACGATACAAGACCGCGGCTACGTCGAGAAGGAGAGCAACCGCTTCAAACCCACTGACCTGGGCCTGCTCGTCAACGACCTGCTGGTAGGCCACTTCTCGGCCATCGTCGACGTGGACTTTACCGCTACCCTTGAGGAGAAGCTGGACGACATCGCGACCGGCGAGCGACCCTGGGTCCCCGTCGTGCGCGAGTTCTATGACCCGTTCGAAGCGACACTTCAGCGTGCTCAAAGCGAGATCGAGCACGTCAACAAGGCTGCCGAGGTGACGGACGAGCGGTGCGACAAGTGTGGTCGCCCGATGGCAATCAAGCTGGGCCGCTTCGGCCGCTTCCTGTCGTGTACCGGCTTTCCGGAGTGTAAGAACGCCAAGCCACTGGGCCAGGAAGAGACCCCCAGCGAGCCAAGCGACGAGGTCTGCGAGACGTGCGGGAAACCGATGCTCGTCAAAGTTGGTCGGTTCGGGCGGTTCCTATCGTGCAGCGACTACCCGACCTGCAAGACAACCCGCCCAATCCTGGTCAAGATCGGAGTACCCTGTCCGAGCTGCGGCGGCGAACTGGTGGAGAAGAAGGCCCGTTCCGGGCGCGTCTTCTACGGCTGCGCGAATTACCCGGCCTGCAGCTGGGTCTCCTGGCAGCGTCCCCTCTCGGAGCCGTGCGAGATATGCGGCGGGATCAGGGTCCCGCTGTCGGGCGAACGGATCCACTGCCTGGGCTGCGATGGGCCCCTCCCGACGAGGGAGCGGGGCCGTTCGGGCGGCCGCCAGCGAGCGACCCGGGCCGCGGGCCGCCGGCGCTCCGCGCCCGGACGCGTAAAGGTGGGCAAGTCCCGATCGCTCAAATCCGTCGCCCGGGCGTCAAGAGCCAGCTGACAGTCGGACGACATGAGCGCACATAGCCAGCGCATCGAGCGCCTGCGGAACCTGTTCGGCAAGTCCCGAGTGGATGGCCTGCTGGTATCGCAGCCAGAATCGCGTTTCTACCTGAGCGGCTACAGCGGCCACGACCTGCCGCCACGGGACTCGGCTGGCTACCTGCTGATCGGCAAGTCGGAGAGCATCCTGCTGACCGATCGGCGGACCAGTGAGCAGGCCGAGCACGAGGCGCCGGACTACGAGGTCATCGTCTACACCCCTAGGGCCCGCGTCTCGACACGGATCGCTCAGATAACGAGGAAGCTGGGCATCAGGCGACTCGGCTTCGAATCGATCCATCTCCCCTACGCGATCTGGTCTGCTTTCAACAGGGCGATCAAGCCTCGTGCCGAGCTAGTACCCCTCAAGGACCCCGTCGACCGGCTGCGGATCAGCAAGGACGAGGCCGAGCTGAAGAGCCTTCAAGCGGCGGTCGACGTGCTCGACGACTGCTTCGAGCATTTGGTACGGAACGAAATCGGCGTGGCCCGCACAGAACGGGAGATCGCCGCCGAGGTCGAACGCTATCTGGGCAGGCGCGGCGCCAGCACGTCCTTCCCCTCGATCGTTGCCAGCGGCCCGAACGCGTCGATGCCGCATGCCGTCCCGACCGATCGCCGCTTCCAGCAGGCCGAGCCGATCACCATCGATATCGGGGCTAGAGTGGATGGCTACTGCTCAGACATGACCCGCACCGTCTGCATCGACAGGCCCAGCGACAAGCTGCGTGAGGTGCATGGCCTGGTGCTAGCGGCCCAGGAGAAAGCCGAGCGCGAGATCGCCCGCGGCATGACCGGCAAGCAGGCCGATGCCATCGCGCGCGACTTCCTGAAAGGGGCAGGCTACGGCAAGGAGTTCACCCACGGGCTTGGACACGGGATCGGCCTCGAAGTCCACGAGCCACCCTGGGTCTCGCTGCGCGGGACGCAGGCCCTGGAGCCCGGCATGGTCTTCAGCGTCGAGCCGGGCATCTATCTGCCGGGCTGGGGGGGTGTTCGGATCGAGGACCTGGTGGTGATGGAGGACGAGAGGGTGCGGGTGCTGTGTCGCTCGTGCAAGTCGTTGGAGCTTGCCGAGGCGGCAGCATGATCTCGACCGGCGATCTGCGCAAAGGAATCATTATCGAGATGGACCGCCAGTTGTTCTCGGTCTTGGACTACCAGCACCAGAAGATCGGGCGCGGCAGCGCCCAGGTCAAAATGCGGGTCCGCAACGTCAGGACGGGTGCGATCTCGGAGACGACAGTCCAGGCTGGAACGAGGTTCCCGCGCGTTCGCTTGGAGCAGCGCAACATGTCCTTCCTGTATGCCGAGGACAACGCCTACTACTTCATGGACCAGCAGACGTACGACCAGGTCGCGCTGACCGCTCAACGGCTCGGCGAGGCGGTCAACTACCTGAAGGATGGGATGGTGCTTCAGGTCCAGTTCTACGAGAACGAGCCGGTCGCCGTCGACGTGCCGATCACCGTCGAGCTGCGGGTAGACGAGACCGAGCCGGGCTTCCGCGGCGACACGGCCACTGGGGGCAGCAAGCCCGCCAGACTCGAGACTGGACTGAGCGTCCAGGTCCCGCTCTTCGTCAACCAGGGCGATACCATTAAGGTGGACACCCGAACGGGGACCTACCTGGAGCGAGTGTAGGAGCCACGCTGCGCAGCCAGACGGAAGGCATGACACTGGAGTCGCCACCCGAGGATCGAGACTCAGGGCTGGTCCGGGAGCGCGGTCCCCTCTCGCCCGATGAGCTGGGCGAGCTGCTGCGCGTGCTCGCTGGCTCCGACGTTGAGGAGCTCGACCTGGAGTGCGAAGGCGCGCGGCTCTGGATCCGACGGGATCCAGCAATGGTCGGGCGTGGACTGCCGGAGATCTCCGAGCCGATGGTCGAGGCAACGCCGCCGGATACGTTCGTGGTGACGGCGCCGATGGTGGGGGTCTTTCGGCGATCGGCGGGCGGGAAGTCGGAGCCGCCTGTCGAGGAGGGAGGCAGCATCATCGCCGGCCAGGTCGTCGGCGCGGTCGAGGCGATGAGGATGCTGAATCGGGTCCAGAGCGAGCGGGCCGGCGTCGTGAAACGGCTGCTGGTGCAGGACGGACAACCCGTCGAGTACGGGCAGCCGCTGATCGAGCTGCGTCCGAGCTGATAAGTCCGGTGCGATGAAGATCTACCAGGCTGGCGAGATCGGGCGGTACATCAAGGAGCTGCTGTACACCGATCGCCTCCTCCGAGACCTCTGGGTCAAGGGAGAGATCACGAACCTGTCCCGCGCCTCCTCAGGCCACTATTACTTCTCGCTCAAGGACGAGACCAGCCAGCTGCGCTCGATGATGTTCCGCGGGGACGCCGAACGCTGCGGCGCCAATCCTGGACCGGGCAGCTCGGTCGTCGCCCACGGACGGGTCTCGTTCTACGAGCCGACGGGCGCATGCCAGTTTTACGTCGACATGATGTACCCGAGCGGCGTGGGAGAGGCGCGGCTTCGGTTCGAGGCGTTGCGACTCAAACTCGAGCAGGAGGGCCTGTTCGCACCTGGGCGCAAGCGGCGCGTGCCGACCCTCCCGCGCCGCGTCGGATTGGTCACGTCGGAAAGCGGGGCGGTGCTCCACGATGTGCTGACCGTTCTGGGACGGCGCTACCCACTGGCCGAAGTCGTCTTTTCGCACACTCCCGTTCAGGGCGAGTTTGCCGCCGAGGAGATCGTGGCAGCCCTCGCTCGAGTGTGTGAGTGGCGGGCAACGGACGGCCGCGGCGTGGACGTGGTGATCATCGGACGAGGCGGGGGCGGGCCGGAAGAGCTGGCGCCATTCAACGACGAGCGCCTGGCGCGAGCTATCTTCGCGTGCCCGTGTCCGGTCATCTCGGCGGTCGGCCACGAGACCGACGAGTCGATCTGCGACTACGTCGCCGACCTTCGGGCCGCAACACCCTCGGCGGCGGCCGAAATGGTCGCGCCGGACGTGCGCGCGCTGGTCGGGGAGGTGAGCGGCCTGGTGAACAGGGCTCGCTCCGGCCTGGCCAGCCGGATCCAGGCCGCTCGAGGCGAGCTCGCCCATGGGCGGGACCGACTGTTCGCCAACTCGCCGACGACGATGATCGCCAGGAGCCGCCAGGCCGCCCGAGACGAGCTCAGAAGGGCACGGCTGCTGCTCGATCACCGCGTCAGCTCCAACCGCGGGCAATTGGTCGGCCGCCGCCTGCAACTCGCGGCTCTGAGCCCGGATGCTACGCTGGCCCGCGGCTACAGCGTTGTCAGTGTCGTCGACCCTGGCCCAGCGGGCGCCTCAGGGGTGGTCCGCTCCACCAGGGACGTCGGGGTGAGCCAGGAGCTGGAGATCGAGGTTCGTGACGGGATCATCGACGCGACCTCGACGCGAGTGAGACCGGCGCTGTCCTGGACGCCCCCACCGCCTGGTCCCCTTTCCCTTGCGGGCGAGAGGGGGAGCCGCCACCCCTCTCCCCTTGAGGAAGAGGAGCCGGGGGCGAGGGCGACCGGGTGAAGGCGGAGCCGGCTGACATGATCGCCGAGCGGGATGGCGAGGGCGCCGAGAGCGCGACGTTCGAGGAAACGTTTCGAAGCCTCCAGGAGACGATCGCGCGCCTCGAGCAGGGTGGTCTGCCCCTGCACGAAGCGATCGACACGTTCGAGCGCGGCATCGAGTTGGCCAACCGCTGCGCTGCGATCCTGGATGCGGCGGAGCTTCGGGTGACAAACGTTATGGAGAACCAGGGGCTCGGCGTCGACGAGCCCGGGCAGCGCTAACTGGTGCCCGGATGGCCGACGTCCTGCGCAACGATGTGCTCGTCGTCGCGGTGCTGGCCTGGCTTCTCGCGCAGCTGTCCAAGCTGCTCATCGTCCTGCTGCGCGAGCGGCAGCTTCAGCTTGGCTATCTTACCAGCGCCGGCGGGATGCCCAGTTCTCACTCGGCAGTGGTCGTCGCCCTGGCGACTCGCATCGGGATCGAGGCCGGGCTCGGATCAATAGCGTTCGCGCTGGCCGTGATTTTCGCCGGAGTCGTCCTCTACGACGCGGCCGGGGTCCGACGCGCCGTCAGCGTCCAGGCGCGCATCCTCAACCGCATGCTCGAGGAAGTGTTCGAGTACCAGCGGTTCAACGAGAAGCGGCTGCTCGAGCTGCTCGGCCACACCCCTTTCGAGGTCTTCGTCGGCTCGCTGCTCGGACTGCTCGTCGCGCTGTCGTGGTGACCGAGCTGTCAGCGATCAGCTATCAGCAGTCAGGAGTCGTGACGAACGAGCTGGCTGGCAGCTGACGGCTGATAGCTGACAGCTCGTCACGCCCCTTTCGCCCGAACGACCAGGCGGTCCAGGTACTCGCGGCTCGCGGCGCGATACTCGCCGCCGCAGGTGATCAGGGTGATGGTCGGAGCGTCGGTCTGGGCGAAGATCTCCTCGACCGGGGCACCCTCGGCCCGCAGCCAGCGGACCGACTCGACCACGTACTCGTAGCCGCTGCCGTTCTCATCCATGACGAGCACGGCGTCGCCCGCCTCGAGCGTGAAAAGACGGCCGAAGACGCGCAGCCGGCCGCCCCAGTCGACGTGGCCAGCGAAAACCGCGTTCCCGGCCACGCCCATGCCCGGCCCCAGTGTGTACCAGGCGACCTCGTCAGGATCTTGAGGCGCCGACATCGTGCCATCCTCGTCCTGAGCTACCCCCACGATGGGCGCCTCGACGCCGAGCTTCGGGATCGCCAGCTTCGCCGGCCGGACACCCGATGGGACGAACTCCCCCTCAGGCTCGGCGGCCGGCGGGGCAGGCGCTTCCGGTTCAGGCACCCAGGGCGAATCGGCAGGTGGATCGACGGGCTGGGCCGCGGTCCGCGACGCCAAGGCGGCAGCGCCGAAGAGACCCACGAAGCTGGCGAGGGCGCCGGCCAGAAAGCGCCGGCGTTTGGCTTGCCCGACCCTCATCCGTCCCCGACGCCGCTGACCGAAGTCACCGCGTCAAGATTGAACATCATCGTCCGATTCCGCTGACGGCAGTCGCCGATAACGTACCAGGAGCTGAGATAGGGCAGCAACAGCTCTGGACGCACAATTGGCTCCGGAAGCGGCGAGCTGGTGTCGCCGGGTGGGTAGTGCAGCTTGATCGGCGACCCCCGCAGGAGCGAGTCGGCGAGCGCGGCGAATACCTGCTGCTGCCCGGTTCGGGGGCTGATGACGGCGTCCAGTGTGCGCTGGACGAGCGGCTGAAGATGGGCCGGAAACATGGCCGGCAGCTTCTTCATCAACGACTGCAGTCGGTCGCCCGGGATCGCGCGATCGCGAGTCGCCTGGCGGAGGATCATGACCAGCAGCTGGGCCTCGCGAAAGTCGAAGCAGCCGCCGCCAGTCGCGGCCGAGCCTTCGGCCACGAACCGGTAGCCCTGGCGGCGGACCAGCGGGAGACGCATGTCTGAGCGGATGATGTTCAGGTCTGCCTGGACTTGGCGTTCGCTGAGATGGAACTTGTCGGCTAGCTCGCGGCGGCTTTTACCGGGCGTTTCGGCGATGTCTTCGACGATGTGCCAGATGCGTCGGAAACGGTCTGCTACGAGCCGCTTACGTTCCATCGCGCCATCCCCTCAATTCCGCAACTGGGCGAACCTAAGGCCCCGATTTGGGCACAAAGAAAGAACCGCGGGTAGTCCGCCCGCACGGCGGCACCTGGGACTAACCGGCGGTTCTGTGGGCGCGCTACTGCTGGTACGCGAGCCGGGATTCGAACCCGGGGCCTCAGCCTCCGCAGGGCTGCGCTCTAATCCGCTGAGCTACTCGCGCCGGCGCAGGTCGTAGTGTACCATACCCCCATACCCCTTTCAATAGACTCAGACTGCCCATTTTCACTGTTTTCGACGGGAGAACCCGGATGAAGCTGACCGTAGTGGGCGGGGCCGGACGGGTGGGCTCGACCACCCTCTTCCAGCTCTTGTTGGAGGGCGGTTTTCAAGAGCTGGTTGTCCTGGACATTCTCAAGGAGGCCGCCGAGGGCGAGGCGCTCGACCTGCGGCACGGCACGGCTCTGTCTCACCGCTGCGTGATTCGAGCGGGTGATTACGATGCCAGCGAGGGGTCGGACTTCGTCCTCATCACGGCCGGCATCCCGCGCCAGCCGGGGGAGACGCGGCTGGACCTGCTCCGGAAGAACGTCGACTTGATGAAAGGCGTTCTCGAGCAGGTCATGAAGTACAACCGCGACTCATTCATCATCATGGTCGCCAACCCGGTGGACGTCCTGACGTATCAGGCGATTACGAGCACCGGCCTGCCGACAAACAAGGTCATCGGAACTGGCACGCTCCTGGATACAACCCGCTTTCGTTCACTCCTTGGCGAGCGGCTGGGCGTATCGCCAGACCAGGTCTACGTCTACATGCTGGGCGAGCATGGCGACAGCCAGGTCCCAATCACCAGCACCGGGACCGTGGCCGGGATCCCCTTGCGCCAGTTCCCCGGCTTCAGCGAGCAGATGCTCCAGGAGGTGATCGAGGAAACTCGCTTCGGCGGGGCGGCAGTGATCAAGCGAAAGCGGGGCACTTTCTACGCCGTGGCGCCGATGATCGTCGAACTCGTGCGGGCCATCCGCCTCGATGAGAAGCGGGTCCTGCCGATCTCGTCGCTGATGGATGGCGGCTACCTCGGAATTAGAGACGTGGCGCTCTCGCTGCCTTGCGTGGTGGGCGCAGCCGGGCGTGAGAAGGTCGTCCAACTGGAGCTTTCCGACGAGGAACGCGAGGCTCTGCTAAGCTCAGCACAAGTCCTGCGGGGCGCGATCGAGGAGGTCGGCCTGTAAACCAAGTGGCTCGTAGGGGCGCGATTCATCGCGCCCAGGGTGAGGAGAGGGCGGGATAAATCCCGCCCCTACGGGTCACACACGGAGGATTCATGGCGATTGTCGAGAAAGAGCTCTTCACCTTCCCGCCGCCCAGCGCTGGCTCGCCGGTCGAATGGAAGGGGACTGTCCTAGGGCAGGGCAACGTCTTGACCCGTACAAAGAGCCGGACCAAGGTGCACGACAAGACGATCGACGCCAAGGCTGGTCTGCGCGAGAGACTCCTCGCTTCGGCCATGCGCTACATGGAGTCGCCCGAAGGCAAGCGCAAGACGCGCAACCACGATGTCATCGTCCACGGGATTCGCGTCCGAGCCCACACCAACAGCGACCACCTGTTCGATTTCTGGGTGGACAACTGGTTCAGCCCCGAGGAGTGGAAGCGCGCGTCGGGCAAGGACGCGCCCGCCCAGCCACAGGTCGTCGTGTACGCCTTCGGCGACATCGCCGAAGAGCAGGAGGCGGCGTACTACAGCCACAGCACCAACACGATCATCTTCTTCAACACCTCGTACTACGGCCAGCTGAAGAGCTGGGTGCTCGGCGCGGTGGGACGTGTCCTGGCCGACGAGTACGGGATTCACTCTTTGCACGGCGCGGCCGTCGAGTTGTCTGGCAACAAGGGTGTGCTCTACATCGCGCCGACCGGGACCGGGAAGTCCACCAGCTCCTACGGACTGATGAGGTTCGCGAATACGCGCTTTCACTCGGACGACTGGGTCTACGTTCGCTACGTGTATCAGACCCGAGACGGGCGTCGGGTCGGCCCGCGCCGAATCGACACACCGGGTGGGGTCGTCCAGGGCTACCGCTGTTTCCGCTGGCTCGAGGAGCACCGCGGCGTCGACGCCCCGATGATCGGTTTGACGCCCGACAACGAAGAGGTCACGCTGCGCACCTCCGACCTGTTGCTCGACGAGGGGGTCGAAGCCTACACCTACATCTCCGAGAAGGTGTTCTATCTGCGCACGAATCTGGTCGAGAACTTCCCCGAGTCAGCGCTGGACATCATCAACTCCAAAAAAGAGAACGTCCCGGACGTGACGCCCGAGTTTCTCGAGGAGCATCGCGACCTGCTCGACGAGGTCAGCCGGCTGGTGATGAATGCCGATCATGAGCCCACCCGCCGCCACTTCCAGGCGATTGGCCAGCAGAAGACGCGTGAGGTGATGGCCCGTCTGTTCGCGTTCGACAATGCCCGCGCGATGCTCGAAGTGACGCCGGTCTTCGGGAAGGACCGCGTCTTCACTAACCCACTCGAGCCGTTGTTCGTGACGAGTGTCTTCTTGCTCAAGCGCGACTTCAACGACCGGCTGGTCATCGAGCGGCTGTCTCTCAATCGATTCATGGACCGGCTGCTGATTGGCGAGACGCCGATGGGGACACGTGAGATCGCCTACAACGCCTACCGGGCAACTGACGACGAGTCGGAGAAGAAGTACATCGCCTCGGTCGAGGAGAAGGCCGAGCGGGCCGGCCGCCCGATCTACCAGCTCCTCATGGAGCAGCGGGACGTGCCCGACTCGCTCCTGGAGGAGTTCGAGCTGTTCCGAGTCATGTACCAGGCCGCGGCATGCTTCGACCTCAACACCGTCCTCCAGAAGGACCCGCGAGTCAAAGACAAGATGGAAGCCGTCCGGCTGACGATGGATCTGATCGCGGGGGCAGTCAATCGACGGCCCGAGCAGCTCCGCTTGACTGTCGACGACTATCGGAGCTTCATTCCGTAGGGCGCCCCCTACGTGCGGAGGGAACCGTGGCCTACGACGTGACCTTCATCCCGGGCGACGGGACCGGCCCGGAGATCATGGCTGCCACCCGCCGCGCGCTGGAAGCGACCGGCGTCTCATTTAAGTGGGACGTCCAGGAAGCGGGCATCCACATGATGCAGGCGCACGGCACCCCCCTGCCAGACCCTGTGCTCGAGTCAATCAAGCGAAACAAGGTCGCCATCAAAGGCCCGATCACCACGCCCGTCGGCAAGGGGTTCCGCAGCGTCAACGTCGCGCTCCGCAAGGCGCTCGACCTGTACGCCAACCTCCGCCCGTGCAAGACGTACAAGGGTGTCCGGACCCGCTATGACCACATCGATCTGATCGTCGTACGCGAGAACACCGAGGACCTTTACGCCGGCGTCGAGTTCCAGCTCAACGAGGAGGTCACCACCGACCTGATCGAGCACATCAACTCGCTTGGGGCTGGTAGGCTGCGGCCAGACTCGGCGATCAGCATCAAGGCAATTTCGGTCTTCGGAACGCGCCGAATCGTCAAGTTCGCCTTCGACTATGCGCGCGCAAACAAGCGCAAGAAGGTCACTATCGTCCACAAGGCGAACATCATGAAGTTCTCTGATGGCCTGTTCCTACAGGTCGGCCAGGAGGTCGCCAGGGAGTACCCGGACGTCGAGGTAAATGACGTGATCGTGGACAACATGTGCATGCAGCTCGTCCAGAAGCCCGAGCTGTACGACGTGCTCGTCCTGCCCAACCTCTACGGCGACATCCTCTCCGACCTGTGCGCCGGCCTCGTCGGCGGGCTGGGGGTGGCGCCTGGCGCGAACGTCGGCGAGCTGGGCGCCGTGTTCGAACCGATCCACGGCAGTGCCCCGAAGTACGCCGGACAGAATCGGGTCAACCCGACGGCGGCGATGCTCTCAGGCGTGATGATGCTGCGCCACCTCGGCGAGTCCGACGCCGCCGACCGCCTGGACGCGGCGATCGCCCGCGTGATCGCCGAAGGCAGGCGAGTGACTTACGACCTGAAGCCCCGCCCCGACGATTCGACCGCCGTAGGCACCTCCGAGTTCGCCGACGCGGTCATCGAGGCGATGCAGGCCGTCCCAGCCACAGCCTGATCCCAGTCTCTCCGTCCCCGAACGCTCCGGCCATCCGGGCTGCCCACCAGACGACCAACGCGACGCCCGAGCCCAGGACCGCGCCCGCTAGCACCTGGGATGGCCAGTGCAGGCCGGTATAGACCCGTGCGACCGCGACCAGCGCCGCAAGCGTCAGCGCGGCGCTGCCCCAGCGTCGGGAGCACAGCATAATCGGGACGGCCAGCGCGAAGGCCGAAGTGGCGTGGCTGGAGGGCATGCCGGCGTCGGCCCTGTGCGCGATCAACTGGTGGACCTGGCTAACGGCAAATGGGCGCGCCTCGGGCGCCAACCGGCTGATCCCGCGCGCGATCCCGAGCCCAAGCAGCAGGGCCATCAGACCCGCGAAGACCGCGTGTCGGCCGGGCCGACCGCCGCGCCAGACCATCAGCACGAGCGGGATGGCGAACAAATAGATCGCATTCGCGGCCAGAAAGACCATCAGCGCGTCGAGCCATGCCCATCGCTCCGCAAGCCCATTGAGCGCCGCGAACAGCGTCTGGTTCAGGGCCGCACCTCGCCTTACGTCAGGCTAGTTCGATCCGCACCGCGACGCCAAGGGAGCGGACGTCAGCGCCGAGCCCTGACGGTCGCGGTACGGAGCAATGGGCTCAGGATGACAAACGCCACGTCGCGGGCGCAAGTGGGTTTGGAGCCTTCAGGAGCCGTCCGTTAAACTCAGCCAGCGTGTCGATCCATCCGGCGACCGCGTGCCAACCGCTCCTGGTCCCGCCCTGTCGAGCAGCCGCGCCGCGGCCCCAGCCATCTCCGTGAGCGCCACCCGGCCGCTTGCCGCTTCGCCGCTTGGCGCGATCCGGCTGCGACCCGCGATCGACGCCCGATGGGTCGAAGCGGCGGCTGCAGTTTGCCTGATTGGCGTCGCGCTGGCTTTGCGTCTCGCCCACCTCTGGTCGATTCCCCAGTTCACGGACGAGACCCGCGAAGCATTGCTCGCCATCCAGGTCCTGCGCGGCGAGGATGCCGGGCTGGTCAACGTCGACGCCTACATTGGCGGACTGTATAACTGGCTGCTCGCGAGCATCTTTTGGTTGACGGGGCCGAGCGCAGCGGTGCCTCGGCTGGTGGTCGCGGTGGCCGGGGCGCTCACTGTCGGCGCCACCTACCTGCTGGCGCGAGATGTCGGGGGTCGACCGGCTGGACTGGCCGCCAGTGCGCTGCTGGCCTCTTCGGGCAGCCATATCCTCGCGAATGGCCATATTGCCTGGTCGCACTGTCTGACGCCGCTGTTCACCACCCTCGGCGCGTGGCTCCTGCAGCGGGCGGTTCGCGCTGGCCCGCCTCGGGCGGGTGGCGTGCTCGTCGGCAGCGGCCTTGCCTTCGGCCTGGCTCTGCAAACCCATCCCGCGACCCTCGTGCTGCTGCCCGGCGCGGCCATCTATATGGTCTGGTGGGGGCGAGCCTGGCTGAGGACCCGCTGGCCGTACCTGGCACTGCTGCTGTTCTTGCTCGGCTACGCGAATGTCGTGGCCTACAACGTCACGACCGGCGGCGAGTCGATCGCGTCGGCCGGCGAGATCCGTGAGCACTACGCGCGGGGCCGGCCCGTCCTGATCGATGCCACCACGTATCTATCAAATCAGTTGGTGCACGGCTTCATGCTGCTGCGTTATTTGGCGGGCGCGGTCGATGCGCGGGGCGACGCGGCGAGCTATTTGCTGGACCCCAGTCTCTGGTTGTACGCGGCCCTGGCCCTTGGCGGCCTGCTCCTGTGCAGTCGTGGCGGCGCACCCCTACCCTTGCTGATGGCGCTGTCGTCGGTGCTCATCCTGCCCTACTTCAACGAGCGGAAATACGTCCCCATCTCCGATGGCCGGTACATGATGCCGGTGTTGCCGCTGGCATTCTGCGGGCTGGGCGTCCTGGGCGAGAGCTTGTGGCGTCGAGCCACGCCGACCGGGCATGTAGTTCGAGCGGCCTTGCTGCTAGGGCTGTTGCTTCTGGTCGCCTACCCGCTCGTCTTGCTCGGACGATACTTCGACCAGGAGATCAGTGCAGGACGAACCAACGACGAGCTCTTTCGGACGGTCGCGGAGGTCGGCTCGGCGCGACGACCACAGGAGGCCGTCCTGCTCGACATCGGCCTGCGCGACGTGAAGTTCGAGGGTGGCGGGACAGCGTTCCGCTCACTTCGCTTTCTCCTGGCCGGGTCCGGCATTCAGGACCGCTCCGTCGACAACCGGCTCGACTACGGCCGCCGCATGGGCGCAGGCACGAGCGCCCTGATTCTGATGGACGCGCCAGCGTTCCACCGCGTCGCGGCCGACCCGACACGGCTTCAAGCGCTTGGCGTCCAGACCGAAGCCGTCAGCGCGCCGCCCACCCCGCGCAGCTATGGCATCTACCGCCTGGAGCGGCCCGGCTCGCTGGCGCAGCCGACCGGCGGGCCGACGCGCGCGACGCCCCAGCCCGCCAGCGCCGCTGGCCCGGTGCCGGTCGAGGTGATCGCATCCGGGCTGGTCAACCCGCGCGGTATCGTCTTCACGCCGGATGGCAGTCTGCTCGTCGCGGAGGCTGGAGCAGGTGGGGCGCAGCTGATCGACGTCGGGCGAGACAAGCCTCACCAGATCGGGCGAAGCGGCCGCGTGACCCGCTTTTCTCCGAGCGGCCAACGCTCAACGTTGCTCCAGGGCCTGCCCTCAATCGTCGACGCGATCGGCGAAGAGGTCGGGCCGACGGCGCTCGCCATGCTCGGAGATCACCTGTACCTGCTCACCGCGTCGGGTGGTTGGGACACTGGCGATCCCGACTTCCACAGCGGGGTCTTCCTGGTCAGGCCAGATGGTAGCCTGGAGCGAATCGCCGACCTGTCCGCCTACACCCTCGAGCACCCGACACGCGCGCGCCTCGACGACCCGCGAGCCGACGTGCCAGCGGGCATGCCGTACGGCATGACGGCGATGAACGGCCGACTGTACGTGACCGAGGCCAACCAGGAACAGCTTCTTGGCGTCGGTCCCTCCGGCGAGGTGACTCGGATCACGGACTACCCGAAGTCTAACCGCGCCCTGACTGGGGTCGCCGCCGGGCCGGATGGCGCGTTGTACGTGGCCGAGTTCGCGGCAGCCAAGGTGACTCGGATCACCCTGGACGGCCAGATCACCGATGCGGCCACCAAACTCAAGACGCCGATCGGCGTCGCCTTTGACGTGCCCGGCTCGATGTACGTCCTGGAATACGGTGGCCGGGTGCTGCGCGCGGCACCGGTTGGCCAGGAGCAGCGGGACGTGCTGGCGGATGGGCTGCGCGAGCCGACCGGGATGGCATTTGGGCCAGACGGGAACCTGTACGTCTCGGTCTTCGGCCACAAGGCGGGGGGCGGCGAGGGCCAGATCGTGCGCCTGCGCCTCGCGCCGGCGGCGGGATCGGGCGGCAGACGCCTGGCGGCCGCGCTGTCGTGGCTGGCCGGGCTCGTGGTACTCGGTCTGGCTCTCGGCATCGGCTACAAGTTTCGCCGCCGCGGAGCCGATTGACGAGCGCGCTCAGGAGAGGCGGACCTCGATCGTCGTGACCAGCAGCGCGTCCTCACCCCACAGGGTCAGGCGGCTCGCCTCGGACGTGATCGGCACATGCGTCTGGTTATCCGGTCGCAGCACCGCTACCACCAGGCCGTACTCGCCAGGCGGCGTGCTCGGTGGGATCCGGATCCGCATCTCGTCCACGCTCCGATCGCCCCGACGCCAGCGACTGAGATAGTTCTTGCGTGGGCCGATCTGGTCGTCCTCTTTGCCCATCACGCGACCGTACGGCCCGACGATCTGCCCGAGCGATCGCAAATCTTCCTGGGAGACATCGTTCGCCAGCCAGTGGAACCAGATTCTGAGGAACTGCCCTGGACGCAGCGCTTCCTGCTCGACCGATACGCCCTCGAGTCGAACCGTGCGCCCAAAATCGACGTCCAGCCGAATCTGGGGCGCGCTGGGCGGGGTCGCCGGAGGGAGTGGCTCCGGCCTTCGAACCGGCCCCTGGCCCTCAGGCGTCGGGATGGGGAGCGAGCCCTGACAGGCTGCCAGGATTCCGGCCAATCCGGCGGCCAGGCCCGCGCCCATGAGCTGACGCCGCGTCAGAAACTGTCCGTTGGCTCTCCCAGACCGGTCGGATAGGCTCGGTGAACTGGGCATGAGGGCTAAGAAGCCGGGCGGCTAGTTCTCCACACGCCGGCGCTCAATATCGCGCAGCGCCAGCAGGCTGAGCTAACGTCAACTGCCAAACATGGCCGGCGCATAGGTTAACAGAAGTGCCGTCTGGGCACAAGCAGGCAGGTTCGGAGGTCCTGGGCATGTATCGGTGGCCGATTCGGGTATTGGAGCCAACAGGGCTCCCCGAGCCCGATGGCGCCGGGCTTCTTGTCGAGATTCCCCCACGCGGGGCTGCCTTCACGCTCTCATGCCTGCTGCACCTCGGACATCCCGTCCATCTGGCCTTGATCGACGCGTACCTGGGCGGCAGTGTCCCTTTCCCGGACGGCGCCTCACTCGGCTCGGACAGCGGAGCTGTGCTCGCAAGTCTCGTCGGACCGCTCGTCGCCCTATACCAACACCAGATCACAGTGGCCGGCCTGTCCGATGTGGTGCTCCTGCCGCCGCGGACGACGTCGGTGGGCCACTCGCGCTTTCTGCTTGTCAGAACGAACGATGAGCCCATCTGGCTCAAGTGCACGTCGACCTCCCCCTTACGGCGAGTGGGGCGGCGCAGGATCCACGCGCCCTCCGCGTGGGGTGAGGTGCTCACTGGCCTGCCCGGCCACCGCGAAGTGCGCGAGCAGATCTCGGAGGGTACATGCCCGGCCCGCGTGAGAGTCGAGATTCACGGCCCCAGAGCCGTGTCCGGGACGCCGAACGCGGACGCGCCGGGGCTCGCGCCCGCCCTTCGGGCAGTGGCGCTGGGGCGGGCCGGGCGGTGCCGGGCGGCTTCGGAACGGGGAATCTCAGCCCTCGACCGGATCGCCGGCGACATCTCATACAACAAGGAGCCTGACGCCAGATCGCACGGGATGGGTCTGCTGGTGGACGCGGCGGCCGAGGCCGTCGCGCACGGGGTCCGAAGCGCCCGGGTTCGAGACCCCATTCGTCGCCAAGTGAGTCGATCGCCAGCGACGCGACGATCAGCCGCGGTGGCTCGCTCGCGGCCAGCGCTCGTTCAAGCCGATTTACCCGAATTCCTTTCTCGCGCCGACCTCGGAGAACGCGTTGCCGAGGCGATGATGGAGCACGACGGACTGGCCATCGACGCTTCGGTCAGCCTGGCGCCTGGGGCCGGCCCCACCCTGGCTCTTCTGCCCGACGCCGACCTCCACACTGATCGCGTCGTCACACGAATGCTCGGCGCGGCCTGGCAGACTGTGGAGACCCTGCTCGGGATCACGCTGGCAGAACGGCGGATGCAGTCGATCAGCATCCGACTGCTCGGGCCAAGCCGGTCGAGCGAGCTCGCGATCGGCTGGTCGCTCGTGTTGCCGCGCAACCGTCGCGTCTTCGCCGCCTGGGTGGGCACCGACGGGCGAGTCTTGATCCGGCTGGCCGCCTCGTAGGGGCAGGGCTTGCCCTGCCCTTCGGGGGCGCAGCAAGAAACGCCCCCTACCGGATGGCCTCGGTCCTCCGGCCAGCGATCCTGTAGCGGTCAAAGTAGCGAAACAGCTGGTCTTCCGAGCGGAAGCACTTGGTCAGGTAGCGGGTGAAGAACGGCGACGGCTCGTTGTGCGGCAGCCAGACGCCGTACACGCGCTTGCCGGTCTGGAGCGCGTAGTTCATCTCGCTGATGACCCCCGGTGAAGGCACCATGGCGTCGTAAAAGACGATCACCATGTCCGACTGCGAGATCAACTTGTAGTCTCGAAACACGATCTGGTCGGCAATGTGCTGCAAGTCGCGCTGCGCGAAGACGGAGCCTGGCCGCGACATCGTCTCTTCCTGCATCACTATCGCTAGCTCGGTCGTGCCGTCCGATCGACCCACGGCCGAGCCTTCGAGATCGAAGTCGTTGACGTCGGCCGGATCGAAGACAACCAGCCCTTGCTCGAGGCGGCGCTTGAAGGCCGCCAGCCCGCGCTCGGCGCCCACCTCGACGTGCTGCATGGGGTAGCTCAGGTAGGCGGTCCGGAGCTTCGGCTCGAACATGAGGCGGAACAGCGAGCGGGCCGGCATGGCACGACCCAGCAAGAACTGAGGCTTGTGGTGAATGCGGGCCATCTCCTCCGTGGCCCACTGCTCCTCCTCGCGCCAGATCAGAAGCTCCTCGATTGTCATCTCCTCCCAGCGCGGATGCTGTTGAAGACGGTCTCGGACCGTAAGCACGCCGGCCGTGATCGTGACGTACATGTCTGGCTTGAGTCGACCGAGGTAGAACGGGTCAAAGCCAGAGATCAGCGTATTCTTCCATCGAAAGACCGCGTGGGTATTGATGATCCAATGGCGGTGGCGGCCGGCTTGTTCGGACAGGCTTGAGATCTTCTCCAGCGCCGCGGCCCGGAGAACGACTAGCGCGCGCGGAAACATGTCTAAGATCGTCTCTTCTTCGACCGGCTCGCCGACGTCCTGGGCGATCTGAAACATCGCCTCGCGAACGTCGAAGATCTCCAGCGCCCGGCCGGCCTCGCCCGCTAGATGTGCCACCTCTTCGAGGAAGCCGACCCGCTCGGTACCGCTAATGCCGGTACAAATTACGCGCACAGCGTAGGCGGAATGAAGAATGAAAAACGAAGAATGAAGAATGCGGGACCTGAGTCCTTCATTCTTCGTTCTTCATTTCTTGTCGGAGCAGCTCGGTCGCCAGGGCCGGATTGGCGCGCCCTCGGGTGGCCTTCATCACCTCGCCCACCAGCCTGCCGAGGGCAGCAGTCTTGCCCGCCCGGTAGTCGGCCACCGGCTGGGGATTGGCCTCGATCACCTCCTCCACCACGCCCCTGAGGGCATCCGCGTCGCTTACCTGAGTCAGTCCGCCAGACTCGACGATCGCCGTGGGTGACCGTCCCGTCTGGTACATCGCCTCGAAGACCTGCTTGGCCGTGTTGCCGCTCACGGTCCCGGCGTCGATCAGCCCCAGTAGCTCCGCCAGGTGCTCCGCCGCCGGCAGCCGGCCCACGCCCTCCTCGTCGCCCGTCTCTTTCTGGAGGCGAAACAGCTCGGTCTGAACCCAATTCCCGACCTTCTTTGGGTCTGGATAGAGCTGGACCGTTCGCTCAAAGAAGTCCGCCACGTCCTTCGACACGGTGAGCTGGGAGGCCAGGTAACGGCTCAGCCCGTACTGCGAGACGAAACGGTCCCGGCGGGCATCCGGCAGCTCAGGCAGCCGGGCTTTGATCTCGGCTACCCATTCGCGCGACACGAAGACTGGCGGCAAGTCCGGCTCCGGGAAATAGCGGTAATCGTGGGCCTCCTCCTTCGAGCGCTGTGGCACCGTCACGCCTCGGTCTTCCACCCAGCCGCGCGTCTCCTGGATGACCCGATCGCCCGCTTCCAGGGCGGCCGTCTGCCGCCCAATCTCATACTCCAGCGCCCGAAAGACCGAGCGGAACGAGTTCATATTCTTGACCTCGGTCTTGGTGCCCAACTCCTGGCTGCCCGCTGGGCGGAGTGAGATGTTCGCGTCACAGCGGAACGAGCCCTCCTCCATGTTCCCGGTCGAGACGCCCAACGTCCGCAAGATCGCCCGCAGCTTCTGCAGATAGGCTCGTGCCTCAGCGGGCGACCGCAAGTCTGGCTTGCTGACGATCTCCATGAGCGGCACGCCAGAGCGATTGACGTCGATCAAACTGCACGAATTTCCGTCTCGGTCCGTGGCGTGCACCAAGCGGGCCGTGTCCTCCTCCAGGTGAACGCGCTCCATGCCCACCCGCCGGACCTGCCCGTCCACCTCGACATCGATCCAGCCATCACGGGCGAACGGAAGGTCGTACTGGGAGATCTGATACCCCTTCATCAGATCCGGGTAAGGGTAGTTCTTGCGATCGAACTTGCTGGCGGCCGGAATCTCGCAATTCAGCGCCAGTCCGGTCAGGATCGTGAGCTCGACCGCCCGGCGGTTGATGACCGGCAAGACTCCCGGCATCCCCAGGCAGACCGGGCAGACGTCCGTGTTGGGCGGCGCGCCAGCATACGCGGCCGAGCACCCACAGAACATCTTGCTGCTCGTCAGGAGCTGAGAATGCACCTCCAGCCCGATGACGGGCTCGTACTTAGTAGCGGAACCGACCATTGCTCAGGCTCGGTGTATCTGGTTAGCCAAGAACACGACCAACATGGCCGGAAACACACCGGCC
Source organism: Chloroflexota bacterium (assembly GCA_035637315.1). GTDB lineage: Bacteria > Chloroflexota > UBA6077 > UBA6077 > JACCZL01 > DASPXK01. Next base: position 57,114 of record DASPXK010000303.1, read on the forward strand.
CATTCCTCGCGCCGCCGCTGCAAGGACATAAGTGCCCCTCCGATCCGGCGGGCGTGTCGCTTCGCGCCTGGCCCGCGCTGCGATTCCATGGCACTCGAATGCTAGCATGCGCCTGGGTTACTTCGATCACACATCGGCTGGACTGGAGGTCGGGTGCGACCGCTGCGGCCGGCGGCAGTTCTACGTATCATGGCGATGTCCGCTTTCGGCGTCGGGCTGGGGCTCTGCTTGCTGTTCGGCGGGCTGATAGTCTCACCCCAGGTCGGCCTGGCCGAGCGAGAGCAGACAGGCCCACCGCGCCGTTCGCCTGTTCTGCCGCCGGCCGTGCCACCCGGCGTTCCAGAGGAATGGGCCCTCTGGTCCTACCTCGACAAGATCGGGCCACTCTGGGGTCGCGACTGGCCGACGGTAATCAGATTCCTCGAAGAGTTCGTCACCCGCTACCCGGCCAACCCGGTAGCGACGGAGAAGCTCTACGCCGCCTACCTCGAGGACGGCAAGCAGCTCCTCCTGAGCGGCGACCGGGCGGGCGCAGGGGAGCGCTACCAACAGGCCGGCCAGCTCGACCCCAACCGGGGCGAAGCCTGGACGCTACTCGACGAGCTGGAGGCACTGCCATAGGGGCACGGCATGCCGTGCCGTGCGAAGGGCGCAGCAAGCAGCGCCCCTACGCCGGCAGCTCGGGGCGGAGCTTTCGCCAGCCAGACACTTGCTCGTAGGCGTAGGCGACCCGCAGCACGGTCACCTCGTCGAGCGGCTTGCCGATGACCTGCAGCCCGACGGGAAGGCCATCGGATAGCCCACACGGCAGGCTCAAGCCAGGCAGGCCGGCCAGGTTGATCGGGATCGTGCACACGTCGGACAGGTACATGGCGAGCGGGTCGCCGATCTTCTCGCCCAGCTTGAACGCGACGGTAGGGGAGACGGGGGCCACCAGCGCGTCGAACCGCTCGAAGGCGGCGTCGAAGTCCTGCTTGATCAGGGTCCGAATCTTCTGGGCCTTGAGATAGAACGCGTCGTAATAACCCGAGCTCAAGGCGTAGGTGCCCAGCATGATGCGACGCTTGACCTCGGGCCCGAAGCCTCGCCCACGCGTCTTGTAGTAACCGTCCCACATGCTCTCGGCATCCTCGGCCGAGTACCCATATTTCACGCCGTCGTAGCGGGCCAGGTTCGCGCCGCACTCGGCCGGCGCGATGATGTAGTAGGCCGACAGGCCGTAGTCGGTGTGCGGCAGCGAGACCTCGCCAAGCTCGGCCCCAAGGTCTCGAAAGACGTCGAGACTGGCTCTGACGGCCTGCTCGACGCCGGTCTCCATGCCGGCCACGAAGTACTCCTTAGGAACCCCGATCCGGAGGCCGCGCAGATCCGCGCCAAGCTGGGCTTGATAATCGGGCACCGGAGCGGCGAGCGACGTGGAGTCGAGTGGGTCGTGGCCCGAGATGACCCGAGTCACCAGCGCGCAGTCGGCCACGTCGATGGTCAGTGGCCCGAGCTGGTCCAGCGACGAGGCGAAGGCGATCAAGCCGTAGCGGCTAACCCGGCCATAGGTGGGCTTAAGACCAACCACGCCGCACAGCGCGGCGGGCTGGCGGATCGAGCCGCCGGTGTCAGAGCCGATCGCGAAAGTGGCCAGCCGCGCGGCGACCGCCGCCGCCGAGCCGCCACTCGAGCCACCTGGCACGCGAGTCAGATCGCCCCACGGGTTCCGGGTCGGAAAGAAGCCGGAGTTCTCGGTGGACGAGCCCATCGCGAACTCGTCCATGTTGGTCTTGCCAACCAGGACCGCGCCAGCCGCGTACAGCTTTTCCGTGATCGTCGCATCCTCGATCGGCGTGAACTGTTCGAGGATTCTTGAGCTGCACGTGGTCCGGACGCCCCTGGTGAGCACCAAGTCCTTGAGCGCCATCGGGACGCCGAGCAGGGGCGCCTCATCGCCAGCCCGGCGTCGCGCGTCGGCGGCGCGAGCTTGCTGCAGCGCCAGTTCCGGTGTCACGGTCACGAACGCCTGAAGCAGGCCGCGGTCCATGCGCTCGATACGCTCGAGATACGCGCCGGTTAGCTCTTCGGAGGAGCATTCCCCGCCCCGCATTACGTCCAGGGCCTCGAGGACGCTCAGGTCAGTCAGGTCCATGGCAGCGCGGAATCGAGAGTTGGCACCGCCGGCCTCACTCGAGGACGGGCGGGACCCTGATGAAGTCGCCTTCGCGGCGCGGCGCGTTCAGCAGGATGTCCTCGACAGGCGATGAGGGGCGGACCTCATCGTCTCGCATCACCGACTGCACGGGGATGACCTGCGCCGTGGGCGGGATGGCCGAGGTGTCGACCCGGTCGATCACTCGCATCGCCTCGAGGATCTGCGAGAGCTGCTGCTGAAGGCGGTCCTTCTCCTCCTCGCTCAGCCCGAGGCGCGCGAGGTGCGCTACGTGCTCGACTTGCTCACGACTGATCGCCACGGCGCCTCCTGGGGAATTGTATCGGGCTTTGGGCACCGCATGCCGCGCTCCCCGCGGGCACGGCATGCCGTGCCCCTACGCCTGCCCCGCCTCGTAGTTGGCTCGCACGACCGTCGTGATGCCGCCGCGAGGGTTGAACTCGCCAACAAGGCTCATCCGCCGCGGCGCGAGCGCCTCGACCAGGTCCTCGAGGATCAGGTTGGTGACGTCCTCGTGGAAGTGGCCCTCGTCGCGGAAAGACCAGAGATACAGCTTGAGCGACTTCAGCTCCACGAGCCGAGGTCCTGGCACGTACGTGATCCGATACGTCGCGAAATCGGGCTGGCCGCTGAGCGGACAGAGGCAGGTGAACTCCGGACAGGTCAGCTCGACCTCGTACTCGCGGTCGGGATGAGGGTTCGGCACGGTCTCCAGGCGCTTCGAGGGGCGGGTCGGCATCAGCCCTCGGTGGGGGGCCAGGCGGCCTCGAACCGCAAGACGTGGTTTCTGGAGCAATCGCTCAGCTTCTCGAGCGACACAGTGATCCCCAGCCGCCGGCCGTCGGCCAGGGCTAAGTGCGTAGGAAGCTCGGCACCCGGGCTCCAGCGGCGCAAGGACACAGTGCCGGTGGCTGGCTGCGCCACTTCTTGGCCGCGCGGCAAATGCACGTACGCCATCCCCTCACCGAGCGAGTGTCCAGCCGGATCGACCACCTCGACCGTCGACTTGTAGACTGCCATTGAGGCTCTCCAGGGCAAGTATACGCAGCGATGGCGCATCCGCGTGCCAAGGTACTCGGTACCCGCGAGTGTGGTAGGATGGTTGGACAGGAACGGCCTGAGCCAATAGCATGCCGTGGATCCCGCCCCTCCCTCACCGCCCTCCCCTGCCCGACGACTATCTGGAGCTCGGGCAGGAAGAGGACCCGCGCATCTGGATCCCTGCCGCGATGGGCATGCTGCTGGTCCTCGTGCTGCTCGTGGTGGCCACCCTCCAGGGCAAGATCTAGCCAGCCGCGCCGCTCGTCGAACACTCGTTCTGGCTATTGACGGCTTTGTGACGCTTTCGTTACGCTAGGCGCCCAATGCAAGCCGTCCGTGCCGAGAGCAAAAGGCAGCTAGACGCCCGCTGGCTTCAGCACCTCTCGCTACTGAGCGCGGTCGGTTTTCTGTTGAGTTGGGCGGTGGCGACCCGTCCGCAAGCCGCCGGCCAACTCGTCGACAGCCTCAACGTCCGCTTCCTGGCGCCCCCAAGCACGCCGGCCCAAGAGTGGCTGCCCGTGCGCGTCCCGGTTCGGACTGCCATCCCTCGTGATCCGTCACCACCAAATACTGTCGGGCTCGCGGCCGCTGAGAGCGGGGGCTTCCAGTGGGTCCAGGCCCATCGCGGCACGTTCCTGCTTGCCGATCCGGAGCCTGGCGCGGCTCGTGAGATCGAGATCCCGCAATGGAGCTATCTGCGCGTCGTCGAGTCACGGCCCGGCTGGCTGCGAGTCATCTACGGCGGCGACGGCGGGGATCGACCGCCGAGCGTTGCCTGGGTTGCCGCGACCGACATTGGCGCCTCGGGCGCCCCGCCGCGCTTTGTCACCAGCACCCGCCAGACTCAGCTCTGGAATAGCGAGGGGCCGTCGGCCGCGAGTCTCGGGACGGTGCCCCGGCTTGCAACACTCGAGCTCCTGGGCGCGGAGCGAAGCGGACGCGTCGCCGTTCGGCTACTTGATTCCGACCACAGGATCGACAGACTGGCCTGGGTCGACTGGGAGGCGGTTACCGGCTCGCTCGGCCCAGCCGAGCGCGACCTTCCACTCGCTCGCCCGTTCTCGCCCTTCGCGACCGAGGTTAGGCTCGACGTGCCCTACAGGACCCAACTCGACGGCAGCCTCTCATCCGCCTCGAACTGCGGTCCGACGGCGCTCGGCATGGCCATGGAGGCGTTCGGTATCGCCGTCGCAACACCCCAGCTCCGAGCGCTCGCCAATCGTTTCATGGGGATCTACGACCCGTGGGGCGGCACCACACTCGAATCGCTGCGCGACATTGCCGACTACTACGGCTTGACGGGCGTGGACCTCTACGAGAACGGCCGCTACAAGCGCTGGACGCTGGAGGACCTGCGCCGCCACCTGAGGGCCGGGCAGCCGGTCATCCCCGAGCTTCGGTATCGCATGATGCCAGGCCGCGAATGGGTCTGGGTGAGCTATGATCACTACGTCGTCATTACCGGCATGGTCGGCGACGACTTCATCTACAACGACCCGATGAACATCGACGGCCGCGGCGAGCGTGTCATCAGCGGCCAGGCGTTGCTGCGAGCCTGGATGAACAGCGACTATCCCGGGGCCGCCCTGGCGCTCGCTCGGCCGGTCTAACCGAAGTCCAAAATCCAACGTCCAAGGTTGTGCGTGGCACAATGCCCCCGACTTCGGCCTTGGCCAAATCCAGCAGAGTCTGGCATACCCCTTGCAGCTGGTTGTGAAACGTCACGCTCGGACCCGGGACTCTGGACGTGAACCCTGAACTCGTATGCGGAGGTGTCGCTATGGAAGATGAGGCGATCGGCCTGGCGCGCCAGCTTGGCTCCGATGAGTACACCACGTGCTCCAGGTGTTCGCGTCCGGTTATGCGTCGCGAAGCTGTGGCGCTGGCCTCGGACGGGCTGCCGGAGCACCGCTCGGTCGAGGCTGAGCTGTGTCCATCCTGCCGTGACGACGTCGCCCGCGGCGAGACCGACTTGCGCGAGGGGCTCGAGGAAGAGTAGACGGCCTGGCGATCTGCCGCCTAGGGTCGGCGTTCCGCTCGGTACGCCGCGTCCAGCACATCGGCCAGGTGGACGGCCCTGATCGGTGAGCCGCGGCGGTCCAGGACGGACCGGAGCTGAATCAGGCAGCCCGGGTTGCCGCTGACGGCCAGCTCGGCGCCGGTCGCCTCGACGTTGTCTACCTTCTGGGCGCCAAAGCGATCGGCCAGGTCGGGCTCGGTGACGTTGTAGAGGCCCGCGCTGCCGCAGCAGCGGTCGGCGTCGAGCATCTCTACCACCTCGAGACCGGGGATCGCCCTCAACACCTGGCGGGGCTGCTCGCGGATCCTCTGGGCGTGGGCGAGGTGGCAGGCATCTTGATAGGTCACCCTTGCTCGCAGCTCCGCGCGTGGCGGGTCGAACGGGAGATCGACGAGCAGTTCGCTCAAGTCGCGCACCCTGGCCGCGAACCTGCGCGCCCGTTCGGCCCAGGCTGGATCGTGAGCCAGGAGTCCGCCGTACTTCTTCAGGACGGCCCCGCAGCCGGCGGCGTTGACGACGATAGCCTCGGCTCGGCTCAGATCGAAAGCCTCGATGTTTCGACGGGCCATGGCTCTGGCCGGCTCGCGCTCCCCGGTGTGGAGGTGAAGGGCCCCGCAACAGGTCTGGTTATCGGCCAGCGCCACCGCGCAGCCGTTGCGCGCGAGGACGCGCACGGTGGCCCGATTCGTCTCGGCGAATGCGAGCCGCATGACACAGCCGGCGAACAAGGCGACGCGCTCCCGCGGCTGTCCGCGTGGCGCCACCTCGCCGCGCGGCTCGAAGAATCGCTTCGACAGGCGGGGTAGCAGGCACTCCAGATGGTCAAGCCGGCCGGGCAGGGCGCGAAGCAATCCGCTGGCGCGTACCGCGCGCTGCAGTCCGGATCGCTGATAGAGTCGAAGCACGACCCCAAGGCTCGCCAGGCGACGGGGATGTGGGAGGAGCTGGCCAAAGACTAACCAGAGCAGCGCACGCTCGGCGGGCGAGCCCGGGCGGCGATGGCGGATCTCGGCCCGCGTCGCCTCCATGAGCTGGCCGAACTTGACCCCGGACGGGCAGGCAGCCTCGCAAGCTCGGCAATCGAGGCAGAGCGTCATGTGGCGAACGAACGTCTCGGTCGGCTGGACGCGCCCCTCGCCAAGCGCCCGCATCAGGTGCAAGCGGCCGCGCGGCGATTCGGTCTCGACGTGCAGCTCGCGAAAGGTCGGGCAGTGCGGCATGCAGAGCCCGCAGTGGACACACCGACTGAGTTCGGCTTCCGGCGGCGCATCCGCGATGGTGAATCCAGTCGTGCCCAGCACCGTCAGATCCAGGTGTCCGGGGCGATCGCCGAAGTGGCGAGCGGCCGAGCGGTTTCGTGTGTGTTGGGCTCACCACTGGGAAGGACCTTGCCCGGGTTGAACCGACCGCTTGGGTCGAACGCCTCACGGACGCGCGCCATTCGTTCCAGATCGGAGTCAGAGAAGATCCAGGGCATGTACTTGCGCTTTTCCAGCCCCACGCCGTGCTCCCCGGTAATCGTGCCGCCCGCGTCTACGCAGGCCCGGATGATCTGGTCGTGAGCCAGGATCACCCTCGGAAGCACGCCCACTTGACGCGCGTCGAACAGGATTGTGGGGTGCAGGTTGCCATCTCCAGCGTGAGCTACCGTTCCCAGGAAGACGCCGTGTTCGGCGGCGATGGCTCGGAGCGTTCCCAAGACTTCGGCCAGCCGGCTGCGAGGCACCACCCCGTCGCCCAGGTAGTAGTTGGGCGCGTTCAAGGCTAGCGCGGCGAGGGCTCCCCTGCGCGCCGCCCACAGACGGTCCCGTTCGGCCGCGGCGGCCGCTTGCCGCAAGCCCAGCGCGCCCGGCGCTGACTCGCAGAGGAGGCGGACAACGGCGGCCTCCTCCTCGACGGCGTCTGGAAGGCCGTCGACGTCGATCAGCAACACGGCGCCTGCGTTGGGCGGGTACGCGGCCCTGAACGCGCGCCCGAGCGCCTCGGCAACCGCGCCGTCGATCAACTCCATCGCGGAGGGCACGACGCCGTGGGCGACGATCGCCGAAACGGCCGCCCCCGCCGCCTCCAGCGTCTCGAACACGGCCACCAAAGTGACGGCGTGGGGAGGCAGTGGCAGCAGTCGGAGCCAGGCCCTGGTGACGATGCCAAACGTGCCTTCCGACCCGACTATCAGGCCGAGCAGATCGTAGCCGGGCGGGTCCGGCGCGGTGCCTCCGAGCTGGATGAGCTGGCCGTCGAGGGTGACCAATTCGACGCCGCGGACGTGGTTAGTGGTCATGCCTCGCGACAGACAGTGCGGTCCGCCAGCATTCTCGGCGATGTTGCCGCCAATCGTGCTCGCTTTCTGGCTCGATGGGTCTGGGGCGTAGAAGAGTCCAAGCGGCGCCACCGCGGCCGAGACGTCCAGGTTGAAGACCCCGGGCTCGACGATCGCGACCCCATTGTCCCCGTCGACTTCGAGGACGCGGTTCATTCGGTTGAAGTCGAGCATGATCCCGCCGCGGACTGGGATCACGCCGCCGCTCAGTCCGGTGGCCCCGCCACGGGCGACCACTGCCAGACCCTCACGAGCGGCCAGTCGGACGATCTCGGCGACCTGGTCGGCGCTGGTCGGCTGGACCACCACGTCTGGCGTCGCGCGGTCCAGATACGCGTCGTATTCGTAGACGAGCAGGTCCTCGGGCTGATCAAACACGGCAGCTGTTCCGACGATCGCCCTAAGCTCGGATACGAGGCCCAGCCCCAGACCAGGCTCTGAGACGTTCAACTCTCCTGCCCCAATCACCCTTACCATATCCGAGCGCGACCAGGGCTGTCTTCAAGGCGGCCCCGGCTGCCGGGGCCCGAGCGGCCCGGGCTCTGCCAGCGCCTTGCGGTACAGCTCACGAAAGGTGTCCGCTCCAGCCGCGGGTCCCAAGGTAACCTCCAGGGCATCGAGCAACGCCAGTCGAAGCCTGTATCGGTCGACTCCACCCTCTTCCGGGCCGCGGGCAGCGTAGGCGCCGGTCTCCTCGACGAGCGCTTGGGCCTCGGGCGGGAGCTGCCCACCAGGCAATTGGCCTGCCTGGATCGCCTGGCGGACCTGGCTGGAGCCGATGTCGCTCAGCTCAGGTGGCACGTCGAGCAGTCTAACTGCACTGGCGAAATGTCGATTTTCGGCTCGTGTGAGCAGCTCAGCCAGCTGCTCGGCGCCGCCGGCTCCACGCGGCGCGACCAGAAAGGTGGCGATCGAGAACAGCCGCTCCAGCGCCGCGTCACGGTCATCGTAGTAGTGCGGATCAAATATCTGGACGATCTTGTCGAATCCGACTACGAAGACCACCGTCTGCACGTCGGCGATCACCATTCGAATCAGAGCTGCCTGGTCCACGTACAGACCGCGGTTCAGCAGGAGCACTCCGAGACGCTGATCTCGTTCGGCGTACAACTGGAGGACTAACAAGCGGTCCTCGAGCGCCGCGCCGGTCACGACCTCCTTGTCGACCGTGTGGGTGCTCAGGGCGAATAGAAGAACGTCGACCGAGCCGTTCGCCAGGGCGGCCTCGGCGAGGCCAGTGTGGGCAGTGGTCAATGGGTTGAAGGACCCGGGCAGCACCCCTGGCCGTGCCGCCCGACTCGGGTTGGCGCCGGAGACCAGCTCGGCTCGCGGCTCACGCGGGTCGGACACGCGCCGCAGGGCCGCCCGAAGGTCAAGCAGCCGTGGCAGGTCGTACAGCCGGTCTCGGAAAGTCTCCTCACTCATACCGCACCCGTACAATTAGATTACGCTGGTTGAGCAAGTTTGTGGAGGCAGCCAGCCTGTGACCATCGAGCGCCGAGCGCGCCCCGAGCCGGGGCGGCGTGGACCCGTGCCGGAGAGGGGCGTCCATGTTGGACAACACGAGACTCAGCCCTGGCTGGACATAGCGCGCCTGAATGACAACGAGCTGGTTTTGTTCGATCGGGAGCGGCAGGAGAGCTGGATCGTCTTTCCGCCACGCTCGAGGTACGACTTTCTCAAGCGGCCAAGTCCGGAGACGGTCCTGGTCGAGCATCACCCATGGGCGCCCTTCAGCCCGATCGTCGAGCATCTGATCCTGCCTCGCGAAGGCTGCCTGGAGCACCGCCTGGACTGCGGCGCGCAGACGGCGATCCAGGCTGGGCTGGACGCCGGCTGGAACCCATTCAAGTAGCGCGGCCTGCTACACTGCGAAAGGCTGAGAGCGGGGGAGGAGACGACCGATGGACGAGCTGAAGACTCACGACCTGCCCAGCCTGCGGGCCGCGACGCTAGTCGCGGCGTTCGCCGGGTGGCCGGACGCCGCCGAGGTCGCCTCCGGGTCGGCCCGCTATCTAGCCAGAAAACTGCGCGCCAAGCGCTTCGCCGAGATCGATCCCGAAGAGTTCTACGTCTTCACCGAGACGCGTCCCAACACCGTTATCCTGGCGCCCGGCCAGCGCGCCCTCGAGTGGCCGAGCAACGAGTTCTTCGCCTGGCGCGATCCGGGCGGTGCCCGGGACCTCGTAATTCTCCAGGGGCGCGAGCCGAACCTGAACTGGCGTGGCTACATCGATATCGTGTTGGAGCTCGCGGAACGCTGCGAGGTGTCCCAGGTAGTGACGTTGGGCGGTACGTACGACGCCGTCCCCCACCGTGGCCCGGTGCAGCTCAGCGGCCACGCCACTACCCCTGAGCTGCGCCGTCTCTTCGACCGGCTGGGCATCTCCCAATCGAGCTACGAGGGTCCCAGCAGCGTCCAGTCTGCTCTCCTCGAGGCTTGCCAGCGGCGTGGCCTGGCGGCTGCAAGTCTGTGGGGCCACGCCCCGCACTACGTTCGCGCCGTCCCCAACCTCAAAGTCTCCCACGCTGTCCTCAAGACGTTGCGGGCCTGGCTGGAGCTCGAGGTGGACCTCGCCGAGCTGCATGAGGCGGGCCGCCAACTCGAAGCGCGCGTCGACGACGCCATCGCCGAGAATCCGGAGCTACAGGAGTACGTGCGCGAGCTCGGGGTAAGCCTCGACCAGCCGGCCGAGCCCTTGCCCGCCGAGGGCGCGCTTGACCTCCCGATGAAGCGACCCGATCCCGCCGAGCTGCTCCGCGAGCTGGACGAGCTACTCCGCCGAAGGCACGACGAGCCAAAAGAGCCGATCTGAATTGGGCCGTCGAGCAGAATCATAGCGGGGGCTGTGGCGACGGCTGAGGAGCTGAAGGCGCGCGCATGCGCTGCGATCGACCAGCGCCGAGACACGATCGTTGGCATCGCCCGCGAGATGCTGGACCATCCTGAGACTGGCTTCCGGGAGGTCCGAACGGCCCGAGTGGTGGCGCGGGCCTTCGGCGACCTCGGGCTGTCGTACCGCGAAGGCTTAGCCCTCACCGGCGTGCTGGCTGACGTCGCTGCGGGCGCCGGCAGCGGTCCGACCGTGGCCCTGATGGGCGAACCCGACGCACTTGGCGTGCCCGACAATCCGCGCGCCGACCCGACGACTGGGGCGGTGCACGCCTGCGAACAAGAAGTGGACCGAGCCCTTCGGGGCGCCGCGATCGCGGTCGGCGCCGGTCTGGAGATAACCACGCTGCCCGGCTACATGCCACTCAGCCACGACCCGAACCTCAGTCAGCTGTATCGGCAAAACGCCAGCCGACTGGTGGACGAGCGTGAGGTCGTCGCCAATCTCGGCCACCGCAGCGCCTCGGCCGACATGGGCGACGTCAGCCAGATCATGCCTGTCCTTCACCCCTACGCGGGCGGCGCCACCGGACAAGGCCACGGCAGCGATTACGAGATCGTCGACTACGAGACAGCGGCCGTCGTGCCTGCCAAGTGCATGGCGATGACGGTTATCGACCTGCTGGCAAGTCGCGCGGGTGCCGCGCGCCGCGTATTAGCCGAGCACAGGCCGGCGATGACGAAAGAGGAATACCTGGCGAGGCTGCGGGGCCTGGCTGTCGAGCAGAGGTTCAGCGACGCCTAGCTTGCTCCGCTCGCCCTTGAGTGGCTCGACCCAGACTTGAGTCGACCCCCAGGGGCTCGGAAAAGCGTTGACATTTGTCTGATTTTGCGTAGAATCGGGATTGGCGGTCTTGACTGTCGACGAGGAGATTCCTACTGGGGGCTGGTGTGGCGGCGGCCTACGCTGAGTCTGCGCGCCCAGGCCGCACGAGGGTGGCGCGTGTTCGTCGTTGGATGCCATTCCTGCTCAGCGGGCTTGTCACGCTGGCCGCCGCGCCGCTCGGTGTGGCCTTCTCGGAGCGCTTCGAGGAGTTGGCTAGTTACGCCGTGCTCGGCTATCCGATCCTGTTCCTGGTCCAGATGGTGGCCAGTGCAACACTGTTCCTTCCGGCCCCGGGCGCAGCCGTAGCCATGGTGGCCGGAACCGTCTGGAACCCACTCTGGGTCGGCATCGTGGCCGGCCTTGGTAGCGCAACCGGAGAGCTGACTGGTTACGGACTGGGGTATTTTGGTCGCCGGGCCGTGCCCGTTGACACGTCCCGAAGCCGGCGGCTGGCCGAACGCGGCTTTCGGCGCTGGGGGTTCCTGGCCCTATTCGCGCTGGCCCTGGTCCCGAACCCCCTCTTCGATGCACTTGGCATCCTGGCTGGCTGCCTGCGCTATCCGCTCATCCGCTACTGGCTCGCGACTGCCGCCGGCAAGATCCTGAAGTTCGGCATGCTCGCGTACGTGGCCGACGTCGCGACAGCCTTGATACGCGTCGTCTCCTAGCGGGACAGACAGGCCGCGGATCAGGCTGGGCGCCCCTCGATCTCGATGGGCTGGACCAGCGGCGCGGAGCCCCGAACTCGCCGGGCCACCAGATGCCAGCCCAGCACGACGAGGGGCGGAAGAAACATGGGCACGGCGCGCCAGTGATACAACCAATCGAGCGTTCGGTCACGCTCTAGCGGGGCCAAACCGTAATAGAGCAGTACGCCAGCCGACCAGACGACCATCGCCCAGGCGAGCGCGCCCCGTGGCCGCAACGCAGCGATCGCCAGACCCCACAGCAGGTACCACGGGAAGAACCAGGTTGCCACCAACCAGTAGACGAGCACCAGCAGCGTCAGCCAGCCGCTCAAGAGCTGATCGGGCGTGTGCGCGGAGCGCATCAGGGCAAGCATGGCCAAACCGACCACGAGCCAGCCGGCTGCCCTGATCACCAGGTTGACTTGCCGGGCCACGTTGGTTCCCGCCGGTCCGCGCTCGTACGCTGCCAGCTCCTGGTCTTCGGCCAGCTCGGTCGGCCTGGTCGTCGAGCGGAGAGCGGACAGCGACACGTAGCCAGTCAATCGGCTGGTCGGGTCGTACACTCGCTGCCAGCGCCCATCGGAGCGGTTGAGAGCCAGCACCACCTGATCCTCCTCGATCCGGGCGATTGGGATCTCGGCTCGTTCGAGGAACAGGTCGGTTCCGGACGAGGCGGCGGCCCACCACGGTCGAAACTCCAGCCGCTCGACTACTTGGAGTGAATCGTCACCCAGCCACAGCCGGATTCTCGCGAACACCAGCTCGGCTGGGCTGTTGAGATACCGGGCTGGCGATGAGACGAGCGCCCCGACGGCCAGCGCGCCATCGCCACGCCAGAAGGGCGCAAACGATAGCGCCGCCAGCACCCCCGCCGCCGCGACGCCCAGTGCAACCCTCCGACGTTCGGCGGGACCGCGCGCCCGTCGAAGGAGCGCGACCAGGTAGAGTGGGGCTAGCGCCGCCGCCGAGTACTTCACCAGCACGCCCCCGGCCAGGGCCGCCAGACCCACAACCGGGCGACGCCAGACTAGTCCGGCGGCGGCCAGGACGAGCAGGAGCGCCAGCACCGCATCGTTGTGGCCGCTGCCGGCGCTCTCGAGGATGACGAGCGGATTCCAGGCCCACAGCGCCACCCCGAGCGCCGCTCGGGATGGGTCTGATCGCCTCAACAGGCGCCAGATGAGGAAACTGGTGGCGATCACAGCCGCGGCTGGAACGAGTCTGAACAGCAGCAATGTCGGCCCAAGCTGCTCGCCGCCGAGCCAGGCACAGACCTCAGAGATCAGCGTCCACAGCGGACCATAGAAGTTCGGGACCTCGCGCCAGTCCACCAGTGGCAGGTAGGGGTCCTGGGGGAAGCGAATGGGCACGTCGACGTAGGGATTGCCACCATAGACGGCCGCGATGCGCCCGTTGAGGACGTAGCTAAAGAGATCCTTGGAGAAGAGCCGACGCGAGCACAGGCCGGTCAGCTCGAACACGACCGCGAAGAGCAGGACGACTCGGCCAGCTGAGAGGTCGGAGCGCCGACGCAATGCGCGCAGTGCCAGGACGTATGACCCGAACAGCGCGAGGAAACAGCCGACCTGCAGGCCGATGGCCAGAGGCGTCATTCCGATCCATGGCTTCAACAGCCTCATCTGGTCATGTATGGGTTGTCCGAGCAGCCACAGCCACGGCAGCAGCTCGTCCATGCCCGAGTCCGCTGTTAGCGGGACGAGTGGCGCCGGCACGAATGAGAGCACCAGCAGCAGTTCCAGCAGCAGGCCGGCCCAGACGAGACCGGCTAACCGACCCCGCCGCAGCGCGGAGCCGGGCCACTTTGACCAAAGGGACTCCCCAGCCGACTCGGTACAGCGGTCGGCATCGGTCCAGATGGGCGGAGCGAGTCGAGGGAGTGCCATGCTGGCGACGGCTGAGCAACGGCCCGGACCCGCCGAGCGTCTCATCGGCGGGGCGCGATCCTCGGGAGCTTGCAGCGCGAGGGCGTTTGGCTCCAACATTCTTGGACTCCCGCGGCCGGGCTGTCAAGGCTTTGCCAGACAGCGCCGTCTGGCTCACAACGTGGGGATTCGAGGTGGCGCGTGGCAGGCCTCGCACGCTGGATCGTCACGCCGGCGCTCATCATCTTCATCGCGGTCGTCGCGACCGCGCGTCTGGCGGCTGCTGGCAGTGCCGGCGATGGCGGCCCGATCATCGAGCTATCCCCACAGCAGAGCGGCATCAAGGGGATTGTCGGGCACTGGTGGTACCTCGACGCCAACCTGAGCCGCTTTGTCGATGCCTACGCCGACCTGGGCGTGACGACGGTCCGATTGACTACCGACTGGCGGCAGATCGAGCCCGAGGAGGGTCGGCGCGACTTCGCCCGAACCGACCGTCTGTTTGGCACCCTCCTGGGACGCGGGATCGAGCCGGTGCCCGTGTTCGCCACCATCCCCGCCTGGGCCTCGCTGAATCCGGACGACTGCCGGGCGGATGAGCTGGCCTGCCAACCCGATCCCGCCAAGCTCGAGGCTTTCGCTGCCACGGCTGCCCAAATCGTCGGGCGCTATCCGCGCATCACTCGATGGGAATTTTGGAACGAGCCGGAAATGTGGCCCGGAATGCGCGATCCGGCCGTCCATCAGGTCTGGTATCTTGCCTTCTACCAAGCTGCCAAACGCGCCAACCCCAGTGCGCGAATCGCTCTGGGTACGCTTACGGGCTGGGAGTTCGTGAACCGCCTGGATCCCAATCTCCCGTTCGACGCAGTCACGATGCACTCATTCGAGGACGAGCGGGGCGACCCGATCTACACGTCCCGCCTCGAACAGCTCCACGACGAGCTGGCGGCGCGCGGGCGGGGCGTTCCGCTCTGGTTGACCGAATACGGCTGGGACTCACGCTGGCTCAACGACCGCGGTCGGGCGGAGACGATCCGCTGGGTCTTCGATTGGCTGCGGGCTCACCCCTTCGTCGAGTTAGCCCATTACCATATGTTGCACGACACTGCGGACCCGCAGACGTGCTGTTTCGGACTGCTCGGTCCGCCTCCTGACTTCGAGCCCAAGCGTCTCGCCTACGACGCGTTCCGCGCCTATGTGGTGAGGCGGTAGGACAACCATCAGCGTGCAAGTCCTCCCCCGTTCGCGCGCATCCGACACGTTGCCGCTCACCCCAGAGCCGCCGTGGCCTGCAGACCGTGCCGCTCCGGCGCCGCGTGGCTTCCGCCCTCGCCTTCCGGGACTTGCACAGATTCTCGTGGCCGGTCTCGCGCTCACCGCCGCGACGCCGCTGCTGAGCGGCCGAATGGTGGCGGGACACGATGCGCTCGAGCACGCTACGCGAACGGCGGAGTACGCTCGCGCCCTGGCCGACGGGATCTGGTGGCCAGGCTGGGCACCAGATCTAGGGCATGGCTACGGCGAGCCGGTGTTCATGTTCAACCCGCCCCTCTTCTACGTCCTCGCGGCCGTGCCGGTCCTGGCAGGACTGCCGGTCGTCTCGGCCGTTAATCTGGCCTGCATCCTGCTGCTGGCGATTGGCGGGCTAGGCATGTATGCGTGGTCCGTGCGGTTCCTGGGCAAGCTGGGCGGGTTGGTGGCGGCGACGGCGTACGTGTGGGCGCCATACGTGCTGCTCGATCTGTACGTTCGACAGGCACTCACCGAGCTGGCGGCTGCTTGCGTGCTTCCCTGGTCACTCTGGGCTCTGGCCCGCACCTGTGAGGCGCCCGGGCGTCGGCGTGTGGCGTTGGCCGCCGTCGCGGTGGGGGGGCTGCTGCTGACCAGCACCCCGGCCGCGGTCGTCACCGCCCCGGCCCTCGTCGGGCAGATCATTGCTCTCTTCCATGCGCGCCGCCCGGCCGCGGCCGCTCGCAGCCTGGCGGCCTTGGCGCTCGGCGCTCTGCTGTCAGCAAGCTTCTGGGTGCCTGCGCTAACGGAGCGCCAGCAGGTCCGTTTCGATCGACTGTTGACCGGGCAGCCCGCCTATTACAACCACTTCGTCGAGCCGTGGCAGCTGTTGAGCTCGAACTGGGGCTACGGCGTGTCCGTGCCCGGGCCTAACGACGGCATGGGGTTCGGACTCGGAGAAGCGCACCTTGTGCTGGCCGCCTGCGCGCTGGTCCTCATCTTTGGGCGGCACGCGCGGGGCGTGGTCGGCCGCCAGCTGTGGTTGGCGGTCGCCCTGGTGGCTCTCGGCGCCGGGCTTTCCATGGAGCTGACGTCGCCGATCTGGGATCGCGTCGCGGTGCTCCAGTACCTCCAGTTCCCGTGGCGCTTTCTACTTCTCGCCGCGCTCGGGTGCGCGACTCTCGCCGCGGCGCCCGCGACGCTGCTGAGTCGCCGCCATCCCTCGGCGGCCACCGCCGCGGCCGCCCTCAGCATATCCCTGATCGTCGTGTGCAGCTGGGGCCGCGCACAGCCGGGCGATCTCGTGGCGGCCTTCGACGAAAAATTCACCTCCACGGCGATCGCGAACCGAGACCGCGCTCAGGGTACCGCTTACGAGTACGAGACGATCTGGACCGAGGGCCGACCCGGCCAACCGGCTCGTTCGCGCCTGCTCATCCAGAGTGGGTCTGCAGACATTGTCCAAGTTGGCGGCTCTTCACAGCAGCAGCGCTTCAAGCTAACGGCGCGCACGCGCACCCGTCTCCGCCTGAGCACCTTCTATTTCCCCGGTTGGCGCGTGTTCGTCGACGACCACGAGCGGCCGATCGAGTATTGGAATCCCAGTGGCCTCATCGAATTCGTGGTCGAGCGTGGCGAGCACGTCGTCGAGGCGCGCTTCGAGCCGACCCCCGAAGGCTGGCTTGGCCGAGCGCTGGCCGGACTAGGGCTCCTAGCGCTCGTCCTGACGTTCGCCTGGGGAGCTTCCTGGCCCGCGGTGGGTGCTATCTGGATACGCGGTGCCACCCGCATCCCCCCGCCCCTTCCCCCTCAAGGGAGGAAGGCCTTACCCCCCGCCCCTCTTCCCTTGAGGGAGCGGGGCGGGGGGTGAGGGGAGGAGGGCCCAGCGTGATCGAGGCTGGTATCGCCGCGCCGGCCGTCGTCTCAGCCTGACACATGGCGCCGGCGGTCGCCGCTCCGCCAAGCCTGATTCGGGCTCGCCGTTTGCTCGGGGCCGCCTTCGTCCTGCTGCTTGCCACGGTCACGCTGGGATTGAGCTGGGACCGCTCCTGGCACGCCACGCACGCGTTCGACTCGTTCTACTCGCCCCCGCACATCTTCATCTACTCGCTAAGCATCCTGACGGTGGGGCTGGTGTCCGGCATCACCATCACGCCGGGCCTTCGGCGTTGGTTTGGTTCCGGTTTCCGAGTTCCGGCTGTCCCCTTCGCAGTCCCAGGTCCTCTGGCCATCGCGTGCGTCGGCCTGGCCATGCTCGCGCTGGCCGCAGCCCTCGACGATGTCTGGCATTCAAATTTCGGCCTGGACGAGACCGGCTGGTCGACACCTCACGCGATGCTCGGCTGGGGCTGGCTAATCACCTTCCTCGGCTTCGTGGCCTGTCGACTGGCCCTGAGAGCCTACTGGCCGCTGCGCTGGTTCGTGGCCGTGCTCATTGGGCTGCTAGCGATCGGCTTCTCGGCCACGCCGTTTCTCGGGCCGCTCAATCGCAACCATCTGCCAGAACAGGTGCAGGCGATCGGAAGCATCCCCGTCCTCGCGGCGCAGACTGCCGCGCAGCACAAGTTCCGCATCGAGGTGGATTGGAACCTGTCGAGGACGAATCCTGTCCTGCTGCCGCTCGGGGCGCTGTGGGCCGGCGCGGCGCTCGGCCTTCTCCGCGCCGTCGACCGGCGCGCCAGGGTGTTCCTGGCGACGCTAACCCTGTGGACACTTCTCACCGCGCTCGGCGGACTGGGAGCCTCGCGCCGGCTCGACCAGTTCCTCCACCTTCAGCTAGCCACAGCGCCGGCGGCCTGGCTCCCGCTGCCGCTGCTTCCCGCCGGGATGGTTCTCGGCGGCCTGATCGCGCTCCGCGTTCCGGAGCAGTGGGCGTGGTCCGTGGCCGGGGTGGCGTTCGGGCTGTGCGTTCTGCTGGTCTGGGGCGCGCGTCCTCCGCAAATCGCGCTCGCCCTACTCGCGGCGCCGGCAACGGTCCTCGGCTCCTCGATCGGCCAGCGGGCCTATCGTGTCCTCGAGGACCCTAGCCGGGCGGGGGTCAAGATGCTCGCGCTGGCCGGCGTGGGCGTGCCCTTCCTGTTCGGCCTGGTCGATCTCTACCTGAGACACACGACCCCGTAGCTCTCGCCGCCTCCCTCGTCGGGTGTAGAATGGCGCCCAGGAGGCGTTCTGATGGCGACCGTCGCCGCCCCGGTCCAGGGTGTCGGGCTGCGCTCACGGGCGGAGGCGCGGACCACGGCAGACGAGCGCGAGAGCCGCTTTCGCCTCTGCATGGCCGCGGCGCTTCTCGGTTGGGACCTGGTGCGTATCCTAGGCGGGGCCTGGGATATCGCCTGGCACGTCCTGATCGGCCGCGACTCGTTCTGGTCGCCGCCCCACACCATGCTCTACCTGGGAGTCAGCGGGGCCGGCGCGATCGCCCTGGCAGTCGTCCTGATCGAGACCTGGCGCTTCCGCCGTGGCGGCGAGGGTGTGACGGAGACCAACAGTGTGGCATTTGGTCCCTTCCGCGCTCCGATCGGCTTCTTCGTCGTCGGCTTCGGCGCCCTCACCACAGTCGTCTCGGCGCCACTGGATGGCCAGTGGCACATGCAGTACGGGCTCGACGTCACGCTCTGGGCGCCATTTCACGTCATGGCGATGTTGGGCGGCATGATCACGGCCGTGGGAGTTATTTACATCCTCGCGTCGGAGGTGAATCGACGCGCGGCCCGCCAGGCCGACCAACGCCGCTGGCTCGGGTTCGCCGGTCCACAGTGGATGCTGGGCCTGGCCTTCGCGCTGCTCTCGAGCGGCATGCTCGGCGCCATACGACCGGCCCGCGCGTTGTATCCGTTCACGGAGCTTGGCCCGATCCGGCTGCTCACGTATCCGATCCTGGTCGGCTTTGTCGTTGGGTTCATCCTGGTCGCAATGGCCTGGACCAACAGACGAGTTGGTAGCGCGGCCATGGTTGCGGGCTTTCAGATCGTCATCCAGATCGTCGTGGTGGCCTTCATTACGGCCGCCCTGTCCACAGTCGCGTCTGTTCAGGAACTGGCCTACCGTCGGCTCGACGGCGCCTTTGGGCCAGCGCTTCGAGACTTCGCTTGGACCGGCGAGACCTTTGGCAGTCCGATTGGCCTGATCGTCGCGGCGGTTGTGATCGAGTTACTCGTCATTTCGGCCGCGCGGCGAGGGGCCACGACCAGGCGGAGCGCGTGGCTGATGGGAGGGGCTGGCGCGCTGGCGATGGCGCTCCTAGCACGCCCCTGGGCCAGCCTGCCGTCGCTGAGTCCACTGGCCGTCCAGGTTGCCGTGCTCGGGCCGGCGCTGCCCGTGGCAGTCGCGGCAGGGGCAGTGGGCGGCTCGCTCGGCAGCGGGCTGGGGGCCGTGCTGCGGCGCCTCGCACACTGAGCGTCCAGGAGCCGGCCTCGCCCGACCAGCTTGCACGTTCTCGGTGGCCCCTCGTATGCTCTTGAAGCGCGCCTTGGCGTGTCGCACGTGCCCGCGAAACTGCTCGTCCTCACGATCAACTTCGCGCGGCAGTCGCCGGATCGGTTTGCGCCAATCCCGAGGGTGAGGTCGCATGCCCAAGCTATCCGTTGAAATCGTCACCGCGGAGCGGCAAATCCTGGCCGAACAGGACGTCGACATGGTCGTCGCGCCGGGCAGCGAGGGGGTGCTCGGGATCTTGCCGCGACATGCGCCGCTGCTGACCACTCTCAGGCCCGGCGCTATCCGAATCAAGAAGGATGGCGCCGAGACCGCGATGGCCGTCGGCGGCGGCTTCCTCCAGGTCAACGCGGACCGCGTCCTCGTGCTGGCCGACACAGCCGAACGTGAAGATGAGATTGACGAGGCCCGTGCCGAGGCGGCTCGCCAACGTGCCGAGCAGGCGCTCGAGGAGGCCGCCCGCGGCGGCAGTCCCGTCCAGGTCGAGGCGGCCCGGATCGCGCTGAGCCGCTCGCTGGCCCGACTCACCGTTGCGCGCCGGCGTCGCCGAACTCGCGAGAGCTAGGCGTGCCAATTATCAGCGCGGAGGCGCAGAGGAGGCAGAGGTTTCTCCTATTCGTCACCTCTGCGTCCACTGCGCCTCCGCGCTGAACGAGGGCCGGTCTTCGCAGCATGTTTGGCAAGTACATCGGCATCGACCTGGGTACCGCCAATGTGCTGGTGTACCTGAAGGGTCGCGGGATCGTCCTCAACGAGCCCTCCGTCGTGGCCTACACCGACAACGACTACAAGGTTGTCGCGGTCGGCCAGCAGGCTCGCCAGATGCTGGGCCGAACCCCTAGTCGGATCAAGGTCGCTCGTCCGATGCGCGACGGAGTGATCGCCGACTACCTGATCACCGAAGCGATGCTGCGCTACTTCATTCGCAAGGTGTCGGGACGCTTCAACCTGTTCCGCCCCGTCGTGATGATATGCATCCCGGCCGGCGTGACCAACGTCGAGAGCCGGGCCGTCCTCGACGCGACGCTTCAAGCCGGCGCGAAGGAGGCCCACTTGATCGCCGAGCCGCTCGCGGCGGCGATCGGGGCGAGCATCCCGATCGACAGCCCAACCGGCAATATGGTCGTCGACGTGGGCGGCGGGACCACCGAGTCGGCGGTCATCTCGCTGAATGACATCGTCGTTTCGAGCTCGATCCGCGTTGGCGGCAACAAAATCGACGAGATGATCCAGACCTACGTGCGGCGCAAGTACAACCTCATTATCGGCGAGCGGACCGCGGAGGAGATCAAGCTCCAGATCGGCAGCGCGCTCCCCCTCCGCGAGGACGTCAGGGCCGAGATCCGCGGCCGCGATCAGATCGACGGACTTCCCAAGACCCGCACGATCACGTCGCACGAGATCACCGAGGCGGTCGGGGATGCGCTCTCGGCCATCGTCATGAACGTCAAGTCGGTCCTGGAGCAGACCCCGCCCGAGCTCGCCTCGGACGTGGTCGACAAGGGAATGATCGTGACCGGCGGCGGGGCGCTGCTGCGCAATCTGGACCGCCTCCTCGCCAAGGCGACCGGCGTGCCGGCCTACGTCGCCGACGACCCCCTATCGTGCGTCGCCGTGGGCGCCGGCCGAGCCCTCGAGCACCTACCGATCTTCCGCGACAGCTTGACCCCGGTGTAGGTAACCTAGCACCCCGACCCCGGCCGTCAGTACCGCGACCATTAGGGAGCGGGGTACGGCGACATAGCCGCAACGATCGCGGTACTGACGATCATGGCTGCTGGTTGGACGGAACGAGGCTTGGTTCCGACGTGCAGCGATACGGTCCCCAGGCCCAGGCTCCGATACGTGACGTTCGCCAGGCCGGCCGACTCCATGGCAGCCGCCAGGGCACGCGGCTCGAGGAAATGAGCGACCGATTCCGGGAGATAGGTGTACGCCTCGCGGTCACCAGCCACCAGGCCGCCGACAAGTGGCACGACACGGCGGAAGTAAGCTCGGAACAGTCCCCCGAAGAGAGGCGTGCGTGGATTGGTCAACTCCAGGCAGACGACGCGGCCGCCGGGCCTGACCACGCGCCGCTGCTCCCGGAACCCCAGCTCCACATCGACCAGGTTGCGGACCGTGAAGGCGCTCACCACGCAGTCGAAC
>DASPXK010000304.1:0-10081 GCA_035637315.1 Chloroflexota bacterium
CGGCACGAGCGCGGCCGCCGAGACGCCGACATTGGCCCTGGGCGAGCAGGAAAGGCGGAACATGTCCAGCGTCGAGAAGGCGCCGCCCAGGATGCTCGAGGACGCGATGTTCAGCCACCTCTCGAGCACGGTAGCGTAGAAAGAGCGGAAATCCAGCTGCATCTTGAGGTCGCCACTCTCCAGGTCGGTCAGGCTCGGATAGCTGGCGTACAGCCCACCCTTGACCAGCCCGCCGATGAGGAAGTGGGGCGCAGCCACGCCGTGGTCGGTGCCCCCGCTGGCGTTGCCGGCCCCGCGGCGGCCGAACTCGCTGAATGTCATGATCGCCACGTCGTTCAGCCTGGCGGCTTGGTTCATGTCTACCAGAAAGGCATCGATCGCCTGATCGAAGGTCGACAGCAGACTGGCCTGAGTGCCAAGCTGGCTGGAGTGGGTGTCAAAGCCACCCAGCGAGACGTAGAAGATACTCGTCCCAACGTCCGCGACGACCAGTTGGGCGACCATCTTCATGGCGTTTCCGAAGCTGTTGGTGGGGTAGGCGCCGACTGTCGGGGTGTTGCCGGCGCCGGCCAGGATGTCCGAATCCGTGAGCGCGGTCAGGATCGACTGGCGCAGGAACTCGGCTTCCGGCTGACCGTCTGCCTGGGCCAGCCCGTTTCGGAGCGTCTGGATCTCGGAGTTGCGCTGGGTGGTGCTGCTGTTGTTGACGCTGAAGTAGCGAAAGCTGGAGATACTCGAGACGGCCGGCACCAGCGCCGTCTCGGTCCAGAAGGTGCGCGGGACCTTGGTCATCCCGGCCGCCATCGCCTCAAGGTGGTCCGAGCGCTGGCAGCCGCAGGCCTGTAGATAGCGCCCGACCCAGCCGCTCGGCTCGACCCGATCGGGCACCGCTGTCTCCCAGATATCGGTCCCGCGGAAATGGGAGCGATTCGGGTTCGGATAGCTGATCCCTTGCGGGATCGCCACCATCCCCGCGTCGTAGCGGGCCTTGATTCGAGTCAGGCTCGGGTGGAGCCCGACGTAGTCGGTGAGCGGGAGCACCGACGAGCGCGCGATCGCCAGGCTCGGCCGCATGCTGTAATAGGTCGAGTCACCATACGGGATCAGGGTGTTCAGGCCGTCGTTGCCACCGGCCAGCTGGACGATCACCAGGATCCGGCGCGCGGCCGCCTCGGCCGGCGGGGCGAACCGAACCCCGCGATCCATGATCCGCGCCGTCTCGGCGATGAACGAGGGCACCGCCCAGCCGGCCGCGATCAGGGTCGCGCCCTGTTGGAGGAACTTCCTTCGGCTCAAGATGGCCAAGCGGGCACCTCGCTAGTTGAGCTGGTAGGCCGGCAGGGCCATGACCAGGTTGAAGAGCCCACGGATCTGCTCGTCCGTCGACATCGTGTTGGCGTAGGCGATCAGCGCCTCGCGTGTGCTAGAGGGAACGTTGCCGTCGACCAGCAAGCCCAGCACCCGGTCGACCTTGGCAGCGGCGGTCGTATAGCCGCTCAGGAGCGAGGCGACCGGCAGGCCACCGGCCTGGTTGGGATCGGGGTTGCCCATGCTGTTGATGATCGTGGCCGCCATGTTGGACCGGCTCAGGGTGGTGCTGGCATTGATCCAGGCCCGGCCGCTGGGCCAGCCCCCGACATCGGGCGGGTAGAACAGCCGCTGGCCCTGCTCGACCAGCTTGCTCCGCACGCCGTTGGTAGGCACGCGCTCGGCGCCAAGCGTCCGCATCGCGCCCACGGCGACCTCGACCGGTGCCTTTTCGATCGCCCGATAAGCCTGGTTAGACGAGAATTGGGGGGACTTCAGGATCGCTTCGACCAGCGCCCGGACCGACAGCCCCGAACTGACGAAGGTGTTGGCGAAGCCGACGATGACCGGGTCGTCGGGTGGGGCCGGATAGGCGAAGAAGCTGAATAGTTTGGAGGCCAGGAAACGTGCGCTGACGCTGCGTCCGGACTTCACGTAGGTAACCAGGATGTGGTTCACCTGGTCGCCGGACTCGCAGGTCTGGCCCAGGACCGTCTTGGTGCTCGAGTCGTGCTGGCTGAGGTTGTAGAAGAAGTTGCCGTTGGCGTCGACGGTGTAGCCGGTGAACGCCTTGGTCGCCTGCTTGATGTCGGTCTCGGAGTAGTTGGGGTCGGCGGGCGGGCCGATGCCGAGCGAGAACAACTCCATCAGCTCGCGGGCGTAGTTCTCGTTGGGGCTGCTCGCGCGGTTGGAGACCAGGTCGAGCCAGTACATCATCGCCGGGTCGCGCGAGATGCCGTTCAGGATGGTCTCGAAGTTGCCGAGCGCATTGGCGCGGAAGAACTCGTTCTGGGCCTTCATCTTCCCGACGTCGATGCCGTCTTTCTCGAGTGAGGTGGCGAAGTGGTCATGCCAGAAGAAGACCATCTTCTCCAGCAGCGGGCGGGTGGTGCGGACCATCCGCTCCAGCCACCACTTGATCAAGGTATCCCCATCGCTCGAGCTGGTCACAACGATCCGATCCGTGAACCCATCGACAGCCGGGTAATTCAGCAGGTTGTCGACCGCCAGGTTGAAGGCGGCGTCCTCATTCGTGCTGAGCGAGATGGCCGCGTTCAGCTCAGCCTCGCTCGGGCCGAAGGCCGCCCGCCGAAACAGGTGTGCGAAACGCTCGCGGCCGCTCAGATCGGCCACGCGCGGCGCTCCTCCAGACGCTCCGAGCCCGGGTCAGGCTGTCGCCTCGCGAGGCTCAATAGCCACCTTCCGCCGGGCCGCGGCGCTCCAGCTTGATCTCGACCTGGGCCGCCCGACCCTCCTCGACCAGCAGGTCACGCCGTTCGCCGCGCCGAAAGCCCTCGAGCTCGACCGTCAAGTCGTACAGCCCCGCCCGGACCGGCGCCAGATGGAACACCCCTTGAGCGTCGGTAGAGGTATTCGCTTCGCCGTCCGGCAGGTCCGGCGACTGGACCGAGACGACCGCGTTCGGCAGTGGTGCACCCGCCTCATCCACTACCCGCCCGTCAATCGACGCCTCGGCCAGCCCGCTAGCTGAGCCGCCGAGCGCCGCGAGCCCGAACGCGGCAGCCAGCCCAAGACCCAGGAGTCGCCGCCGTCCGATCGTTACCAAGGGCTCTCTCACGGCCGGTCCCGCGAGTTCACCGCCGTGTTCAGCAGCTGGAGTACCAGCACACAAAACGAGCCCGACGACGAAGAAGTGACGCGCCGAACCACCCCCGCGGGGGCCAATCCTACCATACCAACGTTCGAGAAGCGTCGTCAGGTCCCGCGCGGAGGACAGGGGATCCGATTTCTTTCCCTCTCCCCTCGGAGGGAGAGGGGGCCAGGGGGTGAGGGGGCCCGGCGCCGCTTGAAGCAAAAGTTCGATGTTTGCTAAGCTTCGCGGGCTCCAAACGGGAAGGGCGGCGCCTTGATCCTGGGCCGACTGCTCATCGTCGTGGTGATCATCCTGGCCGCGAATGGCCTAGCCGTCTCCGCCTCGGGGCCGGGCGCGGCCACTCGGGTGAGCGGTGAGGCGTACGGCCTGGCCGTCGGCCAGCCACCTCAGCCGGCCGGCGGCTCGCCCTACGTCACCCTGCCGCCGGAAGGCGGCTCGGTCAGCGACTCGTCGCCCGGGACCGGGCTGGGCTTCGGCGGCACTGTTGGCAGCCTGGACCAGCTGACGGCGACGACCAGCGGCAGCCTGAGCGGCGAGGACGGCAGGGTCAACAGCGTGGCCACGCTCGGCTTCGTGGAGTTGTTCACTGGCATCGTCCGCGCTAGCGATGTGCGAGTCGTAGCCAGTTCCTCGGTCGACGGAGGGCGGGCCTCCTCGACGGGCAGTGCCAGTTTTGGCAACCTGTCCGTGGCCGGCTTAGCCTACCCAAACCCGCGGCCGAACGAGCGAGTCGAGCTGCCGGGCCTGGGCTACGTCATTCTCAACGAACAACTCGTTGGCGGCGACGGTCACAGCTCCTCGTCGATCGTCGTGCGGGCCATCCACCTGCACGTCTCGGCCCCGGGTGTCCTGGACGTCCCGCGCGACACAGACTTCGTCGTCGGCGCGGCCTCCAGCGGCGTGCCCGACATCAACGCCTCGAACCCGGTCCCCAGCGGGCCGCGCCCGACGGCCACACCGGTCCCGTGGGCGCCGATCAGTTCCCGCGCCCCGATCGACATCTCGATAGGCAACGGCAACCATCACCACGGCAACGGGAATTTCAGCTTCAATGGCAACGCCAACAGATCGAGGACTCCCACCTCGACCGCCACGACCGTGCGCGCGCCGGGCACGCCGCTGGTGATCACCGTGGTCGTCGTGATCGTCACCAACACCCCGGTCCCGACCGCGACGTCGACAACCGGCGTGGCGCCCAAACCGTGAGCCGCTCGCAAGGAGCGGGGTAGCGACGGGCTCTGCCCGCATCGGGCGTCGAGACCGCGCCCGCCGGCCTGAAGGCGCTATCCTGCGTTGTGGCTCTTCTGGTCGACGATCCTGAGATTGCGCGGGCGTTCTTCGAGCGTGACCGCCCCTGGGCTGCCTGGCCATTATGCTCGCTCGACTGGGCGAGCTGGGCCCACGTGCGGCTATGGCTGGACGCGGGCGCCGGCGCCGCCGTCTGGGTGTTCGAGCATCCCAGCTGGGGAGCGAGCGTCCAGACGTTCGGGGCGGGCCCGCCACTCGAAAGGCTGATCCGATCGGCGACACTTCCGCGCAGCGCCTTCGTCAGACTGAGCGACGCGCCTGCTCGCGAGACACTGGGGCGGCGGTATCGGCTACATGAATTCGAGACAGTCGTCCGGATGCACGTCACGCCGAGCTGGTTCCGTCCGCCCGCGGATGCCCCGACGGCCAGGGCGCTGGGCCATGCCGACGGAACGGAGTTGGCGCGGCTGTACGCTGGCTGGCCCGAGACTCGCTTTCACGTTGGACGCTTGCGTCGTGGCTATCGCTACCAGGGCGTGCGCCAGAGCGGGCGGCTCGTGGCGGTGGCCGAGAATCTGCTTCGTTCGCGCCAGCACGGCGTGGCCGTGATCCAGGGCGTCTACGTCCACCCTGATTGGCGAGGACGCGGACTCGCCCAGGCGGTGACGGCGGGCCTGACCGCCAACCTGTTCTCCGAGGGCGCGCGCGACGTGGTGCTGGACGTGCGGGCAGACAACACGGCCGCCCTGGCAGCCTACGAGCGCCTGGGCTACCGTCGCCACCGAGTCTTTCTCGGCGGCCCAGCCCAAACAAAAGTCCCGAGTCGCGAGTCTCGAGTCCCGAGTCGCGACTTCGTACTTGGGACCGATGACTTGGGGCCTTAGACTTAGCACGTGGGACCGGGGCCTTACACTCGCGACTCGCGACTTGGGACGTGCGACTGTGGACTCGGTTGAAGATTGGCTGATCGGACGGCGGATCAGCCTGAGCGGCCGCAACAAGGTAGTCTTGGCGGGCGGCATGTCGAGCCGCACCGGCGACGCGCTCAGACTGTTGGCCGCCTTCACGCGTTACCTCCAGAATAACTTCGGCTACGCGGCCGGCGACTTCCTTGAGGTCAGTTACTACTGCCAGGCCGTCGGCGCCGGCTGGCGACCCGCCCCGTACGAGCCTCGCCACTGCGAGGATTCGCTCGACCAGAGCGCCGCCCAGGTGGCCCACAGCCTGCGCTGGTACCGCTCGCTGTTGCCGGACGACACCGTCTACCATCTGGTCGGGTATAGCCTGGGCGGAGTCGCGTTGTTCGCCGCTGCGGCTAGCCTGGTCGAGGCCGAGCCAGACCGCTGGCGCGGTCGGCTGGCCACGCTGATCACCTTGAGCGCCCCGCTCTTCGGCTCCGACCTGGGGCCGGAGGGCGATCTTCTCGGCGCGCTCGGTCTCGGGGTCCTGTTCAGCGGCGCGCGGGCGGTCCGTGAGCTGGTCGCTCGGGGACGCAGCCCTGGCCATCGCACGCGCGTCGAGCGCGAAGCCGAGCGCCTGCGCGCCTTCGGGATCGAGCTGCTGACCCTGGCCGACGCCAGCGACGTCGTGGTGACTCCCGAGGACGCCGTCATCGCCCCGCCGGGCCAGCGCGCGCGCTTCGTGCTGCGCGGTCCGCCTGGACCGCGCGGCCAGGCCGACACCAACCCGTTCGGCCACGGCCCGCTGCTTGACAACACACTCGCCTGGGTGCAGATAGCGAAGCTGATCGGACCGCAGCTATACTCCAAGTAGGAGTAACGCTTTTGGGTCGGTCGGCCCGGCGCTCGTGCGAGCGCCGGTCACCCGCCGCCTCCTACCAGGCTGGACGTGATCGCGACGCCGGGGTGAATGGGAGGTAGCTCATGCAGGCCAACCACGTTGAAAGCGACGAACGCATAGGCTCAGACCCGCGAGCCGGCTGGCTCGGGCACGCGATCGTGTCTGGCTTCGCCGCCACGATCATCATGCTGTTCGTGTTCCTGGCAGCATACGGGCTGGCAAGCCTGGCCAGCACCGTCGCGCTGGCTAACAAGCCGGGCGCCGAGATCATGCGGCTGTGGCTGCACAACTTGACGAACAACGCGTTGATCGACGCCGCCAGGACGAACCTGTACAGCGCTACGGCCCTGTATCTGGCAGGAGGCCTGGCCTGGGCGGTGATCTACGCCTGCCTGGCCGAGCCGCGCCTGCCGGGCCCTGGCTGGCTGCGGGGAGGGCTGTTTTCGATCGTGCCGGCCATCCTCTCGGTGGTGGTGTTCCTGCCGCTGGTTGGGGCCGGCATGCTCGGCTCGGAGCTAGGCGCAGGGCCGCTGCCGGTGGTCGGCAACCTGCTGCTCCACGTGGTGTACGGGACGACACTCGGCCACCTGTACGGGCCGTTCGGCGACGTCGACGCTACCACGCTCGAACGAACGACTCCCGGGGTCGAGGTCGGCGGGGGGCCCGCATCGCAGCGGCTGGCGGCTAGCGGCCTGCTGGTCGGCCTGCTGCTCGGAGCCGGGCTGGGCATCGCGGGGGCCGTGGTGGCCAATCTCGGTCCGGATCAGACCCTGCTCGGCGAGCCGGCGGCCGCGCTGGTGCTCTCTACGGCCGTCCTGGGCGCAACGCTTGGGGGGCTCATCGGCTCGTTCCTCGACCTGTCGGCGCGCGCAACGTAGGGCCACAGCATGCCGTGGCCCTACCCGTTGGACCCCGGACTCGCGACCCGCGGGCGCGTGCTACAATGGCCAAAAACTCGCGAGGTGCGGTCTCATCATCCCCGACAATCCGAACTGGCACCGCCACAGGAACTGGTGCCCACTGTATCGCGAGCGGTGGGTCATCGGCGACGAGTCCGATGGCCAGGGCGGGGCGCTGCTCTATCAGATCATCTGCCTGCAGAACACGCCACCCCAGACCGAGGCGGAGCAGGCTCGCTGCATGCAGGCAAGAAGGGTCTGCTGGCGGCTCCAAGAGTCGAAAGTCGAGAGTCGAAAGTCGAAAGTCGGCTTTTGTGCTTGACAGTCTGGACTTTCGACCCTTGACTTTTGACTTTCGACTCGCTACGCGATGAAGCCGAGGCGGTCGTAGCTAGCGCCCAGCACGCTCTTCGAAGAGACCCCAAGCCAATCCTCGAGCACGGTGGCGTAGACTGAGCGGAAGTCGACGGCGTGGCGCAGGTCGCCTTCGTCGAGGTTCGACAGGCTCGGGTGGTCACCGTACAGACCACCCTTGACACCGTGGCCGAGCGCGAACATCGGCCCGGCCGCGCCGTGGTCGGTGCCGCCGCTGCCATTCTCGCGGACGCGGCGGCCGAACTCCGAGAAGCCCAGGACCACCACCTGCTCGCCTCGACCCATCTGCTCCAGGTCGCTGTAGAAGGCAGCCAGACCGTCCGAGACCTGGCTCATCAGGTTGGCGTGGGCCGGCTTCTCGTTGGCGTGGGTGTCGAACCCGCCCAGCGAGACGTAGAAGACGCGCGTCCCGAGGTCCGCCGCCAGCATCTGGGCTACCTGCTGGAGTGTCTTTCCAAACGGGCTGGTGGGGTACTGGGCAGCTGGCTGGTACCGTTCGGCCGAGC
This sequence comes from Chloroflexota bacterium, assembly GCA_035637315.1. Taxonomy (GTDB): domain Bacteria; phylum Chloroflexota; class UBA6077; order UBA6077; family JACCZL01; genus DASPXK01. The sequence continues at coordinate 7,971 of DASPXK010000304.1, forward strand.
TGCCCAGGATCGACACCCCGCGCGCCGCGGTGTCCCAGGCCTGAGCCACCAGATCGAGAGCGGGCAGTCTGCGCGACGGCTTGGCGTAGATCTGGCCGAATGTCTTCAGAAGCGGCTCTCGGGCGGCTGGCAGACGCCGGTCGGCCAGGAACTGGAACGTGGCGGTGTCCTGGACCGCAGCCGTCGGCGCGTACTCGGTCAATATCGCCTTGGGGATGCTGTTGCCCAGGTTGACGCACTGGAACGGGCTCTCGTTGGCCTGATAGACCTGGGCCATGAAGGCGCCCAGCCAGCCCTGGTCGGCGCTGCCCTCCGGGCGCGCGGTGTGCCAGATCTCCATCGAGCGGAAGTGCGAGCGGCTGGGGTTCGGATAGCCAACCCCCTGGATGAGCGCCAGCCTGCCCTGGTCGTACAGGGCCTTGAACGCCTTCAGGTTGGGGTGGAGGCCCAGCTGGCCGTCGAGTGGCAACGCCTGGTCGGCCGGGATGGCGAGCTGTGGACGAAGCTGGTAGTAGAGCCCGTCGCCGTATGGGACGACCATGTTGAGGCCGTCGTCGCCCCCGCTCAGCTGGACGACCACCAGGGTGCGTTGCCCGGCCGTGGGCCGTCCGCCGCCCTTGGGCGCCGGCTTCGCCACGGCGGTCGGCGCCAGAGCTGGCTCCGCCCGCGGAGTCGGCTCCGTCGGCGGGCTCTCGCTCGGCGCGGGCGGCGCCGCGCAGGCGGCCAGGCCAACCGCCAGCGCTCCGGCTCCGCCCGACTTCAGAAACTCGCGCCGCGAGCGCCTCGCCATCTCGTGCCTACCTTTCTTGTCACCCTGAGCCCCTTCTTGTCACCCTGAGCCCCTTCTTGTCATCCTGAGCCCCTTCTTGTCATCCTGAGCGAAGCGAAGGATCCGTGACTGGTTGTTCGGGAGGCGGATCCTTCGTCGCTCAGGCTGACAAACACTGCATGACCACCTTCTACGCCCTCTACCGAACGGTACGCCGGATCAACTCTGCCTGCCTCGGCGCGGCCAGCCTGCTGATCGTGCTCATCACCGCGCTCACGGTGTGGGAGGCTATCACGCGCTACTTTCTCCGCCTGCCGGCCACGTGGACGTATCCCGCCACCTCTTACATGCTGCTGTGGAGCATTTACCTGGGGGTGGCCTACGCGCTCCAGCGCGGAGCGCACGTCAGCGTCGACTTCGTGGTGGAGATGGTGCCGAGCCGACCGCGACGTTGGCTCCTGCGCCTTGGACACCTTCTCGGGTTGGCCTTTACGCTTATTTTCCTCCAGCAGAGTTGGCGCCTGTTCCTTCGTCACGCCATCGAGGGCCAGCGAGACATCTCCACACTGAGCTTGCCGCTGGTGGTGGTGTCCTGGGCCGTTCCGGCCGGTCTGGGCTTGATGGCCATCACGTACCTGTTCGTGTTGGTCGACTCGTTCGCTCGGCCTGCTTGGGAGCCGACCATCCAGGAACAGGAGCTGGCGTCGAGCGGCTCCGCCATTCAGCTCGAGTAGCGAGCGCTGGCGATGCTGGAGTGGTACTCGATCGGGTCGCTGATGATCGGCCTGATGCTGCTGCTGATGTTCATCGGCATGCCGGCCGGCTTCGCGATGGGCCTGACGAGCGCCACTATGATCGCGGTCTTTATCAGCCCGAACAATCTGCGGGTACTAGCCAACATCGCGATTGATCGAGGCAGCGACAACCAGTTCATCGTCGCCCCACTGTTCATCTTCATGGCCTCGCTCGTGGCCTACTCGGGCGTGGCCGAGGACGCCTATACAGCGGCGGCACGCTGGCTGAATCGGCTGCCCGGCTCACTGGCCGTGTCGAGCACAGCCGCCTGCGCCGCCTTCGCCGGCGTCTCGGGCTCCAGCGTCGCCGACGCCCTGACGGTGGGCACGTTCGCCATTCCCCAGATGGTCAAGCACGGCTACGACAAGCGCCTGGCGGTCGGCAGCGTCGCGACGGCGGGGACGCTGGGCATCCTGATCCCACCCAGCATCTCGATGGTGATCTTCGGGATCATCACCGAGACGTCGATCGGCCAGTTGTTCATCGCCGGCATCGTGCCGGGCATCCTGCTGGCGCTGGTGCTGATGGGCTACATCCTTGTGGCTGC
>DASPXK010000305.1:0-6242 GCA_035637315.1 Chloroflexota bacterium
GCCTCTGCCTCATTATGGCCCGGATTGTATCCCGCGCCCGGCCCATCTTTCGGCTCGGTCAAGCTGCTACTATCAGGCAATCCTCACCGAAGGGAAACGAGATGCTGCACGAGCTACGCGTCTACCACGTCGTCCCGGGCAAGCTGCCCGCCCTCCTCAAGCGGTTCGACACGATCACCACCAAGATCTGGGAGCGGCAGGGCATCCGCCAGGTCGGCTTCTGGACCGCGGACATCGGCACCAGCAACGTGCTGATCTATATGCTCGAGTGGGAGAGCCTGGCGGAGCGCGAGCAGAAATGGTCGGCCTTCCAGGCCGACCCGGAGTGGAACACGAAGCGAGCCGAGACCGAGAGGGACGGACCCCTGGTGGCGCGGGTCCGGAACAGCATCCTCCGCCCGACGCGGTTCTCGAAGATCCAGTAGGGGCCCCAGCGAGCCCTCACCCCCCAACCCCCTCTCCCAAGTTTGGGAGAGGGGGCAGGGAACAAGTGCGCTTCGCGGGGTGAGGGCCAAGTGGTGAGCGCGACAAATCGCGGCCCTACTCGTCGCGGGGGTAGATCTGGACGCGGCGGTACGGCTCACGGCCCAGGCTGCGTGAGCCCAGGTTGTACTGCTCTGCGAGCTGGTGCTGCAGGCGGCGAACATACGCGCTCTGGGGCGAGAGCTCGATCGGCCTGGAGTCCTCGAGCACGCGCGAGATGGCGTCCTCGGTCTCCTGGAGCGCCGAGGTGGTCGTGACAGTTGGGCCAGTCGGGCCAACGTCCATTTGGACGACCCGCGCCAGGCCCTCCTCGATCTGCCCGCCACTGTTGCTGCGCAGCACGTAGATCGGAGTGCCCGCCGCCTCCGCGTCGCGAAGCGCCTGCGGCTTGCGGCGGTAGTAGTTCTTCAAGGTCAGCACGACGTCCGCATCGGCGGGATCCGTCGTGACCACGAGCGGCAAGCGCAGGCCGCGGATGAGCTGCTCCATCCTGGAGCGGTTCACGCCGTACGGATAGACTCGCAGCAGCTTGCCGCTCGCGGCCCGCTCGCCGATGGCTCGCGGTGGCTCGCTCTCACGGCCTCGACCCCAGCCGAACGAGGCGGGTGTGGTGACGCCGTCGTCGAGCACCCCGCCGGGCAGGCCGGCCAGGGAGGCCGGGCGCCGAGCGGGCGGCTGCTCGACCCGAACTTCGCCGCTCTCGTCACGATACCGAACGGCAGCCGCTCGCGGTTGGCCCCGCAGTATGGCGTCGACCACCTCGGCCACGTTGTCGTGGACGGCTACTCGGCTCCAGTTCTGGATCTCGATCACCACGTCGAACGTAGGCGGCGCCTTGCGCTCGAGCACCGATTTCTGCGTGCCGCGGCGGCGAGCTTCCTCGTCGCCCAGCGTGACCGTCTGGATACCCCCGAGCAGGTCAGCCAGGGTCGGATTCAGCATCAGGTTTTCGAGCGTGTTGCCGTGCGCTGTGGCTATGAGCTGCACGCCGCGCTCGGCGATCGTCCTGGCCGCCAGCGCCTCTAGCTCCGTACCGATCTCGTCGATCACGATGACCTCAGGCATGTGGTTCTCCACCGCCTCGATCATCACCGCGTGCTGCATCGTCGGCGTGGCGACTTGCATCCGCCGCGCACGGCCGATCGCCGGGTGGGGGATATCGCCGTCGCCACCGATCTCGTTGGATGTGTCGACGATGATGACGCGCTTGCCCAGGTCGTCGGCCAGCACCCGCGCCGCCTCGCGGAGCAGGGTGGTCTTACCCACTCCGGGCTTGCCCATCATCAAGATGCTGCGACCCGATTCGACCAGGTCGCGAACGATGGCGATGGTGCCATAGACAGCCCGCCCGACCCGCGAGGTCAGGCCGACGATACGCCCCTCACGGTTGCGGATCGCCGAGATCCGGTGCAGCGTCCGCTCGATCCCGGCCCGGTTGTCGTCGCCAAAGCTCCCAATCCGCTGGATGACGTAGTCGAGGTCCTCCTCGGTGACCGGATGGCTGCTCAGCAGCAGCTCGCGGCCCGGGAAGCGCGCCTCAGGCTCGCGACCGAGGTCCATGACCACCTCGAGCAGCTCGTGGCGGTCTGCCATGCTTCCGAGCGGGTCGCAAATGTGCGGCGGGAGGACAGCAAGCAGCGAATCGAGGTCGTCGGTGACGCGCTGCTCGTAAGAGCGGCGTGGGTACTCAGCCGGTTGCGCCATTATCCGCCGATAATCTTAGCAGGTACGAGCTTTGGCTCTGAGACGCGGACGGCGAGCTGCCTGACGTAGATGTCGTATTGACCCGCCAGATCGAAGCCGACTCGCTCGAGCGCGGAGCCGAGCCCGGCCTGGTACTCGCGGACGGCCGAATAGACCAATGCTTTCTCGCTTACCTGGAGCAGGGCGTAACCGACGAAGCGATCGATCAACGATTCGTACTTCGGGTCGACCATAAATTCCAGGTACTGACTCTTCTGGCCGTACACCACTTCCAGCCAGCCGGCCAGTCCCTCCCCTAGCTCCCAGACGTATTGATGACGGTCGCCGATGAGGGATGGCGCCCACCGCTTGCGCCCCCGATGCAGCGCCGACCACTCCTCGTAGCTCATCGCCTCGGCCGACCGAACGACGGCCGGGACAGCCGCGTTGTAGAGCTGAAAGAGGGCGTGCTCGTCGGCCCTGAGTCGCGGCCGGCCCTCGAATCGATCCGTCTTCGAGACCTTGAACGGTGGGCTGAGGCGATAGACCGACGACGTCGTGTAGCGCTCGAAGCCGGCCCGCCGGGCGACCTCGGCACCGGCAATGCCGCTTGGCGCCTCCATGAAGACCCGCAGCGCACCGGTCGCCGCGGCCTCGTGGCAGAGGCGGTCCAGCAGCTCCTCGGGCCGACCGTTCTGGCCGTTCACGGCGTGAAGGTGCTCGACGTCCCAGACCAGTCCGCCGTAACGAGCCCGCGCCACCGCCAGTCCCACGATCCGCCCGTCGTCCACCGCGACCCAGGCGCGGCCATGAGTGGCGCGCTGGCCAAGCGACTGCCAGAGCGTCTGGTGCACTGGCAGGTGGCCGCTCTCCGGCTGGACCTTGGGCCAGGTGTGGGAGGTGATCTCGCTGCCTGGCGCCTGGCGCAAAGACAGGGCCAGTCCGACCAGGTCGGTCGGACGGAGCGGGCGTATCATGCGATGTCCGTCCACACGAGGCTGCGGACTTGATTCTACTATATATTCCCTGGGGGCGGTCCGCAGGGCGGACCGCCCCCAGACGTATAATCGCCACAATGGCGTCTTTTGACTCCACCGTGGTGTCGGCCGACCATTCGTCAAAAGCGGGCGGCCGGCTGGCCGATCTGCTCGTCGGTCCGGTCTTTGCGCTGCAGTTCCTCACGCTCGTCCCGCCGTTGGTGCGGCGCGAGGCGCGCGTCGGCGAGCTCGGGGCCTCGGAAGCGTTCTTCCCCCTGGTCGGCCTGGCTCTTGGAGCGCTGCTGGCGGGCCTCGGCATGCTGCTTGCCCCGTTTCTCGCTCAGTCCGTCCGCGACGTCGTGCTGGTGGCGATGCTCGCGGTGATGACGGGCGCGCTCCACCTCGACGGGCTGGTCGACACTTTCGACGGACTGTTCACCGGGCACACCCCGGGTGAGCGTCTTGCAGCCATGCGTGACCCACGGGCCGGAGCGTACGGCGTTGTGGCGGTCGTGTCCGTGCTGCTCCTCAAGGTAGCTGCGTTGGGAGCACTGTCGGGGCCGGCGCGGCCACTGGCCCTCATGCTGGCTCCATGCCTTGGCCGCTGGACGATAGTCCAGGCAACCTGGTTTTTCCCCTACGCCAGGCCCAGCGGGGTTGGGCGAGCATTCAAGGACGGCCTTCGCCTCGCGCACGTACTGCTCGCCGCGGCGATGGCGCTCGCGGCGGCGCTCTGGCTTACGGGGCCGCTCGGACTGGTCCTGTTCGGCGGCGCGGTCGCCTTCACCGGGCTTGCGGGGCGGGCCATGGCAGCCCGCCTGGGTGGCCTGAGCGGAGACACCTACGGCGCCCTGTGCGAGCTGGTCGAAACAGGCGTCCTGCTCGCTCTAGGTGTGGCGTTCTTGAGCACGGCCAAGTGACGAATGATGGCTGAGCCCGCGGCGGTGTTGATGGTCCAGGGCACCGCCTCCCACGTCGGCAAGAGCACCCTGGTGACGGCGTTGTGTCGGATCTTTCGCCAGGATGGTCTGCGGGTGGCGCCGTTCAAGGCCCAGAACATGGCTCTGAACTCGTTCGTGGCGATCGAGGGCGGTGAGATCGGGCGCGCCCAGGCGGTCCAGGCCGAAGCGGCCGGCGTCGAGCCATCGGTCGACATGAACCCGATCCTCCTCAAGCCGGAGGGCGAGGCCCGATCGCAGGTCGTCCTCGAGGGGCGGGCCAGCGGCTCGCTCGGGGCCGCCGATTACCATCGGGCGCACGAACGATTCTGGCCGGTCGTGGAGGCGGCGCTGGCCCGCCTGCGATCGCGCTTCGACCTGGTCGTGATCGAGGGCGCCGGCAGCCCCGCCGAAGTGAATCTTCGCTCTACCGATCTGGCCAACATGCGGGTCGCCCTCCACGCGGGGGCCCCGGTCTTGCTGGTGGGCGATATCGAACGAGGGGGCGTGTTCGCCTCGCTGCTGGGCACCCTCGAGCTGTTGCAGCCCCAGGAGCGCTCGCTGGTCTGTGGCCTGGCGATCAACAAGTTCCGCGGCGACCTGTCAATCCTGCTGCCGGGGCTCGAGCTGCTCGAGCAGCGGACCGGCGTCCCAGTCCTCGGCGTGCTGCCCTTCCTCCCTCACCTCGACCTGCCAGAGGAGGACTCGCTGGGGCTGGATGGCTCGCGGGGGACCACCGAGGGGCCGGGCCTGGACCTCGCGGTGGCGCGGCTGCCGCGGATCGCCAACTTCGACGACTTTTCGCCACTGGCGGCCGAGCCGTCGGTCCGCCTGCGTTATGTCGACGACTCGCTGCGGCTCGGCCGCCCGGACCTGCTCTTCATGCCAGGCACGAAGACGACGGTGGCCGACCTGGCCTGGCTTCGCCAGACAGGCCTCGCCGATGCGACCGTCAGGCTGCGCGAGACGGGCACGCCGGTAGTGGGAATCTGCGGCGGCCTTCAGATGCTCGGGCAGCGCATCCTCGACCCGCACGGCGCCGAATCACCTGTGCCCGAGACAGCCGGGCTGGGACTGCTGCCCGTCGAGACGTCATTCGCCACCGTCAAGCGGACCTGCCGCGTGCGCGGCCGAGTGGCCACTCGCCGCGGCCCGCTGGGGTCGGCGTGTGGCGGCGAGCTGGCTGGTTACGAGATCCACATGGGCCAGACCACGATCGGCGGGCAGCTCGAGCGACTCTTCGCGATTCACGAGCGTTCCGGCCAGACGGTCGACGATTCCGACGGCCTGTTCTCTCCCGACGGCCTGGTCCTGGGGACCTATCTGCACGGGCTGTTCGAGAATCCACCCATCCGGGCCGCGCTGCTGGGCTGGCTGTCCGCGCGTACGGGTCGGGCGCCGGCGCCTGTGGCAGCTCCGATCGACCGTGAGCGCCAGTACGACGCGCTGGCTGACGCCGTTCGACACTCGCTGGACATCGCGAGGCTCAAGTCTGCCTGTAATCTGGCTTGACGACCGCTCGATCCACGTACGCCCGGGCATACAATAGGCCCGGCCTGGCCCGCCCCGAGGCGCCGACGCAGCTCTGAGCCTTGGCTGCCGCGGACGGCGGTGATTACAATGTGCGAACGAATGTTCGGTTGGCGGATGCCTTGAGGATCCTCGGCGTCGATCCCGGTCTGACTCGGACCGGCTGGGCGCTCGTCGTCGCGGATGGACACGCATATCGCCTGCTTGGGGCCGGCGTCGTGGCGCCGCCGCCAAAGGGAGAGCTGGCCACGCGACTGGCCGAGGGATATCGCCGCTTCACACTCGTGCTCGAGGAATGCAGACCCGATCTGATCGTGATGGAGGATGTGTTCACCGCGCCGCGCTACCCCCAGGCGGCCCTGAAGATGGCTCACCTGCGGGGGGTGCTCTGCCTGGCGGCGGCGCTGGCCAAGGTGGACGTGGTGTCGCTGACCGCGACGACCGTCAAACGGCGGCTGACGGGGAATGGCCACGCCTCTAAAGAACAGGTCCAGCGCATGGTGTTCGAGCTGTGTGAGGTCAGAGCAGGCAAGATGCCAAGCGATCTGAGCGACGCCGTGGCGCTGGCGATTGCCGGATTGCACCAGGCCAGTTCCCTGCCACATTCGCTGGCGGCTGCCAGATGATCGCT
>DASPXK010000306.1:0-3380 GCA_035637315.1 Chloroflexota bacterium
CGAGATGGGGATCAGGCGACCGGACGCAACGCGTGATGTGACCCACCTCCTGGCCACGAGGCCCGAGCTGCGGACCGTGGAGGATCTGGTCGTGGAGTACTTCCGCCAGTGAGAGCCCCCGCCTGATGGCCGCCGACCGACTCGTCTCGCCACAGCCTCTCGTTGACGACGAAGGCCTGGCGACCTCGCTTCGCCCCTCCTCGCTCGACGTGTTTGTCGGGCAGGCCCAGGTCAAGGAGCGGCTGGCCATCGCCATCGCCGCGGCCAAGGAGCGCGCCGAGCCACTTGACCACGCCCTCTTTCATGGTCCACCGGGGCTGGGCAAGACCAGCCTGGCCCACATCATCGCCAACGAGATGCAGGGCAAGCTCGTCGCGACGTCTGGACCAGCCCTGGAGAAGACGGCCGACTTGATGGGCATCCTCACCAACCTGCACTTCGGTGACGTGCTCTTCGTCGACGAGGTCCACCGCACTCCCCGTTCGATCGAGGAGTACCTCTACCCCGCGATGGAGGACTTTGCCGTCGACTTCGTCCTGGACAAGGGCCCATTCGCCAAGGCGATCCGGCTGCCGCTCAAGCGCTTCACCCTCGTCGGCGCTACGACCAGGGCGGGGTTGCTCTCGTCGCCTCTGCGCGACCGTTTCGGGCTGTATTTCCATCTCGACTTCTACGCGCCGCCGGAGCTGGAGGCTATCGTCCGTCGCTCGGCCAGCCTGCTCGACGTGAAGGTCGAGCCGGACGCCGCGGCTGAGCTGGCCCGCCGCGCGCGAGGCACGCCCCGGATCGCCAATCGGCTACTCAAACGAGTCCGCGACTTCGCCCAGGTCAAGGGCCACCCGACGGTCTCGCTGGAGGTCGCGTCGGACTCACTGCACCTGGAGGGTGTGGACGAGGAAGGCCTGGACGAGCTGGACCGCAAGGTGCTACGCACGATCTGCACGCGGTACGATGGCGGCCCGGTCGGGATCGAGGCGCTGGCCGCCACGCTCCAGGAAGAGACCGACACTTTGACCGATGTTGTCGAGCCCTACTTGCTCCAGGAGGGCTTCATCATCCGCACCTCGGCCGGCCGCAAGGCGACCCCCAAAACGTACGCCCACCTCGGCCTCGAGCCGCCCCGCCGCCCCGGCCAGCCCACGCTGCCACTATAAGCCGCGCTGATCCAGCCGAGTTGCCCGGGTCAGCCTCCTCCCGGCGGTTGCTGTCGAGCTCCGTGCACTTGACCCGCGCTGCCCGCCCAGGTATCCTTGCCAACGTGCTGCACGGCACGCTTTGACAACTCCATAGCGCTCCTCGGGTGGCCCCAGGATGGGGGCAGAATAGGGAAGGCGGTGTAAGTCCGCCGCGGTCGCGCCACTGTAAACGAGGAGTCGTCCAGCATTCCGCCACTGCTCGCCTTGGCGGGTGGGAAGGCGCTGGACGGCGACGATCCGTGAGCCAGGAGACCTGCCCGAGCGAGCCTGGGTAGCCGCTCTTCGCTGTAAAGAGCTCGCCCAACGCGGCAGCCCGGATGGCCATTATGGCCGTCTCGATCCGCCGCCTTGGCCACGGCCTCCGAGCGCGTCTAGCGGCGCTTCGGAGGTTTTTTCTTCCGGAACTGGAGGAGAGCCGATGGCTGGAACGAGGAAAGAACGGCGCGGGCTGGTGATCGTCAACACTGGCAACGGTAAGGGCAAGACGACTGCCGCGCTCGGCCTCGCCGTACGAGCAGCCGGGAACGGCTTCCGGGTGCTGATCATCCAGTTCATCAAGGGCCGCTGGAAAACCGGCGAGACCCAGGCCCTCAAGGCGCTGGCGCCCCGGATCGAGCTGGTCCGCATGGGCAAGGGGTTCACGATCGAGCGGCTGCGCGACAAGCGGATCCCAATGGAGCAACACGCCGAGGCGGCCGCCCAGGCATTCGCCAGGGCAGGCCAGGCGGTCCGCTCGGGTGAGTACGACATGGTCGTTCTCGACGAGCTGCTCGGATCGATCAAGGCCGGACTCGTCCGCCTGGACGATGTCCTGCAGTTGATCCGCGACAAACCACCGGCCGTCCATCTGGTCATAACCGGGCGGGGCGCGCCCGAGGCCCTGGTCGACAGCGCCGATCTTGTCAGCGAGATCGTTCCGATAAAACATCCGTTTCAGCAGGGGATCAAAGCTCAGCGCGGGATCGAGTTCTGAAGTGATCCTCTTCCTGAGCACGGCCGACACGGACCTGCTGGCTCTCAGCCACGCCCTGGGGGAGCCCGCAGCCGAGGGCCTGTTGGTCCGAGCGGCCAACCCGGCCAGCCTGGCCACGAAAGAAGCGGCCGAGCGCTACCTGGACCGAGAGCTGCCCGCGGCGCGCGTCGTGATCCTGCGCCTGCTGGGCGGTAAGCGGGCTTTCGAGCCAGGCTTCGAGCAGTTGGTTGGCGAGTGCGCCGCGCGCGGCGTCCCGCTGATCGCCATCCCGGGCGACCAGGCGCCGGACGTCGATCTGCACGCAGCCTGCACAGCCGAGCCCGCCGTCGTGAAGGCCGTCTTCGACTACCTGCTTGCTGGAGGCGTCGCCAACCTTGCCAACCTGCTCCGCTACCTGTCGGACCAGTACCTCGGTACCACCCTGGGCGCCGAGCCACCCACCGACGTGCCGTGGGAGGGCGTTTACCACCCTGACTGTATCGCTGGTCTCAGCCCGGACGAGTATCTGGCGGCCAGGAGACGCGAGGATCGAGCGATCGTAGGCGTGCTCTTCTACCGCGCTCACTGGATGAGCCGGAACCTGAGCTTTGTCGATGCCCTGATCGGGCGGCTCGAGGCGGCCGGCTGCACACCGCTACCGATCTTCTGCTACAGCCTCAAGGGCGGCCCGGACGGCGTGCCGGCGGTCTTCCGAGATTACTTGCTCGACCCTGACGGAAACGCCCGCGTCGACGCGGTCGTCAACACTCTCAGCTTCTCGATGGGCCAGGTGGAGGTCAAGGGAGTATCGGTCGCCAGTGGCTGGTCGGTCGAAGCGCTCGATCGGCTGGACGTTCCGGTCATCCAGGCAATCGTGTCGACCAGCACGGAGGCGCAGTGGGCGGCGAGCGCGGCCGGCTTGAGCCCTATCGACACCGCGATGAATGTGGCGATGCCGGAGTTCGACGGGCGGATCATCGGCGTCCCGATCTCCTTCAAGGAGGAGGCTGCCGAGGATGCGCGGCTGGGGGCCCGCCTGATGCGCTACGCGCCCGCCGCCGACCGGATCGACTTCCTGGCCCGCCTGGCCGCCAACTGGGCGCGGCTGGGGCGGACTCCGAGCGCTGAGAGGCGAGTGGCGCTGATCCTCAGCAACTACCCGACCAAGAACGCCCGCATCGGCAACGCGGTCGGGCTGGATACGCCGGCCTCCGTCCTCAACATCTTGCGGG
>DASPXK010000307.1:0-3894 GCA_035637315.1 Chloroflexota bacterium
CTCCCGGAGGCCCAGCTGGTGCTGCACATCCCGCGCCCCGGTGGGCCGTCCTGGATGGGGCCCCGCTGGCTAGACCTGTACCGCATCGACCAGCCGGCCGCCGCGGATGGCGGCCATAGTCTCTCGCTCGGAGAGAAGAGGCGGGCTTCGGCGGGTGCAGATGAGGATTGTCGCGCGATCAGTCGACTGTACGGAGCCGGCTGGTACCCATCAGAGCCCATCCCCGGCGCCTTCTACGAGCTTGGCTCGGCGTTCCAGCTCCGTCGGATGGCCGGGCAGGCCGAATACGCCGAGGGGCCGCTGCCGGAGGGTTGGTACCGGCCATTGGTGTGGGGCAAGACGATGGGCGAGCGGACTGCCCTCAGCTTCCGCCTCGATGGTGTCGAGTTGGGACAGGCACTGGCCAGTCCGGAACAAGACTGGGCCTGGCTGGATGCGCCTGGCGCGGCCTGGGTGCCCGCCGGCGCCACGGCGCGATTGGAGCTTCAGACTAGCGCCGCTCCCCCCGTCGGGGGCCCAAATAGCCAGGCTCAGGGCCAACCTCAGCTCGCGGTCCAGCGAATCTATCTCTTTCGCGATCCGTCCGCCAACGGACGCTGAGGCTAGTCAATCGCCTCGAGCGCATAATCGTCGAACCAGACCGGTCCGCCCTCCTCCACGCCGACGTACACGGTGGCAAAGGCGGCCCCTCCTGGGGCGGTCATCACCTGCGAGTAGGTAAGCGGCTCGCCGCCCACCCGCACCGTCCGTGTGCTGGGAGCGATCAGCCGGTTCTCGCCGTCCTTCCAGTCGACGTGCAGCTGGGCCCGCGCACGCGAGTCCTGGCTCCAGGCGGTGTAACTCAACCGATAGGACCGCTCTGCCTCGACAGGCACGACCTGCGCGAAGCCGCTCTTCGGTCGAACGAGGACTGCTGCGCCGCTCGTGAAGGGGCTCTCCTGGACCACTGGCCGCCTCTCATCCTGGCTCGGGTTGCCGTACGGCCGCCAGGCAATGGACGTGCCGTACAACAAGCCCTCGAACCCGGGATCTTCGAGCAAGTTAGTCCGCTGAACATCAGGTGCCACCGAGCGTAGGGAGAAATCGTCGAACCAGACCTGGCCGGTCTGAGCCTGCGCGTAGACCTTCGCCGCGACGGCGTCTGGTGGGGAGGTGGCGAGCATGGTGTGCTGAAGGCAGGCGCGCGGGCTCACCGGCACGACCTCGACGTCGATGCGCACGACCTGGTTCGCGGTGTTGAACCAGCTGATCTCCAGCCGAGCCAACCTGTAGCCATCGAGGCTTCGAGTCGATTGGGCCAGCAGATAACGCGCCCTTGAGGTAATTGCCGCCCGCGCCGAGAAGCCGTTGCCGGGGCTGCTGAGGACAGCCGCGCGCCCACTGCAGGCTGCCTCGCCCGATCCGCTGTAGACCGGCTGGCCGTACACGCTCCAGCCAAGCGGCACGCCACCCCGAGCCTTTTCGAAGCCGCCGTTGGTGAGCAGCTCCCTGCCCTGGGCCCATGGGGCAATCGCACGACGCTGCTCGGGTGGCAGAAGTCGGTACAGGTAGCTGTTGGCGTAACCCCCGACGAGGGCGGTGTTTCGGCCCAGAAACCGCTCGTCGATGGCGGTGATGCGGTCCCAGTTGGCGGGCAGCTGATTGCGGTCAACCACGATGTGCGAATAGCCGCCCTCGTCGAGCCGCCGCAGCACCTCCCGCTCGTCGCCTTCGAAATCGAGATCGGCGCCCGTGTAGAGCGGATGCGGACCGCTCAGGCGGACGCGAGTGTAAACGCGCGCATACATTTCGTAGGGCTCGAACGCGCGAGTCGCGCTCGGCTCGGCGTCCAGCAGTCGTAGGGCCGGGTAGGCGTGGCCGTAGGTAGCCAGGTACGTGTCTTCGTCGACGAGGCCGAGTACGGAGGGCAGGTCTGGCTGGTCGGTGTCCTTCATCCGCAGCACCTGGGGGAGCGCTCCGGCGGCGACCAACACGACCAGTGCCACACCCGAGACAGCCCCGAGTCCGGTCCGGACCGTGTTTGCGTTGGCCCGCAGGTAGGCGGCTGCCGCGAGTGGGCACAGCAACGCGAAGATGGGCAAGCCATAGCGCAGCTCTTGCGCCGTGTAGAACCAGAGCAGGAAAGCCGTCGCCGCCCCGGCAAGTGTGGCTAGCACCTGCCCGCCTGGGGCGGGGCGCGCGAGGACGAGCAGCGGCAGCAGCGCGAACAACAGGTAACCGATGTACCCGGGACGTGGGCCGAACGCCGCGCTTTGAAATGTGATCTGGTAGGGGGCGAGCAGCAGGTCGCCAAGAGAACGCCCGTACCCGAATTGCGCCAGGTGCACCGCGACCCTGGTTGGGGACGCCTCCGGCGAGCCGCTGAGCGACGCCAGAGCGATATCCAGGCCAGGCACCTCGCCGGTCATCAGGTAACTCCTGGCCAGCCAGGGGAACGCGATCAGGACCGACAGCGCCGTCAAGGCTGCCACCAGCCGCGCCGCCGTCGCCAGCCCGTGACGCCACATGGACAGCAGCCCCAACAGCACCGCCAGCCCAACAGCGACGTAGCCAAACTGGGCCTTGACGGCCACGCCCAGGGCGATGCAGGCCGCAGGAGCCAGTAGGGTACGCCAGGCCGGTCGCTGGGTCCCCATGATGGCCTGGGAGGCCACGACGGCCAAGAGAGTCACGAGCAGGTCCTGCATCGCCGATGTGGAGGTGAAACTAACGACCGGCATGCTGTAGAAGGCCACGGCAGCCAGACCGCCAGGCGCCGGGCCCGCGATGCGGCGTCCAACGGCGAAGATCGCCAGGCCACAGAGCAGACCAGTCGCGAAGTTGACCAGCTTGGCGGTTGCCAACGGCCCGACCGCGAGCGCTACCGCGTAGAGCATCTCCCCGGCTGCCGGCCACGTAGCCAGCCACAGGTCTGGATCGTCGTGGGATAGCCGGCCGGTCCTGGCCCACTCTGCCGCGACCGGCAGGCGGAGCTTCACGGCATCCCAGCCGGTCTCTGGTGTGAGCGACCCGATGAAGTTGAGCCAGAGGCAGCCGACTGCCGCCCCAAAGATAAGAAGCTCGGCCGGCCGCCGCTCGACGGGTCTTCGAACCCAGCCGGCGAGGGCGACCAGATCGTCACGCAGCCGCGGCAGCCGCTTCGCGGCCAGCGCCGCGCAGATGCCGACTAGCGCCATCCAGACGCCTGGCGCGCCGAGCAGGCCAAGAGCGCCGAGGATGAGTCCGAGACCCGCCAGCACCACCATACCGAGCGCGCTCCCGATCGCCCAGGCGTCCACAGCCTCGATCCGATCGCCGAGCGCCGTGGCGAGCTCGCGCCCGAGCCAGATGGTCGGAAATAACAGCGCCACTGTGGCCGCGCCCGCTGCCACGTGATGGCTGGTAGCCAGAAGGAGCAGCATTGGCGCCACGGCCATGAGGAGCGCGAACCGCCGCCACCAGGCCGGTCGGCAGAGGCCCACGAGTGCGCTGAGTGACGTTGCCATGGCGAGGGCGACCAGATTGAATCGCCAGGCCTGGTCATCATGCGCCGTGGGCGCGCTTTCCAGAAGCCATGGGAGCGCGTCACGCACAGCCAGCCAGCTGGCAAAGAGCAGCCACAGGACGGCCGACGCGGCCACGAGCCAGCCGTTCCGCGCGCCGTTCCCGCGTAGCCTGCCAAGCGCGCCGGCGCCTAGCTGCTTGGCCCGCTCTCCTGTACTGCGGTATACTTGGCGGCCCGTGGCCACAGAGCCAGACCCGGTCGTCGGCCGCACGGAGGACTACACAAACACAGTGGCGGACGAGACGGGCCAGGCAGCAGGGACGCTTTCGGTCATCATCCCCTGCTTCAACGAGCGCCGGACCATCCTCGCGGTCCTCGAACGCGTGCAGCGGGTCGACATTCGCAAAGAA
>DASPXK010000308.1:0-24484 GCA_035637315.1 Chloroflexota bacterium
CTGTGGACCGAGCCGCGCGTGACCCACCAGGGCAAGTACTGGCAGTTCGAGAACGTCGAGCTGCTCCCCAAGCCGATCCAGAATCCGCTGCCGATCTGGATCGCCAACAACGTGCGGGGCGACCTAGATTCGGACCTGGTCCAGAACGCCCTGCGGCGGGTGGCTCGGCTCGCGGACGGCTGGCAGACCGCGGTCATCTACCCGCCCGACTTCGGCCGACGTTGGAAGCGACTCCTGGAGCTGGTGGCCGACCAGGGCAAGGACCCCGAGCAGTTCGAGAACTCGATGTACTACAACGTCAACTTCAACGCCGACAAAGCCGCGGCTCGGGAGGAGACACTCGAGTTCCTGCGTCAGTACTATCTGACTCAGAACTACCCCGAGCGGGCGTTCGACGCCTGGACCGCCTGGGGCTCGGCAGAGGAGGTCATCGACCGCCTGGGGAGGTACGTGGAGGCCGGCGTCCAGACGTTCGTCATCCGCTTTCCAAGCTGGGAGATGGGCCGCCAGCTCGACACCTTCGTGGAGAGGGTCCTGCCCAGCTTCGAGTCGCGGCTGGCCCCGCGGCGGATGCCGGTTACCAGTTGGCCGGCGACGGTGGTCTAGACGCGGCTCGGCTAAGTCTCCGCGGGATGGCCCTCACCCCTTCCCCTCTCCCAAGCCTGGGAGAGGGGTCCGGGGGTGAGGGCTTTCAATACTCGGTCCGCTCCATGCGCGCCAGGCCGCGCATGTGGGCCAGATATTCGTCGCGCGAGAAGCGTGGCTTGAAACCCTCGAGCACGGCCCGCGCCTCGGCGGCGCCGTTGGACAGCAGGTCGAGGACGGTCCAGGCCATCGCCTTGGCCGGCAGAACGTAGGCGGTCTCGAAGCCAGTGATCGCGAAGTCGGCCGCGTGATTCGACCCGGCGCAGCCGGCGTGGCTGGGGTGGAGGACCGGCATCACGTGGCTCAGGTCGCCCGCGTCAGTCGAAGCCGCGATCGACGCGACCTCCCCCCATTCGCTCTCTCCAACCAGCTCCAGCGCGTTCCGCTTAAAGATTGCGGCCAGCAGTGGATCGACCTGTAACGGCAGGTAGCCGGGCAGCGTCTCGATCTCGACGGTCGCGCCGACGGCCATCGCCCCGGCCCGCAACGCGCGGTCCACTTTGGCCTCGGCGTCGGCCATCGCCTCGTAGGTGAGCCCGCGCACGAACGTTTCGAGCCGCGTCTCGGCTGGCACGACGTTGATGGTCGTTCCGCCACGGGTCATGATCGGGTGGACTCGGATCTGGTCCTCGTCGCGGAACGTCTCGCGCTGCATGTGGATGGCCTGCAACGCCAGCGTAGCGGCGTTCAGGGCGTTGATCCCGCGGTGGGGGGCTGCTCCGGCGTGCGCTGCCCGCCCCAGGAAGCGGACGCGCTTGGCGACCAGTCCGTTCGCGGCCCAGGAGATCGAGAGCTGGCGAACCCCAGGCCGCGCCGCCGAGTGCACCAGCATGACCATGTCGACGTCGTCGAACGCGCCGATTCGAATCAGCTCCGACTTGCCGCCCAGGAACTCGATCTTGCCGGCCCGGGCCAGCCCCGTGCGCCACTCCAGATCGACGTACTCTTCGGCCGGCACGGCCATGAAGACGACGTCACCGGCCAGCTCGCGAACGGCATTCGTCTCGACCAGGGCTCGCGCCACACCGACGACGTGAGTGAGCTGGGCATTGTGGCCGCAGGCGTGGGCCGCGCCGGTCGTCCTGTCGGCCCGTGGGTGGTCGGGGACAGGCAGGGCATCCAGCTCGCCCATGACGCAGACGGTCGGCCCGGGACTGGCTCCACGAAGGCGCGCCTTGACGCCAGTCAGCGCCAGTCTCTGCTGGGGCTCCAGCCCGAGCCGTCGCAGCTCGTCGGCCACCAGGGCGGCAGTCCGCTCCTCTCGATAGCCAAGCTCTGGGTGATCGAAGATGTCCTCGCCGAAGCGCGTCAGCTCGTCCCTCAACCGATCGAGCGCTTCGCCGATCGCCGTCTTCGCCGTGACGAGTCCGCTACTCTCCGCCACGATAGCCTCCTTCCGACGACAGCCGAGAGAGGATAGACGACCGGCTCGGTCCCTCGTCCGTCGTCGGTCGTCGGTCGATTCGACTAGCAGCTCAACCACCGCTACGGCGACGATCTGACCGCGCCCTGTCCGGCCGGCTCCGGCTCGCCGTGCCAGTGTCCATCATGCTACGTTGTGATACCTTGATGTGCTCACCCCGCGTCAGAAGGGGAGAAGGTTGCACCTTATCGCAGATCGAACGACTGTGTAGACACGAGGGAATACAAGTGAACAAAGAGTTCCTCTTCAGTGCGATGGTCTTGTGTGTTGTCTTGTTGATCGCATGCGGAACTCCTATCTCGTCGGTCTCACCGGAAGCAAGCGCGCCGAATGAGATTCGCAACGTCCTGGAGAAGTGGCCGAAGGACTTTAGTGCTAAAGACACCCCTGCGGTATGCGGATTGTTCGCTCCCGATTTGGTGGCCAGTTATCCGGAGCAACCTGACAAGAATTATGACGCAATGTGTAGGCAACTAACGGCTGCCCTGGAAAAACCCCGGAAGAACATTTCTGTATGATGCTCCGCAGATCGAGGAAATCCTGGTCTCTGGCGATCTGGCAGTTGTAAGGTTGATCTGGACTCTCCGCGTCACCGACAAGAACGCGCCTGGCGAGCTCAGCGTCAAGGAAAGAGGAATCGATGTCTTTAAACGTCAAGAGGATGGGACATGGAGGATCCATATATCGCATGCATATCCACTCCTCTAACGGCTAATGACAATGAGGCTGCGCGGAGCAGACGGTCGCTCCCTACTGGACCACCTCCGTCGCCTGGAGGAGGACGGACTGCGGGATGGTCAAGCCAAGGGCCTGGGCGGTCTTGAGGTTGATGACGAGCTCGAAGGTGGTGGGCCGCTCCACCGGCAGGTCCGCCGGCCTGGCGCCTTTGAGGATCTTGTCCAGGTGGCGGCGCGGCGGTGCAAGTTCGCGATGTTGGGACCGTAGCTCAGCAGACCACCCTCATCGACGAGAGCTCTGTTCTCGAAGATAGTGGGGAGACGATGTCCGCTCGCGAATTGCGCAATCCGCGGTATCTGGCTGCCCACGAGGGGGTCTGCCAGCGGAACGAGCGCCTCGGCTCCGCCTGCCAGGGCCGATTCGAGCGCCGGGACGAGGTCTGGCGTCTCGCGTATCGGCAGCGACTGGAGCTGGAGCCCGAGTACTTGCGCAGCGGCCTCGAGCTCCTTGTGCTCGACAATTTTGACCACGCCCGTGGCGCTCCAGAGGACCGCGACCCGGGTGAGCGAGGGCACGACCTCCTTCAGTAATTCCAGGCGCTTGCCCGCGAGCTGCGGAGTAACCTGTGTCAGCCCCGTCACGTTCCCCCCGGGCCGCGCCAGGCTGTCCACCAGCCCCAGCTCGACGGGATCTCCGGCAAAGGGAAAGACGATCGGGATCGTGCTGGTGGCCGCCTTCGCAACCTGGGCGGCACGTGTTGGTGCGGCCACGATCACGTCAACCGGTAGGCGGACCAGCTCGGCGGCTAACTCGGGCAGACGGTCCGGGCTCTCCGTGCGCCTGATCTCGAGAACGAGGTTCTGGCCCTCGAGATAGCCCAGGTCGCGGAGCCCATCGCGAAATGCCACGAATCGCTCGGCTTCGGTCGGGGTGTCAGCGCCAAGTCTGAGATAGCCGACACGGTGGACCTGCGCGCCCGGCTGCGCCGCCGGCAGCTGGATCCCGCAACCGGCGACCAGGCTCAGACTGGCCAGGGCCAGGCTCACCCGCAGGAAGTAGCGGCGGCTCCGACAGCGAGCACCTTGCTTCATTACGGCCTGTCAGTCTAGGCCGACCGGCAAGCGAGAGCTGCGGACTGGTTTGGGGCGCCATCCGTGCGCTGTGGGCGACTCGCCCTCACCCCGACCCTCTCCCAGAGGGCCCAGAGGGAGAGGGGGTATGATGGCGGCGATTCTCACTTCGGGAGCAGCGAGCATGGTTGAGACCGAGCGGATCGACCCGGGGCGCGCAGCGCTGATCGCCTACGATGTCTGCCGGCGAGCGCTGACCCCAGACGACCCGTCGCGGCAGCAGGCGATGCGGCCCGTCCTGGATGCCTGGGTGACGCTGATGGGCGCCTGCCGGGCGGCCGGGCTGCCGATCATCTACACGACCCCGGTCAGCCGGGCCGACGGCGTCGACGTCGTGCTGCTGCCGACCGATCTCAGCGCCGAGACAGGCGTCCCGGCGCTTCACAACTGCGTCGAGGGCAGCCGCGACGCCGAGTTCCCCGAGGAGATCGCCCCGCGCCCGGAAGACTACGTTTTCCTCAAACGACGGCCGAGCGCTTTCTACGGTACCGGCGTGGCCGAGGTGCTGCGGATGCTGCGGCGTGACGTCATCCTGATCGCCGGCGGCTCCACCAACCGCGGCGTCGAGACGAGCGTCCGTGAGGCGTTCAGCATGGACATTCGAGCGGTCGTCGTGCGTGAGTGCTGTTGGAGCGGCGATCCCGAGGCGCACGCCTACAGCCTGAACAAGTCCATGAAGATGTACGCCCAGATCCGCACATTGGACGAGGCGCTGGCGCTGCTGCGTCGCTGAGCGCGAATCTCTGCGCGGTGTGGACGCCACACTACGTGCCGGCGCCACTTGTTGCTCGGACGCGCCTGGTCGTACGATGGCGAAGCGATGACCGCGGTTCCGCGCGCGTTCGATCCCCCGGCCTGTCTGCTGCTTGGTCCGGGGCCGAGCAATGCCGAGCCGCGGGTGCTGCGGGCAATGGCCAGCGGGCTGCTCGGCCAATTCGATCCGCGCTTCACCGATCTGATGAACGACCTGATGGCGCTCTCGCGCCAGGTGTTCCGGACCCAGAACCCGAGAACTTATCCGGTCTCTGGGACGTCGCGGGCCGGTCTGGAGGCCGTGCTCGCCAGCCTGATCGAGGAGGGTGACCGGGTCGTCGTGGGTGTCTGCGGGCGGTTCGGCCTGCTCCTACGCGACATCAGCCAGCGCTATGGAGCCCAGGTCGTGTCGGTCAAGGCCGACTGGGGCCGGATCGTCGATCCGGGGCAGATCGAGCGCACCCTGCGTGACCGGGCGAAGGTCGTGGCGATGGTTCACGGCGAGACTTCAACAGGCGTGCTTCAGCCCCTCGACGAGATTGCGCGCCTGTGCCGCGAGCGCGACGCGCTGCTGGTAGTCGACGCGGTCGTGACGCTGGGGGGCTGCGAAATGGAGACCGACGAATGGGGCTTCGACGCCTGCATCGCCGGGCTTCAGAAGTGCCTGGGCGGCCCGTCCGGGATGGCCCCGATCACCTACAACGAACGCGTCGAGCGCGCGCTATACGACCGAGCTCGGCCGCCAGCCACCAACTACCTGGACCTGACCCAGCTCCAGCGCTACTGGAGCCCCGAGCGACTGAACCACCACACGGCTCCGACTAGCATGGTCTACGGGCTACACGAGGCGCTGCGGATCGTCCTCGAAGAGGGCCTCGAATCACGCTTCGAGCGCCATCGACGGGTGGGCGCCGCCGCCCTGGCCGGGCTGCGGGCGCTCGGACTGGAGCCGTTCGGCGATCGAGCGCACAAGATCCCACACATCACGCCGGTCCGCGTCCCCGCCGAGGTAGACGACGAGGCGGCGCTGCGGTCGGACCTGCTCGAGGACTGGGGAATCGAGATCGGGGCCGCCTTCGGCCCGCTGGAAGGCACGATTTGGCGGATCGGAACGATGGGCTACAACGCCCGCCTGGAGAACGTCCGGCGCCTGCTCCAGGCGCTCGAGGCCGTCCTCCCTCGCCACGGATTCCCGGTCCCACTCGGCGAGGCGGTGCCAGCCGCGGAACGAGCGTTCGCGGCCTTCGCCCAGCCCGCCTCGACACTGGCGTGAACGGCCTGGGAGCGCGCCCGCCTCGGGCGCATTGGAGCGGGCGAGCCGCCCGCGCTCCCAGTGCCCACAGCGACCCGCAGTGAGGTTCGATCTGCTCGTCCGAGGCGGCACGCTGGTGACGGAGGAGGCCGTCTATCGAGCCGATCTGGGCGTTCGGGACGGACGAATCGCCGCGCAGCTCGACCCGGAGGAAACACCACAAGCCGACGAGCTGATCGATGGGCGCCGGCTGTACGTGCTGCCCGGCCTGGTCGATGCTCACGTCCATTTCAATGAGCCGGGACGGACCCACTGGGAAGGCTACGAGACGGGCAGTGCCGCCGCCGCGGTCGGCGGGGTGACCACCGTTCTGGATATGCCGCTCAACTCGGACCCACCTACCCTGAACGCCGGGGCGCTCGCGGAGAAGCGACGCGCTGTGGCGGGCCGGTCATTGGTCGACTACGGGCACTGGGGTGGGCTGGTGACGGACAACCTGGCCGACCTGGACGGCCTCGAGCGCGGCGGCGTCGTCGGCTACAAGGCGTTTATGTGTGACAGCGGGATAGCCGAATTCCCGGCCGCGGACGATGGCGTCTTGCTCGACGGCTTCGAACGGATCGGCGGCTGGGGTAACATCCTCGCCCTGCACGCCGAGAACGATGCGCTGGTCCGGCGCGGCGCGGAGCGGCTTCGCTCATGCGATCGAAGAGACCCTCGCGCGTGGGCGGGGGCGCGGCCCCCGGTTGTCGAGCTGGAGGCCGTCCAGCGTGGGCTACTGCTCGCGCGGCAGAGCGGCGGGCGGGCCCACTTCGTCCACCTCAGCACGGCCGCCGCGGCTCGGGCGGTGGCCTCGGCCAGAGCACGCGGCCAGGCGGCGACCGCCGAGACTTGCCCCCACTACCTGGCGCTCGACGAGGACGACCTCGAACGCCTCGGCGCCGTGGCAAAGTGCGCACCTCCGCTGCGAACGCGAGAGGAGGTCGAGGCGCTCTGGGAGTGTGTGCTGGATGGCTCGATCACGTTTGTAGCCTCGGACCACTCGCCCTGCTCGCCGGAGGAGAAGCAGCGCGGTGGGGGCGACATCTGGCAGAGCTGGGGTGGCATCTCAGGCGTTCAGACGAGCCTGGCGGTGATGCTGACCGAGGGGGTCCACCGCCGCGGGCTGGCGCTGACCCGGCTGGTGAGCCTCCTGTCCGCCAACCCCGCGTGCCTCTTCGGCCTGTACCCGCGGAAGGGCTCCTTAGCTCCCGGCGCCGACGCCGACCTGGCGCTGGTCGACCTCGAGCAGGAGTGGACGCTACGCGCGGGCGACCTTCGGACCCGCCACGAGCTGAGCCCGTTCCTGGGCCGTCGCTTCAAGGGGCGCGTGATGGCAACGCTCGTGCGGGGCAAGCTCGTGGCGCGCGACGGCGAGCCGATCGGGCCGCCAGGCCACGGCCAGCTGCTCGTGCCGTCGAGGCTTGGCCCTCACCCCCGTCCCCAGGGGTGCCAAGCGCAGCGAGGCGGGTGAGGGACCTCACCCTCCCTCCGCCGCCACCTTGAGCAGCTCGAGTGTTCGGCGGATCGCCGCGTCTAGCTGCTTCTGGCGGCCCGTAAGGGCATAGAAGAGGCGCTGCCACCCGGGCTCGCCGGTCGTCTCGTAGGACTCGGTCACCTGCGCGCCATCACCCGACGGCTCGAGCCTGTATCGCCAGGCCGTGATCCCGGTCTGGAAGCCGAACTCGCGACCGGGCTCCGCCGCCTTCACCGTCGAGACCGTCGCCCACTTCCACGGCCCGGCCTTGTTGTACCCTCGGAAGCGCGCGCCCACCGCCGGCTCATTCGCCTCCTCGAGCCACTCACAGCGCTGGCACTCGGGACTCCACTCCCCCATCCGGGTCACGTCGCTGACCATCGACCAAACCCGCTGGGGACTGGCGTTGATCTGGATTCGCGCCTCCCCCTGCATCGCGGTTCCTCCATGCGGCTAGAAGGCCGTGATTCTATTGTGCGGTGGGTGATCCTCGACGGCCACTCTATCCACCGGCGATGACGATGGCCATCAAATCTTGCGTCGCCACGCCAGCCCAGCATTGTCACACGACGCTTCGCGGGATACGACTTCGGTACTCATCGCCGAGTCTCCGGACTCGCGTGTAGTCGGCCTCAGTGAATGCCGAGCCATGGGGTTTCGACAGGCCGCAGATGATGACGATCGACGATCTGTCGAGACCGGGACCTTCCCGCTCTAAGAAGCAAAACAGACGGTAAAGATGCCGATCGGGACCCCTGGTCCGGGCCTCATAGTATCCTTTCATCGTGCCGTGCATCGCCTCCCACATCCCGCCTCCACGGAACTGGGGCGGAGGTGCCCCTGCGACGGCGTCGATGATGGCGATCAGGTCAGCCGCAACAGGGTCGGGGCACTGTGAGAAAGTCTTCGGCGGGACAGCTTTCCACCGGATCGTCGTGTGGGTGGCGCTGGAAGAGCTTAATGTCCCAGGGGTCCACAACCCCAGTCTAAGTGCCAACCGCGGCGCCCTGCGACTTGGCCACAAGTCCGCTTCGACGGCGGTTCGGGGATTCTTTCCGCCTGATGCCGCGCTGTCTGCCGTGAAGACGCATCTGGATCCCCAGCACATCCATGAGCTCAAGCAACGTCCTCAAAGTGGGGTTGTTGGATCCCGACGCGAAAAGACGCCGCACAGTGGCTGGGTGCGTCCCAAGGCGACGTGCTACCTCCGCTTTCGAGAGCCCGGCTCCTTGTCGGTGCGCGTCGATCAAATGGAGAATCTGCTGGACCTGCGCAATCGATCGCCGGGTACGCTCATACCGCTGGCGAAACTCAGGGCTTCGCATCCTCTGCCCGCGTAGCTGCTCGAAGCGGCTGCGTGTCGTCTCTGCCACTGGCTGACCCCCGTCGGTGCTGGCCATAGCGTAACACAGATGTTACATTGGTTGCCAACCTGGACTAGGACAGGACTGCTCTATCGAGACTGGTCGAGACTAGAGGAGAGCATGCGCTGGACAGACGACGCCGCGGCCGCCGACGACGCATAGAGTGCCCAAGCTCTCAGCCAGCGACACCGGCTCCCGCCGCCTCGCGGTAGGCGTCCGCGAGCGTTTCGAGTAGCTCATCGTTCACCTCCCGAACCGTGTTGCCGTTGCCGATGGGGATAGGCGCGGTGATCTGCTCGATCCGAGGGATGCTTTTCGGCGCACGTCGCTCGAACACGCTCCGCCACATCCAGAAGCACGGGCGGCCATTCTCATTCACGATCGTGACCAGGCCAGCGTTGTCTAGCCGCAACCGCGGCGCTAGGGTCAAGCGGCCCTTTCCAGTGTACGTGACCAGCCTGGCAAGACCCTCGCGCTCGAGCGACATGGCCCACTCACACAGCCGACTCAGTGCGGGGCGGTGCTCTTCTCGGGCCTGGTTGATTGCGGCGGCGAAGTCGTCCGCGCCGTCGACGTACACTCCCTCGGCTCTGGCGCGCGGCGTCTGAACCGGCGCCTCAAGTGGGCGACGTTCAGGGTCGACCCGTTGTGGGACGAGGATCTGAGAACCCTCAACCTGATAGGCAGACACCGTGATCAGATCGATGAGGAGCTTGTCGGTGATCGTCTGGAGATACCCCACAAGGCGGATAAGCTCGTCGGGGGCGTCGTCTAAAACGAAGACCAGCCGAAAGCGGCCCTGAGCCAGGTTTTCGGCGAGCCCGGATGAGAATGTCTCGAGCTCAAAGGAGCCATCCTGGTCGTTTGCAGCCACCGCGGCCGCCAGGCTCTCGTACTCGCGCTCCCGGAGATGCCGACCCAGGATGTCGGTCTGCAGCGCCGTCGGGTCGAGGCCACTCAAGTACGCCGCATAGGCAAGAACCTGGGCGACCACAGCGCGCCGGGCCTCCGCATTCTTCGCCAGCTTGACTTCGATGATCGCCAGGCGCCCTGTTGGCTCGATACCCAGCAGGTCGGCGGAGCCGCTGCCGAGCGTCACCTCCTTGCCGACCACGATCACGCGTGGCGAGCCGGCGAGCGGCAATATCTGTGGCGCCTCGGCCACGCTCTTGTGAAGCGCGGCTTCGTCAGGGAAGCCGGCCGGCGCCAGCAAGCTCTAGTCTCCGCCATCGTTTCGCCAGATCGCCGTCATGACCCACTTGTAGCCATCGACGGGCTCAAACGCAAGGCGCCCCCTCATGTCGTTCGGCGCCCCCATTGGCTCCACACCGATGCGCTCGCTGGGCCGCCATAGACCCTACGTTCGCAGGCGGGGGTCTAGCGCGTCGCGCAGGCCGTCGCCCAGGAGATTGAAGCCCAGCACGGTCAGGAAGATCGCCAGGCCTGGAAAGGTGGACAGGTGCGAGGCCTCGCGTAAGAACTGCATCCCGAAGTTGAGCATCGAGCCCCAAGAAGGCTCGGGCGGCTGAATCCCGAGACCCAGGAACGAGAGTGCTGCCTCGGCCAGGATCGCGTTGCCCATCCCCAGCGAGGCCAGGACCATCAGCGGCGCGAGAGCGTTGGGCAACAAGTGGCGGACCATAATCCGCAGCGGGTGGGCTCCGATCGTCCGGGCCGCCCAGGCGTATTCTTCTTCCTTGAGGGTCAGGATCACCGCGCGTGACATCCGCGCGTACGTCGTCCAGTAGACGAGCGCCAACGCGATCATCACGTTGGTGATGCTCGGGCCGCGGACCGCGACGATGGCGATGGCCAGCACGATGATCGGGAAGGCCAGGAAGACGTCGACGACCCGCATGATGATCGCGTCCCAGTAGCGGCCCAGGTAGCCGGCCGCGAGCCCGGCCGACACGCCGATCAGCGACGCCAGGCCGACCGAGATCAGGCCGACCCACAGCGACACCCGCGCCCCGTAGAGCAGGCGCGACAGGATGTCGCGGCCCAGTTCGTCGGTGCCCATCCAGTGCGCGCCGCCCGGCGGCTGGAGGCGCCCCTCGAGCGCAACGACGTTAGGCTGATACGGGGCGAGGGCCGGGGCCAAGGCCGCCATTAGCACTAGGGCCAACACGATGGCCAGCCCTGCCAGGGCGGCCCGATTTCGCCGCAGCTGGCTCCAGGCGCGGCTGAGATTCCGGCCGGGCGGCTCACTCATAGCGGACCCGTGGGTTTAGGACGGCGTAAGCCAGATCGACCAGCAGATTGATAAGCGACACGGCCACCGCGCTGACCAGCACAACCCCTTGCAAGACTGGGTAGTCGCGCTGGCTGATCGACTGGATCAACAAACGCCCCATGCCGGGCCAGGCGAAGATCGTCTCGGCGATCACGGCGCCGCCGAGCAGAGCGCCCACTTGCAAGCCGAGCACCGTGACGACGGGAATCAGCGCGTTGGGCAGGGCGTGCGCGATGACCACGCTTCGCTCGCGCATCCCTTTGGCCCGCGCGGTCCGTACATAGTCCTCGCCAAGGACCTCTAACAGCGCCGAGCGGACCAGGCGCGAGATCAGCGCCGTGGAGAAGGCGCCGAGCGTGAGCGAGGGCAGGACCAGGTGTTTCACGGAGCCGACCAGGTCGTCCGGATGGCCGTAGCGCTGCCAGGCCCGAAGTGCCTCCCAGATGCCCTCGCCCCGACCGAACGAGGGCAGCCAGCCGAGCTGGAGCGAGAAGACGAGGATGGCCAGCATGCCGAGCCAGAAGACCGGCATCGCGACGCCGGATAGGGCTAGCAGCATCGCCGCGACGTCAAATCCGGAGTACGGCCGCAGGGCTGCCACGATCCCGACGCACAGCCCGATGGCGATCGCGATCAGCATCGCTGCCACGGTCAGCTCGACCGTTGCCGGCAGCCGCTCGCCGATCAGCGCGACGACCGGCTTGTGCTGGAAGACCGAGTCGCCCATCTCGCCACGTAGCAAGCGGCCCAGATACTGGAGGTACTGGACGTGGAGCGGCTGATCAAGCCCCAGCAGCCGCCGCAGCCGCTCGAGCTCGCCAGGGGTCGCGTCCGTCCCGAGGATGACCAGGACAGGGTCGCCCGGAATGAGGTGGACCAGCATGAACAGCAGCAGCGAGACGCCGAACAGCACGATCAGCGTATGCAGCAGTCGCTGGGCGACGTAACGGAGCACTCAGCTGTCAGCCGGGCCGTCCGCTGTCAGCGTCAGTCGACGCACTCGTCGCTCTGCTGACGGCTGACAGCTGTTGGCTGACGGCTACGGCGAGATGGAGACCTTGCGCATGGACAGCCAGTTGGCGACCGGGTTGATCACGTAGTCCTGCAGTTTCGGCGTATACATGGCGATGTACTCCTGGACCTGGACGAAGATGTAGGGCGCGTCATCCACGATCAGCCTGACCGCATCGGTGTAGAGCTGCTTCGCCTTGGCCTGGTCCAGGGTCGCCCTGGCGTCCTTGAGCAGCCTGTCGACCTGCTCGTTGCGGTACTTGCCGTAGTTGGCGGCGCCGTCGATAGTGAACTGGCGGAAGGTGGCGCGGTCCGGGTCGGCCAGGTTGAGCCAGCCGATCACCCCGACCTGGTACTTGCCTGCCATCACGTCGGCGAAGTAGGCGGGGAACTCGACCGTGTTCGTCTTGGTATCGATGCCGACCTTTTGGAGCTCGCTCTGCAGGACCTGGATGAGCTGGCGACGATCCGGGTCCTCCGAGTGAGTCCGCACGGTCAGCTCCATCCGCGTGCCGTCTTTGGCGCGGACGGCATCGGGGCCAGCCTTCCAGCCACTCTCGTCGAGGAGCTGTTTGGCCTTGTCGGGGTTGTAGTCGTACGAGGGGATGTCGGGCGTGTAGGCCCACATGCCCGGCACAATCGGCCCGTTCGCCGGCTGGCCGATGCCGTTGTAGATCGTCTCGATGATCTGCTTCTTGTTGACCAGAAAAGACAATGCTTGCCGCACCCGCTTGTCGGCCAGGATCGGATCGACGGTGTTCAGGTTGATGTAGGTGTAGCCGGCGGCCGGGGTGCGGTCGACCTTCAACTTGCCAGCACTCTGAACGCGGGCCACGTCCTGCGGCGAGAGCGGCGACTGGACGAAACCGAGGTCGCCGCTTTCAAGGGCGACGACTCGGGCCGAATTGTCCGGCACGATCTTGGCCACCACTCGGTCCAGGTTCGGCCGCCCCTGGAAGAAGTTCTCGTTGGCAGACAGGTTGATCGAATCGCCGGTCGTCCAGCCATCCAGCTTGAAGGGGCCGGTCCCGACCGGCTTGCTGCCGTAGTCCTTGCCCAATTTCTCGGCCGCCGCCCTGGAGACGATTCCCAGGTCCATGTACGACAAGAACGGCGCGAAGGGCGCCTTGAGGGTAAATCTGACCGTGCTGTTGTCGACAGCCTCGATCTTGTCGACCGATAGGTAAAAGGCTCGCGCGGGCGATCCAAACTGCTCGTTCAGGACCGTCTCGAACGTGTACTTGACGTCCTCGGCGGTCAGCTCCGAGCCGTCGTGGAACTTCACGCCGTTTCGCAGCCGGAAGAGCCAGGTCCTGTCGTCAGGGTTCTCCCAGCGCTCGGCGAGGTCCGGGACGGGGGTGTAGTCCGGGCTGATCGCCGCGAGACCGTTGAAGACCATTTCGACGATCCGCCGGCCTGAGGTGTTCCTGGTCAGGCGGGGATCCAGGCTGTCCGCGTCGACATCCAGTCCGATCCGCAGGGAGCCGCCCGCCTTTGCCTGGGCAGCGGGCGCCTGGCTGGGAGCGGGCTTGGCCGGTTCGGTCGGCTTCGCGACGGGGGCTGCCGTCTCGGCGGCCTTTGGGGCGGCCGGAGCGGCAGTCGGAGCGGGTGGCGCAGTCGGCGCGCAGGCCGCCAGCAGCATCGTCGCGCTGATCCCAACCGACAGCTTCAAGAAATCGCGGCGCGTCGCCCGATGGTCCGAGCCATGTCTTTGCCTCGGCTCGCTCATGGCGTCTACCTCCCAGTACGAATCGGCGTTGGCGTCCGAGCGATTGTAGCCCGAGCCGGATTCCCCCACCCCCACCCCCACAAGGGGCGAGGGCGCAGGTCGGGGCCAGCCCCCTCTCCCCTTTGTGGGAGAGGGGTTACGGGTGAGGGGTGAGTGGGAATCACGCGTGCGACGCGGCCGGGTTGGGGATGCTCGCGATGGCGACGTTGACGCAGGCGGGCCGCCGGCTGGCGAAGGCGCGCTTCAGCGCGGGCCCTAGCTCGTCCGGTCGCTCGACGTGCTCGCCGTGCGCGCCCAGCGCTTCCGCCACCAGGTCGTAGCGGGTCGGCAGCAGGTCGGTGGCGACCAGGCGGTCAGGGCCGTACAGCTCGCGTTGTCGATGGCGCTCGGAGGCCCAGCCGGCATCGTTGCCGATAACCACCACAAACGGCAGCTGGTGTCGAACGGCGGTGTCCAGTTCCATGCCGTGGAAGCCGAACGTGCCGTCGCCGACGATCGCCACCGTGCGCGCCTCCGGCCTGGCAATGGCGGCGGCGATCGCGAACGAAATGCCACCCCCGATGCCGCCGAGCTTGCCATTCCCTAGCGTCTCGTACGGCCCACCGGCGAGCGCCCAGCGTGCCCACTGGCCGAACTCGCCGCCGTCTAGAGCGAGACAGTCGCCGGGCCGCAGAAACCCACGCACCTCGGCGGCGACCCGGAGCGGATGCAACGGCCGCTCATCGCTCCGCTCGCGCGGCGCCAGCTCTGTGACATTGGACGCTTGGATCGCGGCCAGCTCGTCGCGCCAACCCGATCGGCGCCAGGTCTGGCCCTGTGCCGCCTCCAGAAGCTGCCCGATCACTGTCTGGGGATCGCCGACCAGCCCGACCTCTACCTCACGATTGCGCCCGATCTGACCCCGCTCGGGAGCGATCTGGATGATGCGGCTAGACTCGCCAAGGGCAGGTGGCCCGGCGAAGCCGACGGCGAAATCCTGCGGGGCGATCAGCAAGACCAAATCAGCCCGCCTGAACTCCTTGCCCAGGCCATGCAGGGAGGGGTCGCTCAGTCCGCGGGGGCTCTCGATCGCGAAGCCAGGCATCTCGACCAGGTCGAGCAGGGCTCGCAGGCGGTCGCCGCAGACGCCTCGCCAGGCGGCCGGGCCCGCGAGGAGGAGCAGTCGGCTCGCCCGGGCCAGCAGCTCGATCGCGTGCTGCAGGTCCTGCTTGTCGGCGCGGCGATGGGTCGGCTCGAAGTCGGCAGGTGCCGGCTTCGAGGCGGCCGCCTCAGCGACCTGGTCGTTCAGGACGTCGAAGGGCAGGGTGATGTGGACCGGGCCCGGTATCCCCTCCTGGGCGATGCGGTGGGCGTGGGCCACCAGGGCTGGAAGCTCGGCCGCCGACGAGGCGAACAGGGCGTCCTTGCAAATCGGGGCGGCGATCCCGATCTGGTCCAGCTCCTGGAAGCCACCCTGTCCGACGCGTGCCAGATCACAACCGCCGCTCAGAAAGAGCAGGGGTGACTCGGCCATCCAGGCCGTGGCGACGCCGGTCAGGGCGTTGGTGTGGCCCGGCCCGGCCGTCACCACGCAGACTCCGGGCCGCTGGGTCAACCTGCCCCAGGCGTCGGCCATGTGGGCGGCGGCTGATTCGTGGCGAGTGTCCACAAACCGCAGCCCAGCCTCGAGCCCGGCCTCGTAGATCGGTAGGATTTGGTTGCCCGACAGCGTGAAGATCGGCCCCACGCCGGCCAGCTTGAGCGCGCGGGCCAGAAGCGTCGCACCGGTAACTGTAGTCATCGGATGCTCGATTCAGTCTACGGGCCGTGGTGACAGCCGCACAATGCTGGGGCGACAGCCGAGCCGCGCCCCCGCTTCATGGGTGCGATAATAGAACCCGCGGCTCACAGCTCCAGGCGATGCGACGAGGGTGACCGACACAAGCCACACGGGCGACACCGCCGTTCGGACGGCCGAACTTCTTCCGGCGATGACCGCGCGCATCGTCGAACGGTTCCATCCGGTCCAGGTCATTCTCTTTGGTTCTTGGGCGCGCGGCGACGCCCGTGCTCGCAGCGACGTGGACTTCCTCGTGGTCCTGCCGCGCGTCGACGACAAACGACAGGCTACGTTCGACATCCGCGACGCACTGCGCGATTTCGATGTCGCGAAGGATGTCGTCGTCACCACGCCCGAAGAGATAGTCCGCCGCGGAAACCTGGTGGGAGACGTTCTGCGCGCGGCGCTCCGCGAGGGGCAGGTGCTGTACGATGCCGAGCGCGATGGCGACTTCGGGCCCCGTTCCCTACGTTCCGACGTGGCTCTCAGGTGGGAGCCGCGGGCTGTGACGGACGAAGAGCGTGTCGCCGAGACGTGGAAGTGGCTGCGCCAGGCGCGCGAGGAGCTCAGGAGTGCGGAGAAACTCGCCACCGATGAGGACCCGGCACCCCACGTGGCGTGCTACCTCTCGCAGCAGGCCGCCGAGAAAGCCCTGAAAGCGGTGCTGATCTTCCTCCAGATCGACTACCCGCTGACACACAACCTCGACGAGATCCGCGAGAGCATCCCGGAGGGTTGGCTCCTCAAGGGGGAGCACCCGGATTTGGAGGTGCTGTCGGGGTGGGCGGTGAAGGCCCGCTATCCGGGCGATTGGCCCGAAGCGACTGAGCTCGACGGACGCAACGCCGCGCGCCAGGCTCGGGCTGTCTACGAGTCGGTCCTGAACGACCTCGAAGCACGCGGCTTCGAGGTCGGGGCGCTGCGCTAGGCGACGCCGGGCGGGCGGCGCTCACGCGTATAACTCGACGACGTCGCCGTCCTGAGGCGTGTAGGTGCGGCTGACGCGCTGGCCCTGGAACTTGCCGGAGCCCCAGACCTGGGCGTACCGCACACGGCCGCTGAAGCTGACGTGGAGCGCCTCGGCCAGATCTTGCAGCGTCGAGCCCGTGGGCAGGATGACCGGCCGCGACAGATCGGGCTGACGGCCCGGCGCCCTCGTGTACACGCGAACGACCTCCAAACGGTCGAAGATGAGCCCGCGAAGCTCGTCTAGGCGCTGTGGGTTTGTCGCCGAGATCGCGACAGTCGGCCAGCGGCCGGCGACCTCCTCCAAAAGCAGCGCGTACACATCGGCCGCGCCAGGCACGTCGAGCTTGTTTGCCACCACCACCGCCCGCCGTTGCAGGACGAGTCCATCCAGCGTCTCTGGCTCCGGCACCGCGACCGGCTCGACTCGAACGGCGGCCAGCTCGGCAAGGATGCACTCGAGGTCGGCCAACGGGTCCTCACTCAGGTCGACCATCAGGAGCAGCAGGTCCGCCTGGCGAATGATCGGCCGCATCCAGGCGTGGGTAGCCTGCTCGGCAACAGGCGGCAGGTCCACAAGCTGGATGTGCACGTTCTCGAAGAGCATCATCGCCGGCTGGGGAAGCTGAGTGGTAAATGGGTACGGCGCCACCTTGGGCGTCGCGGCGGTCAGGGCTCCCAGGAGCTGCGACTTGCCGACGTTGGGCGGACCGACCAGGGCGACCTGGCCAGCGCCTTCCTTGCGGACCGAGTAAAGCTGCGAGCGAGCGGGGCCACCGCGGCGCTCGGCCTCGTGCGACAGGCGCGCGATTCGAGCGCGCAGGTCAGCCCGCAGATGGTCGGTGCCCTTGTGCTTGGGCATGACCGCCAGCATGGCCTGGAGCGCCTCGACTTTTTCGGCGGGCGTGGCCGCCTGGCGGTACACGGCCTCCGCCTCGAAGTAAGCGGGTGGCAGGTTGGCCGGCATGCCCACCTCCGCCTTTGATTCTCGCCTAAGTCCTGTCTTGCACGACCGGCGCGGCCACCCATCCAGCTTCGGCGAGGTACCAGTTCACGCCCGTCCGCGCGGGCTCGCAGATCGTCTAGGCGGTCGGCTCGGTCGTGGCAGCTGTCGGCTGGACGGCCGGGCCGTTGCCGCCCGGCGCGGCGCCGACCGGCAGCGCCGTCGTGGTGAAGACCTCGACGTCGCCCTTGCAGAGCACCTGGACCGTGACGTGGGTCAGCGCGCGGGCCGTGAGCTGGCGCGGGATGTCCAGCAGGAGAGAACTGTCGCCGAAGACGCCGTGGCCAGAGAGCACGTTGAGGCGATGCTCGACGCCAGCCGGATCGTGGGCTAAAAGCTCCACCTCGCCCTGGGCCAGGATGTAGAGCTTGTCCGCGTCCTCACCCTCGCGACATATCACCTGGCCCGGCTTGTACTGTTCGGTGGACATCGCCCGGGCCAGTGGTTCCAGTCGCTCGCTCGGCAGCATGCTGAAGAGCGGCACGGCCTGCAGGCGGTGGACTGCCAGGCTGACCGAACCGTCGGCCCTGGACTTGAGTAAGAACTGGTTCTGGTCCTCGAACAGTCTTTTGTAGAGACCATTGTGGGCGATCAGCTCTGCGTGCGTGCCGTGCTCAACTATTCGGCCGTTGTCCAAGACGTAGATCATGTCGGCGCGCATCGCCAGGGCTAGCCGATGGGTGACGATGATGGTCGTCTTTCCCTGCGTGACCTCGGCCAGTTCTTCCAGGACCTCATGCTCCGTCTCCGCATCCAGGGCGCTTGTGGCCTCGTCCAGGATCAGGATCGGAGCGTCGCGCAAGAGGGCGCGGGCAATCGAGAGGCGCTGACGTTGGCCACCGGACAGGCGACTGCCACGCTCGCCGACGATGGTGTCGTAGCCGGCTGGCAGGGCCATGATCGTGTCATGCAGCCGCGCCCCCTTGGCGGCCGCCACGATCTGCTCGTCGGTGGCGTCAAGCTTGCCCATGGCGATGTTCTCGCGGACCGTCGCGTTGAACAGGAACGTCTCCTGCGAGACGAGCGAGATCCGACTGCGAAGGGCCGACAGGGCATGCTCGCGGACGTCGCGGCCGTCGATCCTGACCGTCCCGGACGCAGGATCGTAGAAGCGTGGGATCATGTTGACCAGGGTCGTCTTGCCAGCCCCGGTCGGCCCCACGAAGGCGGCGCTGGTGCCGACCGGTATGGTGACGTCGATATCCTGGAGAGTTGGCGTCACGCCGTACGCAAAGTCAACGCCCTCGATGGCGACGGTATCCCGCACAGCCGGCGGCTCGGCAGTTCCGTTGGCCGGCGTGGCCATGTTCTCCGGCTCCTGGCGGAGGATCTCCTCGATGCGACGGAGGGCGGCCGCGGCGTAGGCGATGTTGGCGTAGATGCTGGCCAGGCGGTGAATGGGAAGGACGAACCTTCCCATCAGCGTGTTGTAGGCGGGGACTGTGCCGATGGTCGTCGTCCCGATGATGGCCGCCATCGGCGGGTCGTAGCTGGCCAGCACGAGCACGCTGCCGAACACCCAGACCAGCTTGGTGCTAATCATGTCGGCGATGTCAGAGACCTCGTTGAAGATCGCCCTCAGAAAATCCGTGCGGATCTCGACCCGTCGAAACTCGTGAATCTCCGGGCGCATGCGCCGACGGACGTAGTCCTGAAGGTTGAAGATCTTGATCATCGGATGCGCGTAGATCAGCTCGCCGATGTGACTGTTGATCTGAGCCAGGCGCTCCTGGCGACCGCGGTTGACGCGTTGGATGCGGGGCCCCAGCGAGCGGCCGATCGCAAAGTAGGACGGCACGATGAGCAAAAGCAGGAGAGTCAGCTCCCAGTTCATCACGATCAGGCTGACCAGCGTCACGCACATCAGCACGAAATAGTACGTGCTGTACGTCACCGTCCTCGCGAGCGGGTCTGCGAGGTGGGCCATGTCACTGGTGAAGCGGGCCATCAGGTCGCCGCTCCGCATTCGTCCGAAGTAGACGAAGCCCAGCAGGTTGACCCGGTCGACATACGCGACCCGCAGGTCTCGCAAGATGTTCTGCCCGAGAACGTTGGTGACGTAGATGAGTCGGACGATGGCGCAGATGTTGATCAGGCCGGCGACCAGAATCACCGCAACGATCCACAGCGCCTGCTCCAGGCCGTAGCCCCAGGGGTCGGCCTTGGCGCGCTCACTGCCGAGCAGGTCGATCAGGTTGCGGATCTGGAACGGGGTGACCTGCGTGCTGATGCTCGAGAGGAAGATCAGCGAGAGCGACTCAAGGATCCGCCAGGGATAGGGCTTCAGGTAGGGCCAGACGCGCGGGAAGAACTCCCACAGCGAGATGATCTTGCGGCCAACACCCCGCCTCAGGATCGTGACCCACTCGGCCTCGAGCAGCTCGAGCGACTTGCCGTAGACGATCTCAGCACTGTGATTCGGGTCGTTGCGAGCCCCGGCCAGGAAGCGCAGGAACTCTTTGGCGCCGTCTCGTTCGAAGAGGTAGCCGCCGAAAGTCTCCTGCATCGCGGCGTATATCGCCGAGTCCACCTCGGGCCCCGTGCCCCGCATCATCGACTGATAAACGGGCAGTCGCCAGCCATTGGCCAGCCCCCAGTCGAAGCAGGCCTGCTCCGATGATCGCGTTGGCTGGCCAACCCCCCCGAGTGCACGGCGGGCCAACCCATGGGCCAGATAGCGGGCGACCCCTTCGATCAAGAAGCGCTGCGCCTCGGCAGTGCCGGTCTTGGCCTCGCTGCGATCATCTTGGACCTGCACACCCGCGCCTACACGCTGAAGCACAACCCGGCAGAGATGCTCGACCAGTCCGACCGCAGGCGACTGTGGACGGTAGACGGTGTAGATCACGTCCGAGGTCAGATCGCTCGAGGTGCCCACCGTCAGCAGCTGGCCCGGCCGTTGGGGATCGTGGATCGCGTCCTGGGCGTGGATGACTATCTTGCGTGGCCGGCTGAGCACCTCGCCCGAGAGCTTGAGGCGTCGCAGGATCTGCGCGAGGGTCTGCTCGGCGTACTGGAGCAAGGCGTCGGCGTTCTGCTCGCCGTGCGAGCCGGGCTCGCAGATGACCACGAGGTGGTCGCTCTCGAGGCGTACCGAAGTCGCCGTCGCCCCGCCGCCGTTCCTCATCCTCGCGCCTCGCCCGTCAACAACCGGGCCCTCGAGTGAAGCTGCCCCCGCTGGCCAACGTGGCCAAACGCAAAGGTATCATACGCCAAATCGAAACGCATCGTCGCCTTCGAGGCGTAGGCGCCGAGCAAACTGACACCGGCCCCATCAGCTCACGGCTTTCTGCCGCCGAAGATCGCGCTGCCGAACTGTTTCCAGAAACAGTCGACGTCGACAAAGCCGATCGACTCGAGCATCTGAAGCTGGCCCAGAAGGGGGCTGGTATGGCTGTGGTCTCCCTGGTGGTGGTCAGCTGGGGAACCGCTGGCCGGTTCCTGTACCCGAATATAGATCTCGCGGAGCGCGTCACTCGGAGCGCGGACGTAATCGAAGTTCAACAGCCAGCCGCCGCTCCGTAGTCTGGCGAGGATCTCACCGAACAGCTCGCGCTTGCGCGCGTCCATCAGGTGATGGATCGCTCGAGAGGAGACGACGGCGTCGAACGGCCCGGACGCTTCGGCCGGCCAACCTGGCTCGGTCAAGTCCGACTGCACGTAGCGGAACCGGCCGGCGAAGCGGGCCAGCCGCTCCTGGCCAGCGGCGATCATGGTGGGGTTGATATCCAGACAGGTAGCCTGGGCGTTCGGAAACGTGTCCAGGATTACCGCTGTTAGTGTTCCATGGCCGGCCCCGACGTCGGCCACCCGGAGGGCAGACTCGGTTGGATGTGGGAGCAGTCGGGCGATGAGGTGGAACTGCTCGCTGCCGTCCGCCTCCGGGCCGCCGTGTTTGGCCAGCCATTCCCGGGCGTGTTCGTCACTCCGCCAACGATCATCGGCGTTCAAGGTTCCGCGTTCAACGTTCAACGTTTCGCTCCAGTTCCAGGAATGGGATTGGGGATAGGAGTGGCGCGTACGCGTTCAACGTTGAACGTTCAACGTTGAACGCGTTAAGGTTCACCAGGATGAGGGTACCGCCAATGGGGCAGATGGTGCAGGCGCTCAAGGAGCGAGGGCACCGGCTAACTCCACAGCGACAGATGATCCTCGAGGCAATCGAGAGCTTCAGAGGACACGTCTCGGCGGAGTCGATCCACGCCCGGGTGGCGGCCCAGTTCCCCCAGGTCAATATCTCCACCGTATACCGGACCCTGGAGCTGCTGCAGGACCTGGGTCTTGTTAGCCACACCCATTTTGACGACGGCATCGCTCAGTACCACGTCGCGTCCGAGGCACGCCACCAGCATATGGTCTGCCGCGGATGTGGCCAAGAGCGCGAGATCGACGTGAGCGTGCTCGACCCGCTGGACCGCCACCTGCGCGAGCGCTATGGATTTGAGGCCGACCTGGCGCATT
This sequence comes from Chloroflexota bacterium, assembly GCA_035637315.1. Classification (GTDB taxonomy): domain Bacteria; phylum Chloroflexota; class UBA6077; order UBA6077; family JACCZL01; genus DASPXK01. Next base: position 21,984 of record DASPXK010000308.1, read on the forward strand.
TTGCCATCGTGGGCCTGTGCTCGAGCTGCGCGGCCGCTGGCGGCGTGTCAGCCGGCTGAGGGCGCAGCGGCCATTCGGCGGCTCGGACTCGCTCTGGCGTTGGGTGGACTGCTCGTGTTCGGCATGCTCGCCGGCCTGGTGCTCTCGGGCCAGCCGATCTTCCTTGACAACAGCGCGGGCACTCTCCTGCACGGCTACTCGAGCCCGGCTCTTGACGCGCTGATGCAGCTCGCCACCTTCATGGGCTCCTGGATGGCCTTGCCGGTCGTCGTCGCGGCGGGCCTCTGCTGGCTCATCTGGCGGCGCTGTCGCTGGGAAGCCCGATTCTTGATCATGGCCTGTGGTGGCGGCGTCGCCCTCAACGAGCTGTTGAAGCTGCTCTTTCAACGCCCGCGGCCCACCCTACCCTGGTCGGTGCCAACCTCCGAGTACAGCTTTCCCAGCGGCCATTCGATGGACTCATTGGTGTGCTACGTCGGCCTGGCCGGAGTGGTCTGGGCGGTCGGCGGGCGCAGGATCGGGATCGCCGCCGGGCTGGCGGCATCGCTGTTGGTCGTGGCGATCGGAGCGAGCCGCGTGTACCTGGGCTACCACTACCTGAGCGACGTGGTCGGCGGCTTCAGCGCTGGGCTGGTCTGGCTGATCGCGTCGGCTGGGTTCATCGATAGCAGACGAAGCCTCGCGCGCCGCCGCGGACGAACATCCGGACCTGACCAGCTCGCGCCTACCGAACAGCGATCGACATGAGCGCCGATTGACCGCGATCGGATCCCGAGCTGCGGAGGACTGGTTCGTCGCAAGGGCGACTCAGACCGTAACAGGGCTGGTCAAATCAGGCCGGCGAGTGCGCCCATTCGGCGCGCTTTCGCTCAGTCGATTCGGGACAGCATTCCGGACGGATTGGCGCGGTCGAGCTGGATGCTGAGCTGAAGCTGGCGGACTTTCTCGGCGATCGCATCGACTGACCTGGCCACGCCGTCGAGTCGAGCCAGCAGCGGGTCGCCGGCGGCCCGGCCGGTCCGCCTTGCGGACTCCGCGCTCGGAGAGGCGGGCTGCGCGGCGGCCAGAAGCAACTCAGCCTCGCGCGCCAATTGGGTCAGAGGCTCGTTGAGCTCGTGGGCGGTGCCACGCGCAGCTTGCAAGGCCCCGTCCAATCGAGCAGCCTCCCAGTCACGCTGCCGCAGTCGCAAGTTGTCGAGCGCCATCGCCGCCTGCCGGGCGATCCCCTCGGCCAGGGTGATGTCGCGCGGGCTGAAGCGCCGCTTCTCACGCGTGTAGTTCATGGCGACGTAGCCAAGCAGATCGCCATGCGCCAGGAGTGGGACCACCATGGTTGAGCACCGACGAACGTTCGCCAGCTCCTCCTCGGGCACGAGGCCGCTGGCCGGAACGTCCTCTACGGCGACCACCCGCCGCTCCTGTGAGATCTTGGCGAACAGGGGCGTCAGATGGACGTTGTGGCGCAAGATGTAGCTGCGCTCGCCGGGTGTGATGTCACCAACCAGATTCGCGGCCTGGAAGGTGCCGTCAGCGCGGCGGATGCGGACGATCGTGGCGTCGCACTGGAACAGGCGGGGACCGAGCTCGGCCAGGGTGCGGGTGACGTCGGTGGTGGTTTGAGCCTGAGCGAGTGCTTCGGCGGCGCGCAGGAGGCCATCCGCCACTAGCTCGGCAGCGGCTGCGTCCGCCTCGGCCGCGGCGGACTGGCGGAGGCGGGCGTTCTCGATCGCGAGCGCGGCCTGCTCGGCGAAAAGCAGCACGACCTGCTCCTCATCCGGCGAGAACTGCTGATAGGGGTCGGTTGTCCAAGCCGCGAGTGAGCCGAGGGCGCGGTCGCCGACCAGCAGTGGCGCGGCGACGAGGGCGTGAACGCCGAACTCGCGCGTGCCAGCGACCGCGTAATCTGAAGTCGAGTAGTCTGGCACGGAAATCACACGTCGCTCCGCGAAGGCCCGACCGGTAGCCCCTTCACCGGCGGCGACCGTTGGGTAGTTGGCGCTGGGAGGCGCCGTGGACGGCCCGACTCGCAGGCGGCCCAGATCTTCGTCCCATAGATAGATCAACACACCGGACACTCCAAGCAGGCCGCGCGCCTCCTCGACGATCTCGTCAAGGGTGCGCCCCTCGTCGCTCTGGCGCAAAATGCTCGAAGCGATTCTGTGGAGTGCCACCAGGCGCTCGGTCTGGCGGCGCGAGCGGTCGAGCAGTCGCGCCCGCTCGAGGGCGATGGCGGCTTGGTCGGCGAAAGCTCCAAGCAGGTCGATGTTCTTGTCCTCGAACGCGTCCGGGCGGGTGCCGTACACGCTCATCGTGCCGATGGTCCGCCTCGATGCCCGCAACGGAAGCGTGACGAACGAGCGGAAGCCGGCTGCCAGGACAGCAGCCAGGTGAGGCGCGTAGAACCGCTCGTCACCGGCGATGTCCCTGGACATTAATGGGACGCCGTCACGGGCTACCCGGCCGACTATGCCGGCCTCAGCCGGCAGCCGCTTTTCTAGATT
>DASPXK010000309.1:0-29138 GCA_035637315.1 Chloroflexota bacterium
TTTGGATCACAGGAGAGGGCCATCGCGATCATCACGCGCTGACGCATCCCGCCCGAGAACTGGTGCGGGTAGTCGTCGACGCGGCCGCGGGCCGACGGGATGCCGACCAGCTCGAGCAGCTCGATGGTCCGCTTGCGGGCCTGATCGCGGCTCATGCCCTTGTGCAGCTCGAGCGCCTCGGCGATCTGGCGACCGATGGTCAAGACCGGGTTCAGCGAGGTCATCGGGTCCTGGAAGATCATCGCGATGTCGTTGCCGCGGATCCGCCTGATGCCCTCGTCGTTCAGCTTCAGCAAGTCCCTGCCGTCGAACCAGACCTCGCCCTCGACGATTCGACCGGGCGGCGTCGGGATCAACCGCATCAACGACATGGCACTGACGCTCTTACCGCAGCCGCTCTCACCCACTAGGCCGAGCGCCTCGCCCTCATGGAGCGTGTAGGAGATCCCGTTCACCGCCTTGACGATGCCGTCAGGCGTGTAGAACCACGTTTTGAGGTTCTTGACCTCTAACAGCAGCTTGTTCTGGTCGACAGCCATCTGTCGCCCCTCCTCGTCACGCGCTCGTCCCCGAGTTTCACCGACAGATCAGTATGCTGGTGCGCTTGCCGCCTGCGCCGGCACACGCGCCCATCTGAGGACCGGCCGCCGCGCCGCCGTCGTCTCGTCCAGCCGCCCGACCACCCGGTTGTGCGGGGCCTGGTGAATGATCTCTGGATTCTCCTCTGCCTCACGGGCGATTTGCAACATGACGTCGGCAAAGCGGTCGAGCGTGTCCTTGTTCTCGGCCTCGGTCGGCTCGACCATGATCGCCTCCTCGACGATTAACGGGAAGTAGACCGTGGGTGGATGGATCTCGAAGTCGATCAGACGCTTGGCGATATCGAGTGTGCGCACCCCGTACTGACGTTGACTCCGCCCGGAAGCCACGAATTCGTGCATACAGATCCGGTCGTAGGGCACATCATACACACCAGACAACCTGGCTCGCAGGTAGTTCGCGTTCAAGACGGCCGCTTCGCTGATCTCCCTGAGCCCACTGCCGCCCTGGAGCGAGATGTAGGTCAGGGCCCTGACCATCATTCCAAAGTGGCCCCAAAAGCCCTTGAGCTTGCCGATTGACCTGGGCCGGTTCCAGTCCAGGTACAGCTCGCCCGAGGGTCGGCGAGCGACGACCGGCTTCGGAAGGTACGGCTCGAGGACGTCGCGCACGGCTACCGGGCCACACCCCGGCCCGCCGCCGCCGTGCGGGGTGGAGAACGTCTTGTGGGTGTTGATGTGGAGCACGTCGAAGCCCAGGTCGGCTGGCTTGACCGCGCCGAGGATCGCGTTCAAGTTGGCGCCGTCACCGTAGACCAACCCGCCTGCGCGGTGGACGGTCTCGGTGACCTCGAGGATCTCCTGCTCGAACAGGCCCAGCGTGTTCGGGTTGGTCAGCATCAAGCCGACGGTTTCCTGGTCGGCGATCTCCTTGAGGCGGCCGAGGTCGACATTGCCGTGGCTGTCCGTGGGGATGGAGATCGTGCTGTAGCCGCACATCGCGGCGGTAGCCGGGTTCGTCCCGTGGGCCGAGTCGGGAATGAGCACCTTCGATCGTTTCAGGTCGCCCCGCTCGCGGTGGTATGCCCGAATCAGCAGCATCCCGCATAGCTCGGCTTGGGCCCCGGCGGCCGGCTGGAGCGTGACCGCCGCGAAGCCGGTGATCTCGGCCAGCAGCCGCTGCAGCTCCAGCATGACCTCGAGCGCTCCCTGAACACTCTCCTCCGGCTGGTACGGGTGAAGCTGCGCGAAGCCGGGCAGGCGCGCCACGTCCTCGTCGACCTTGGGGTTGTACTTCATCGTGCACGAGCCGAGCGGATAGAAGCCGGCGTCTATTGAGTGGTTCATGGTGGAGAGGTGTGTGAAGTGGCGGACCACGTCGAGCTCACCCAGCTCGGGCAATGGCAGCTCGCCGCGCAAGAGCTCGGGCGGTAGGTCGTCGACGGCGCCCCGACATTGCTCGGGGCTGGCGAACCGCTGGCCGACCCTGCCCGGTCGGCTCAGCTCCGACAGCAGCGGCTCGGTCATACTCGTCGTTCCTCGTTCAACGTTCAACTGACGCACGAGGCCAGCCCGTTCGCAAGCTGTTCGATCTCGGCAGCGGTGTTCCGCTCCGTACAGCACAGCACCAGGGCGTTCTGAAGGCCCGGGTAATCGCGCCCCAGCGGGTAGCCGGCGATGATGCCACGCTCGAGCAGGCGTGCCCGCACGAAGGCCCCGTCGGTTGGGCAGAGGACCGTGAACTCGTTGAAGAATGGGCCCCGGTTGAGGACTCGATAGCCGGGCAACCGGGCTATCCGCTCGGCTCCCGCGCGCGCTTTCTTGTGCGACAAAGCCGCGGCCTGGCGAAGGCCCTCCGGACCGAGCGTTGACAGGTAGACCGTCACGCCAAGGGCCAGCAGGGTCTGGCTGGTGCAGATATTGGAGGTCGCCTTCTCTCGCCGAATGTGCTGCTCGCGGGCCTGCAGAGTCAGCACGAAGCCGCGCCGGGCCTGCTGGTCCGTAGTGGCGCCCACGATTCGGCCGGGGAGCTGGCGCAGGTGCTCCTGCTTGCAGGCCATCAGCCCGACCCAGGGCCCACCGAAGCTGAGCGAGACTCCGAGCGACTGGCCTTCGCCCACGGCGATGTCCGCGCCCCAAGCGCCCGGCGTCTTCAGCAGCCCGAGCGAGATCGCCTCAGCGACGACGTAGACCAGCAGCGCGCCGACCTCACGGCAGCGTTCGGCGATGGCGCCGAGGTCCGCGATGTTCCCGAAGAAGTCGGGCTGCTGGACCACGCAGCAGGCCGTCCGGTCGTCCAGCAGGTCCACGATCGGGCGCTCTTCCAAGCCCGAGTCGCGCAGCTCGACTTCGGAGGTCGCCAGCTCCACGCCCCGCCCGTCGAGGTAGCTGCTCACGACCGCCCGGTACTCCGGGTGGACCGAGCCGGCCAGCACGACTCGGTCGCGGCGAGTGATCCGCAGCGCCATGAGGACCGCCTCCGCTAACGCGGCGGGGCCGTCGTACACTGCCGAGTTGGCCACGTCCATCTCGAACAGATCGGCGATCAGGCTCTGGAACTCGAACATGGACTGCAAGGTTCCCTGGCTCATCTCCGGTTGATATGGCGTGTAAGAGGTGTAGAACTCGGAGCGCCCCATCATGTGACCGACGACGCTCGGGATGTAGTGGTTGTAGGCCCCAGCGCCGACAAAGCAGGCCAGTTGCCCGATGTGCTGGTTCCTGGCCGCCAGCGCAGCCATCTTGCGGACCACCTCGATCTCGGTCAGGGGAGGCGGAACGTCGAGCTGGGGGAAGCGAACGTGCTCGGGAATGTCCACGAACAGGTCGGCGACCGAATCGACGCCGACCTCCCTGAGCATCACTTGCTGCTCGTCTGCGGTGAGGGGAACGAACGCCATGGCCCTCTACGAGACGCCGATCATGTCGGCATACTGCTGAGCTGTCATGAGGCTTTCGATCTCCGACGGGTCGTCGGGCTTGACCTTGATCAGCCAACCAGCCTCATACGGGGCGTCATTGACGACCTGGGGCTCATCCACGGCGACGGCGTTGATGTCGACCACCTCGCCCGTCACTGGCGAATACAGGTCGGAAGCGGTCTTGACCGACTCGATCACTCCAAATGGCTTCATCATCTCGACGTGATCGCCGATGTTCGGCAGCTCGACGTAGACCACGTCACCCAGCTGGTCCTGAGCGTAGTGGGTGATGCCGACGACGGCCCGGTCGGCCTCGATCTTTACCCACTCGTGTTCTTTCGTGTACCTACGGTCGGTTGGGTCCAACTCTCTCCTCCTGCCTCGATCAGGCCCGCTTCGAGCCTGCCGGGGCTCGTCTCGTTCGATGTTGATAAAACGGGAGTGCCACTACCTGGGCCGGCACGGGCCGGCCGCGGATCTCGACCGCCAGGCGCTGTCCGGGCTCGGCCAACTGGGCTGGCACGTATCCCATGCCGATCGGTCTGCCCAGGGTCGGGGAGACGTTTCCGCTCGACACGCGTCCAACCTTGCGATCCCCGGCCAGGATCGGATAGTCCTGGCGCGGCACGCCGCCGTCCAGAAGCTCGAAGCCGACCAGCCTCCGCTCCACACCTTGCGCGGCGATCGACTCCAAAGCCCGCCGACTGACGAACTCGCCCTTCTCCAGTTTGACGACTCGCCCGAGCCCCGCCTCGTACGGATTTGTCGTCTCGTCGATCTCGTGCCCGTACAGCGCCATTCCGGCTTCCAGCCGCAGCGTGTCCCGAGCCCCGAGCCCGCACGCTTCCGGCCTCACCCCCGCGCGCTCCCCAAGCAGCGCGTCCCACAGGCCAGGGCCCGCGGCGGCCGGGGCGATGATCTCGAACCCATCCTCACCGGTGTAGCCGGTCCGGGCTACCAGCGCGTCAGCGATGTCGGCCACTCTCGTGATGGTTGCGGCGTAGTAGCGGAGACCTTCGAGCGGCGCCGCGACGAGCCGCTGGAGGGATTCCTCGGCGTCGGGACCCTGGAAGCCGATCATAACCGTCTCGGCGGTCGCGTCGTGGACCGCGGCCCGACGGTCGGCGGCCGCCCCGCGCTGCTGCTTGGCGATCCAGTCGAGCAGCTTGAGTCGGTTGGAGGCGTTGACTACGACCAGGACCTCCTGGCCGAGGTTGTAGACGACGACATCGTCCAGGATGCCGCCATCCTCGCCACAGCAGAGCGAGTACTGGGCCCTGCCGGGCTCGAGCCGCGTGACGTCATTCGTAGCCAGCCACTGGACCATGTCGTGGGCGCCGGGGCCCCGGAAATACAGGCGGCCCATATGTGAGAGGTCGAAGACGCCAACCGAGGTCCGCACGGCCTGGTGCTCGGCCAGTATGCTCTGATACTGGATCGGCATGTCCCAGCCGCCAAATTCGACCATCCGCGCGTTGGCGGCAAGGTGTCGGCCGTGGAGGGCAGTCTGCAGCAGGGCCTGTCCCATGGCCATCACCGCGGGATCGTAGAGGAAGAGATTGGGGGCTTTCAAGCGGGACGCGTCACCGGGGTGTCCGTCGAAGTTTGGATCAGGTGGCGCGCCACGAGGGGCCCTGTCACCGCCGGTGCTGCCATCTGCCAGCCGAAGAGGTGATCGCCAGGCGCGGCTATAATGCGCCCATGACGGCGCAGGACCTGCGCCTGGTGGGTCGGGGCTCCGAGATCGCGGCGCTGGAGTCGGAGCTGCGGACGGCGGCCGCGGGCCAGGTCCGCTGCGTCTTGCTCCTGGCAGACTCGGGCCTGGGAAAGACCCGCCTGGCGGCTGAGCTGCTCTCCCGGAACTGCCGCTGGGCCCTGGGCCTCACGGCCCGCGCCTATCCGCTCGGGGCCACCGCTTCCTTCGGCCTCTGGGTCGAGGCGCTGGAGCGGTACCTTCGCAACCTCCATCCCGAGAAGATCAGCGAGCTGTGCGGAGGCTTCCTGGACGACCTGGCCTCTCTTCTTCGCAGTGTGGCAGCCACGCGCGGCTCCGTCCGCGCCCGGCAGCCGTCGCGCATACGTCTCCTGGAAGGTCTGGCCGTCCTGCTGCGCAACCTGGCGCGCGAGGCGCCGCTGATCGTCTTCCTGGACGATGCTCACTGGGCAGACGCGTCGTCCTGGGAAACGCTCAATTACCTGGCTCGCAATCTCCCTGGCAGCCGTCTCCTGCTGCTTGCCGCGGCACGCCCAGCGGAGCTGTCGGGACAGCACTTACCCAATGAAGTGCTCATCGGCCTGGAGCAAGCGGGCGTGCTTCGCAGAATGAGTCCCCCTCCGCTTGGGCCCAACCAGATTGGCGCACTGGCTCAGGGCATGCTGGGGCAGCGCGCGGCGCCAGGAGCGCTGGTGGATTGGCTGTTCGAGCGCTCGCGCGGCAATCCCTTATTTGCTCTGGATCTGGTCCAGGCGCTCGTCGACGAGGGTGCCGACCTTTCGGCCCCCCGCCTTCGCCGCCTCCCGGAAGGACTCAGCGAGCGCGTGCGGAACCGCCTCCGGCTGCTTGACGAAGCAACCCTGGCGACGCTCGAGACCCTCGCCGTCCTTGGCCAGCGAATCGAGCTGAACCCTGCGACTCGTCGCGGCTTGTTCACCGGTCCGTCCGAGACGCTGGCCGTCCTCGGGCAGCGAATCGAGTTGAGCGAGCTAGCCAATATCAGCCGACGGCCGCTTGACAGGCTCGGTCGCATCTTGGAAGAGCTCGTACGCTTGCGATTGATAACCGAGGAGGAGCGGGACCGTGAACTGACCTACGAGGTCGCGCATCCGCTGATTCAGGAGGCCATCTATCACGGTATCGGCGGGGCGCGGCGCCGGGCCCTGCATCGCCTCGTCGCCCGTGCGCTACTGGCTGCTGGCCGCTTAGCAGCCGCCGCTTCACACTTCGCCTGCTCGGCCGAGGTGGGCGACCCGGAGGCGATCGACGCGCTGGTCCGCGCCATACGTCAGGCTGAGGAGCGCGAGTCGCATCGGGAGGCGCTAGCAATCCTGGGGGCGCTGCTCGAGCTGCTTCCGCCGGGCGACAAGCGGTGGCTAGACGTGCTCGACGGCATGGCCTGGCAGGCCGAGTGGGTCATCGACCACCGCGCGGACGTCGCCGCCGAAACTGGCGCCAAGGCGATGCAGGAGATCGACAGTCTGCTCGAGGGATCGCCCGATTACGCTCGGCGGGGTGGCGTGCAATTCCGCTTGACGAGCTTTCTGGCCTGGGGCAGCGGCGACCTGGACACGGCCCAGCGAACCGGTCGCCGAGCACTCGAGCTCTTCGAGCAGGCGGGCCAGGCGGGCCGAGTCCTGATCGCCGCGAACGAGCTGGGCTGGATACGAGGGCTGGCCGGGGATCTCGCCGGGCAGGAGGCGGCGGCCAGGGAGGTGCTCCAGGGCGCGGCGAAGACATGCTTGTGGAGCGTGCTGGCCAACCCAGCCTCAGACGCTGCGAGAGAGGTGCTTCAGGGCGCACGGCTGGTGGGTGATCGCCTGGCCACGATGCAGGCGCTCGGCTCGCTAGGCACCGCCGCCGGCTACCGAGGCCATTTCGCCGAGGCTGAGGCCGCGCTGCGGCAGAGCGCCTCGATCGCGCGCGAGGATGGCAAGCCCTACTGCCTGACGTGGAATCTGTCGCTGTTGGCGACGGTGCTGGCGTTCGAGGGCCGCCTGGAGGAGGCATTCGGGCTGCTGGAGGAAGCGACGGCAGCCAATCCGGCCTACTCAGACACGATCCTGCTCGAGCTCAGCGCACAGGTGCATTGGTTGGCCGGGGACTTCGGGTCCGCCATTGCCAGCACGAAGGAGAGCGCCGCCAGGAACGCGGGCGGGTTGAGCCGTCGACGGGCCTGGGCGATGGCGGTCGCCGCCATCGCCGCTGTCGAGATGGGCCAGCCCGACGAGGCTCGGGACTACCTGTCCCAGGCTACGAGCGCCTACGACGGCCGTGAGTTCTACGTGTTCAGCCACTACTGTGCCTGGGCGGCCGCTGTCCTCGCATGGCGAGCGGGGAACCTGCCCGAAGCGCTCGCCGGCCTGCGACAGGCCGCTTCGAGCTTCCTCGCGATGGGCGCCCTGCCTTGCGCGGCTTTCGTCCTCACCGACCTGGTCGAGGTAGCAGCGCAGGCGGCCGACCACGCCGCCGCGACGGAGGCCGCCCTCCAGCTCGGGCAAATCGTGCAGCAGATCGATCGCGACCTCTACCGGGCCCTGGCCGGGATAGCGGCGGGGTGGGTGGCGCTCGGAGCCGGCAATAGTGAGGCGGCTCTCGAGCCCGCCCGCGAGGCCGCCAGAATGCTGGCCGCCAGCGGCTACGCTGGTTTTCACGGGCGCTCGCTCGATGTGCTCGGTCGGGCGCTCTCGGGCAGCGACCGAGGGGAGGCAGTCGAGGCTCTGCAGGCCGCAGCGGACCGTTTCGCCACCTGCGGCGCCACCTGGCGGCGTGATCGTGCGCTGGTGGGCCTGTCCAAGCTCGGCCACCGGGGCAAGCGGGCGACGGCCACGATCCTGGGGCCTGAATCCTTGACTCGGCGCGAGCGCGAGGTGGTCCGACTGGCGATTGAGGGTCACACGGCGCGCGAGATCGGGAGGCGGCTGTTCATCGGGGAGCGAACGGTCGAGACGCACCTCGCCAGCGCCTACGCCAAGCTCGGCGTGGGGTCGAAGCTGGATCTGGTCCGCAACGCTTCCCAGCTCCAGCTCTAGCCAGCCTCGTCGCCACGCCGCCTTCATCCCACCCGCGCCTGCCACGCGATCGTCGGGCAGTGCGGAGAGTACGGATGTGCGCTCCGCTCCCCCCAAAATCCGTACTGGTACGGAAGGCGCCCGTCCATACGCGGGCCTAGACTGTGCTCGCAGGCCGCCTCAGGGGTGACCTCGCGGGACCAAGATGGTCTGTACCTGCGAGCGTGAGGGAGCGGCCGGCCCGCTCGCGCCTCACGAAGAGTTGAAAGGAGGAGAGGGACGCAGCAGACACTCGAGTGAGCCACGACGACGGAGGGCCCAGGCGTTGTCCGAGTGGATCGCCCGGTGGGTGCACTAGTCGCCCTGAAGGCGGGGCTCAGATTCGCGGCAGACCTGCCGCCAGATGCCAAAACAGGAGGTGAACAGATGGGCTACGCACTTGAAGGTAGGTTACTAGAGGCTTGCTCCTGCGGTGGGCCTTGTCCGTGCTGGGTTGGCGACGATCCAGACGGCGGGGCATGCATGGGAATGATCGCCTACCACTACGATCGGGGGCAGATCAACGGCGTCGACGTCTCTGGCCTGACGCTGGCGCTGGTGGCCGACATCCCTGGCAACATCCTCAAGGGCAACTGGAAGGTCGTGGCGCACGTCGACAGCAAGGCCACACCCCAACAGAAGGAGGCCATCCTGGCGGCCCACACCGGCAAGCTGGGCGGCCCACTCGGGGACCTGGCGCAGCTCGTCGGCGAGGTACTCGGCGTCTACGACGTCCCGATCGACTTTGACGTCAAGGAAGGCAAGGGGACGATTCGGGTTGGCGACGCTGTCTCGGCCGAGATGCAGCCGTACACCGACAGCCAGGGACGGCCAACCAAGCTGATCGACAGCGTCTTCAGCACCATTCCCGGCTCGCCGGCCTATCTGGGCAAGGCGATGGACTATCGGGCCAACATCCCGCAGCACAAGATGGTCTGGGAGACTCACGGCCGCAACGCCGTGCTGGGGGATTTCCGGCTCGAGGCGTAGCTCCTTTCACCGCCGAGGTCACAGAGAGCACAGAGGAGCCTCCAAAAGCTTTCTCTGTGCTCTGTGTGACCTCGGCGGTGAGACAAACTGAGGTGACGACGGCATGATCTCAGCGATGCGCATGCCAGACGACCGGCGCTGGTACCGCCTGTCGCTGGCGGTCCTGGTCCTCTCGGCCTGGGCCGCGCTCGCAGCCTGGGGCGCCTCGCCGTTCTCTGGCCTGCTTGGCCACCAGGACCTCGGCGGGAGCCGACTTCCGCCGATCGGCCGACTCTTGATCTTCGTCGGCGGCTGGACGCTAATGACCGTCGCGATGATGCTGCCCAGCAGCCTGCCACTGATCAACCTGTTTCGCCGCTTCTGCCTCAACCGTTCCGACCGCATCACGCTGCTGCTTCTGCTCGGCCTCGGCTACCTGGCTGTTTGGGTGTACTTCGGGGTCCTGACCTACGTCGGCGACAGCGCCCTCCACGCCGCGGTTGAGCGCTTCGCCGTCCTGCGGGCTGCCTCAGGCGCAATTGGGGCCGGAGTCCTGCTCGTGGCTGGGGTCTATCAGTTCACACCCCTGAAGCTGATGTGTCTGGACAAATGCCGCTCGCCCTACTCATTCCTGGTCCAGCACTGGCGTGGGCGGCGAGCCGGTTTGGACGCCTTTCGGCTTGGCATCCGCCACGGGCTGTTCTGTCTTGGTTGCTGCTGGACGTTGATGCTGGTCATGTTCGCCGTCGGCGGCGCGAATCTCGGCTGGATGCTGGCGCTCGGGGCGTTCATGGCGGCCGAGCGCACTTCGCGCTGGGGGCGGCGGCTGACCCGTCCGTTGGGCGGAGTCCTGGTCGTCTGGGCCGCCCTGAATCTGTCGGGCCTGGCCCCGTTCCCGGGTGCTTAGCGGATGCGCGGCGCCTTAGCCGCGAGTGGCGTCTACCGCCGCAGTGGGACGCGCTCCAGGATCAGGCGACCCCTGGCCTGGGCCGCGAGGATAACGCGCAGGGCCACTCGTCGGGTGAGCGGATGGCGGGCCTCCTCCCACGCGGCGGCGGCGCGGGCGAGGCTCTCAGGACCCGGCTCGTGTCCGCTGTAGGCGCCCTCCACGTAGCAATCCGCGATCGGCCGGACGAGCTGCTGGGTGCCGGGGAAGCGCTTCTCCAGCCAGTTCGTGTATTCGTAGGGTGTTTGTGACGGCTGGCCGCCCAGCCCACCCCACGCCGCCAGGCGACGGAGCTGCGCGTACCACTGAGCGTGCCACGGCAGGCCGCCGAGGCCGCGGCGGAAAAGCACCAGCAGCCCCACGTACACCCCGCCGGCGATCGCCAGCAGGACGCCAAACAGCCCCAGCGCGATGATCCAGGGCAGGTCGCCGCGAGGCGGCAGCGGCGGCGCGTACTCGCCGCCCATGTCGTACGGGTCGTCCAGGAAAAGGTCCGGGTCCTCGCCGTAGCTGCCGTCCGAGCTGGCGTCCGCGGACAGACTGTTCTCATCGGGCGCCCTGAACGGCACCGGCCGAAGCGAGCTGGGCTCGAAGTTGATCCAGCCGTAACTCGGGAAGAAGACCTCCACCCAGGAGTGGGCCTCGCTCTCGTAGACGATGTAGGCCGCCTCGTCCTCCACAAACTCGCCCGGCGCGAAGCCGCTCGCGACGCGCGCCGGCACGCCCAGCGTCCGCAGCATGACCATCATCGCGGTGGCATAGTAGTCGGAGTAACCGGTCTGCAAGTCGAAGAGCGTATAGTCGACCCAGTCGCGGTCAGGCGGCGGCGGCGGGACGCGGGTCTCGTATGGGAAGCTGCGCACGAACCGCTCGATCGCCAGGGCCTGGTCGTACGGTGTGGCCGCCCCGGCCGCTGACTCCGTGGCGAGTCGCCGGACTCGGTCGGGCAGTTCAGGGGGAAGCTGTAGGTACCGTTCGATGCCCGGGGGGTACTCGGTGCCAGCCGAGCGGAGCTGGATCTCGGTCGCCACAGACGCCCACGAGACGACGGTGTACTGTTGGCCGCGCCGTATCATCGTGGTCAGCCGAAGCGCGGCCGGGTCGTCCTGGGTCGCCCGCCACTCGAAGAGAGTGGGGACCGAGACACGGACTGGGGCGTCGGCGGCGAAAACAAGGTTCGATTGCGGAGCCAGGATCGTGATCGTCTGCTCCATCTCCTCACGCGCCTGGGTCGCTCCGAAGGGGAGAGGGATGGGCTGGTCAGCCTCGACCCGATCGCCGTACACCTCACCGCTGGCGATGCCGTGGCCGGTGTACAGCTCGTAGGTTGACGTGCGCCAGTAGCGCGAACGCGGCGCCGCGATCCTCAGGACAGGGGCCGCGCCCAGCTCGAAACCCTCGCGTGGCTCCAACGAGCCGCCGAACGCCAGCCCGACGACCACTACGGGTGGCCCCTGGACCCCGCCGAAGAGGCGATCGATCTGGCTTTGCCAGTGCTGCCAGGAGTCAGACAGCTCGGCCCACATTGGCTCGAGCAGATCGACCGGCTGCTCGGCTGGCCCGCGGCCGGCCAGGTTCAGCAAAACGAGGATAGCGCCCGCGCTGGCCAGGACGACATTCCGTCCGACGTTGCCCTCGACCGACAGGCCGGCCACTTGCCAGAACGCCTCCCGACGGGCAAGCTCCAGCCGCACCAGCAGCAGCAGCCCCGCGAACAGCAGGATGAAGAAGTGATAGTTCAGCGACGCGTAGCTGTAAGAGAGGTGCATCAGCAGGGCGACGGCGTTGACCAACACCGCCGCCCACCCGAGGCCGGCCCGAAACACCAGCCAGCTGCTGGCGTGTCCGATCGTCCATGCCAGACAGCTCATGACGAGAGCGAACATCAAGTTGTCGCGGCTGTTGCCGCCCGTGACCGCCGTGTACACCCAGGCGTAGACGTGGCTGAGCAGCTCGACCAGGCGCGCCGCCCACGGCCCCGGCGACATGCGATTGGCGTATACCAGCACGATGAGCTCGAGGCCGAGCAGGGCGCTGGCGAGGTGGGCGACCCAGCGGCGGAGATCGCTCTTAGCGGCCACCAACCCCACCAGCAGGCTGCAAAGGGCCAGTGGGACCAGCGTGTCGAGATGCTCGACCCAGCCCGCCTCTTCGATCGAATGGACCACCGCCCAGACCATCACGGCCAGTAGGCCGACCGAGAGCCAACCTTCGCGCGGACGGAACCTGAGCGTGTCGGGCATGCCTTAGCTACGCTTCTCCGCTACGAGTATGCAACATCGAGCCGTCAGCTATCAGCCTTCAGCAGTCAGAGTGATGGCTGATGGCTGACGGCTGATGGCTGTCGCTACCGCCACGCAGGGCGCCCACCCATCGACGGGGTCGCCAGCTCTTGTTGGATCGGCTGGCCCCGTTTGACGAGGTAGGTTGGAATGTTGGCCGCGGCCAGCGTGCTGGCCGCCATCAGGACGCTGGGCGCACGGCCGAAGGTGCTAGCCTCGACCAGCACGGCGGACGCATGGACCCCTCGTGCGCCCAGCGTCCGCAGGATGCGGGCCCAGCCGTCCTCCCAGTTGGCGGTGATGACCACCAGGCAGTCGGTCCGCCCGAACCGCTGCTGCTCGCCGAGGAGGAGCTCGCCGATACTCGGTTGCTCGCGAGGGCGGATGAACGCCAGTAGCTCGAGGACCTTCAGCAATTGGCGAGTGCCGCGGTCGGTGGTCAGGACCCGACTGTGGGTGATGACGCCCACCGCTCGGTTCTCCTTCAAAAAGTGCTTGGCCAGCGAGGCGCAGACCGTGACCGCGTACTCTTCGGTTGACTCCGGCCCTTCGCCGAGCATGACCTGGCGGTCCAGGTCCAGGATGAGCCAGATGTCGGAAAACGGGTCAAGCTCAAACTCCTTAACCATCAGTCGACCCTGGCGGGCCGTCGTCGGCCAGTGGATCCGATTGAAGGTATCGCCGGGCCGGTAATCGCGCACGCCGGAGACGTTGGGGGTGGTGAACTGGACCCGCTCACCCTGCAGGCTGCCACCTGGCAGGTCGCCGGGCAGTCGACCGAAGGACGGTAGGTCGATAGCGACCGGATAGACGACCAGTGTGCTGCTCCCGCCGATCTGGCGACGGTAGCGAAACAGGCCAAACGGGTCGCCGCTCTCGGCGAAGACCGGCCCGAGCTGGAAGACGCCGCGCTGGCGACAGAGGGTGTGGACCGGGCGTACGTAGCGCCCGTACGGACCAAGCGACACGACGCTGCTGGCGGTGTGCTCCGGATGCTGGCCCAGGTCCTGGATCTCGAGCCAGAGCTTCGGCACCCACGAGATGTTCTCGAGGATGATCTTCTCGTCGAAAAACGTCCCGACCTCGGCCCGCAGGGCACGCGTCTGGCGATTGAAATAGAGCGACCGGATGCCCAGTTTGGCGAGCAGATAGGCGAGCCCGAGCAGCAGGAGCAGGGCCCACGAGACGTAGAACATCATCGACCAGCCGCCGGCCAGGGCGATGAGCGAGACAAAGGCCCACAGGATGAGGACGCTGACGGCGGGCCGCGGCCTCTTGCGAACCCACCTCACCTGGTCTGCCCCGACCTCAGGCTGGCACGCGACTGCCGGGCACCGGCACGCTGGCGGCGATCTCCTCGACGATCGTGCGGCCGCTGACGTCCTTCACCCGAGCGGACGGCTGAACGATCATGCGGTGGGCGAACGCCGCGCTGGCTAGCACTTTCACGTCGTCGGGAGTGACGTACTCGCGACCGCGCAGCAACGCCCAGGCCTGGGAGGCCCGATAGAGGGCCAGACAGGCCCGCGGGCTGGCGCCGACGTATACGTCCGGGTGGGCGCGGGTGGCGTTGGCCAGGTCGACGATGTAGCGTCGGATGAGGGTATCGACGAACACCTCACGGACCGCCCGCTGCACTTCCAGCAGCTCCTCGGCTGAGGTGACAGCCTCGAGCGTCTCGATCGGGTGCTGGCGCTGCTGGCGGTCCATGATGTCCATCTCTTCGTCACGCCGCGGATAGCCGAGGTGGACGCGCAGCATGAAGCGGTCGAGCTGCGACTCTGGCAGCGGAAAGGTGCCCTCGTACTCGATCGGGTTTTGGGTGGCCAGGACCATGAACGGTCGCGGCAAGGCGTGCGTCACGCCGTCGACGGTGATCTGATGCTCTTCCATGGCCTCGAGCAGCGCCGCCTGCGTCTTCGGGGTGGCTCGATTGATCTCGTCGGCCAGCACCACCTGAGCCACGACCGGACCGGGCCTGAACTCGAACTGGCTGGTCTTCTGGTTGTAGATCGAGACCCCGGTCACGTCGCTGGGCAAGAGGTCCGGGGTGAACTGGATACGCTTGAAGGCGCAGCCGATCGACCAGGCTAGGGATTTGGCGAGGACCGTCTTGCCCACGCCAGGCACGTCCTCGATCAACAGGTGGCCCTGGCCAGCCAGGGCCACAATGGTCAGCTCGATCTCGGCTCGCTTGCCGACGACAACCGTTTCGACGTTTTGAAGGAGCCCTTGAAGAACCTCACTCGCGCGCGTCACGGACAGGCCCCGCTCAACGTCCGTGGCATTTCTTGTACTTTCGTCCACTCCCGCACGGGCACGGGTCGTTTCGACCGATCTTCTTTCCTGCTCTCACGGGCTGTCTGGCACCCTCCTGTTCGCGATTGGTGAACATCTGCTGAGGCCGGCGGACCGGCTCCTGGCGCAACGTCACGTTATGGATGTGGTAGACCACGTCGTGGTGGATCGCGGCCAGCAGGGCGTCGAACATGTCGGCCGCTTCCACTTTGTACTCGATGAGCGGATCGCGCTGCCCATAAGCGCGCAGGCTGATGCCCTCACGGAGGTCGTCGATGCCGGTCAGGTGTTGGATCCAGAGCCGGTCGATGACGTTGAGCATCCAGGCCCGCTCCAGGAAGCGCATGGTCTCAGCGCCGAAGTGCCGCTCCCGCTCGTCGTACAGCTCGTGCGCTAGCTTGGCCAGGTGTTCGACTAGCTCCTCGCGTGGGTGCTCGGCCAGCTCGTCCACCGACAGGCTGCTGGGCAGGGGCAGCATCTGCCGCAGCGCGGTGTGAAGTCCGTCGTAGTCCCAGCTCTCTGGCTGGTCCCCGCCCAGATGCGCGGCCACCAGCGACTCGATCTCCTCGCGGACCCAGTCTTCGATCATCGGGCGCAGGTTGGGCTCGGCCAGCACCGTGCGGCGGTCCGCGTAGATCACCTCGCGCTGCTTGTTCATCACGTCGTCGTACTCCACGACGTGCTTGCGGATGTCGAAGTTGTACGCCTCGACCTTCGTCTGCGCGTTCTCGATCGCCTTGTTGACCCAGCTATGCTCGAGCGGGACGTCCTCCTCGAGCCCCAGCTTGTCCATCAGGCCGGCGATCGAGGCGCCACCGAAGCGCTTCATCAGATCGTCCTGCAGCGACACGTAGAAGCGCGATGAGCCCGGGTCTCCCTGGCGGCCGGAGCGGCCTCGAAGCTGGTTGTCGATTCGGCGGGCCTCGTGCCGCTCGGTACCGACGATGTGCAGACCGCCCGACTCGACCACCTTCGGGCGATCGGCGCTCACGATCGTCTCGGCCTCGTGGGCGGTCGCCCTGATCTGTTCGGGCGCGGCCGTCGTGCGGTCCAGCTTCTGCTTGCGAAGTAGCTCTTCGAGCAGGCCGGCTGGGTTGCCACCCAGCAGGATGTCCACGCCTCGCCCGGCCATGTTGGTGGCGATTGTGACCGTCTTCGGCCGCCCGGCCTGGGCGATAACCGCCGCCTCGCGCTCGTGCTGTTTGGCGTTGAGGACCTGGTGGGGGATACCGCGCCGCTGAAGCATGGCGGACAATCGTTCGGACTTCTCGATCGAGATCGTGCCCACCAGGACCGGCTGGCCACGCTCGTACAACTCGGCAATCTCGTCCACCACGGCGTTGAACTTCGCTTCTTCGCTCTTGAAGACCAGGTCCGAATTGTCGAGCCGGATCATCGGCCGGTGGGTCGGGATCGGGATGACGTCCAGGTTGTAGATCCGCCTGAACTCGTCGGCCTCAGTCAGCGCGGTGCCGGTCATGCCGGCCAGCTTCTCGTACAGGCGGAAGTAGTTCTGGAACGTGATGCGGGCCAGAGTGACGTTCTCGCGCTGGACCCTGACGCCCTCCTTCGCCTCGATGGCCTGGTGCAGGCCCTCGCTGTACCGCCGCCCGGGCATCAGGCGGCCGGTGAATTCGTCCACGATGACGATCTCGCCATCCTTGACGACGTACTGGTCATCGCGCTTGAACAGGAAATCGGCCTTCAGGGCATTGTCGAGGTAATGGGTTAGCTCATAGTTACCGGGGTCGTAGAGGTTCTGGAGGCCGAGCATCCGCTCGACCTTCTCGATGCCCTCTTCGGTCAGGCTGAGCGAGCGCGTCCGCTCCTCGATGGTGAAGTCGTCCTCCGGTCGCAGGCGGGGCACGAGCCGCGCGAACAGCGCGTAGTACTGGGTCGCGTCCTCGGCTGGCCCGGAGATGATCAGCGGCGTCCTGGCCTCGTCCACCAGGATGTTGTCGACCTCGTCGACGATCGCGTACTGCAGCTCACGCTGGACCATGTCCTCGAGCCGCAAGACCATGTTGTCGCGTAGATAGTCGAAGCCGAACTCGTTGTTTGTGCCATACGTTATGTCGGCCTGGTACGCCTCGCGGCGGTGCCCAGCGGGCCGAAGGGAGCGCAGCGACGGATCGTGGCTCTCGTACTCCGGGTCGAACAGGAAGGCGGCCTCGTGCTGGATCACGCCGACCGACATGCCAAGGGCGTGATAAACCGGGCCCATCCACTGAGCGTCGCGCTTGGCCAGGTAGTCGTTGACGGTCACGACGTGGACGCCCTTGCCGGAGAGAGCGTTCAAGTAGACGGGCAGGGTGGCGACAAGCGTCTTGCCCTCACCAGTCCGCATCTCGGCGATCTTGCCGCTATGGAGCACGACGCCGCCGATCAGCTGGACGTCGTAGTGGCGCAGCCCGATCGCGCGGCGCGACGCCTCGCGGACCGCGGCGAACGCCTCCGGCAGCAGGCTGTCGAGGTCCTCGCCGGCCAACAAGCGGCCACGAAACTCGGTCGTCTTGTCGCCCAGCTCCGCGTCGCTCAGATCCTCGAGCTCGGGCGCGAGCTCGTTGATCTCCTCGACGATGGGCGCGATCCGCTTGAGCTCACGCTCCCACGGCTTGCCGCCCATCAGCTTGTTGGCCCAGCCCAGCATGCACGTCGCCTCGCTTTGCTACTCGCGCCAAGTATAGCAACGGCCGCTAATCAGATCGCCGTTTTGTAGATGTTTCATGGCACGTTTGGAAGCGCGCAAACCGTAGCAAAGCGTAGGGGCGATCCCCGCACACCTCGGACGGATGCGTCGGTCTAGACCGGCGCGCCGAACAGGGCGCCGATCGAGCGGCCGGTGTGGATGCGGCTGATCGCCTCCCCCAACAGCAGCGAGACCGACAGGATCCGCATCCTCTCGATCCGTTTGCGCGGATCGATTCGGCACGTGTCGGTGGTGATGAAGGCGCTGAGCGCACTGGCCTGGAGACGCTCGACGGCCGGCCCAGAGAGCACGGCGTGGGTGCCGGCCGCGAGCACGTCGCGCGCACCCTCCTGGAGGACGATCGCGGCCGCGTTGGTGATCGAGCCCGCCGTGTCGATCTCGTCGTCCATGATGATCGCGGTCCGCCCGCGCACGTCGCCGATCACGCCAAGCGATTCGGTACTGCTGTCGTTGCCCAGACGCCGCTTCTCAACGAACGCGACCGAGCTGCCGATCTGGTCGGCGAAGTTGCGGGCGCGCTTCGCGAACCCGAGGTCGGCCGCGACGACGACCGGATCGATCAGCTCCATGCCTCGGAAATAGTCGGCGAACAGGTGCATCGCGGTTAACTCGTCGACGGGCACCCGGAAGAAGCCCTGGACTTGGCCGGCGTGAAGGTCGACCGTCAGAATGCGGTCGGCCCCGGCCACCTGGAGCAGCTCGGCCAGCAGGCGAGCCGTGATCGGCACGCGCGGCTGGTCCTTTTTGTCGGAGCGGCCGTACGCGAAGTACGGGATCACGGCCGTGATCCGACTGGCCGAGGCCCGCTTGAGGGCATCGAGCGTGATGAGCAGCTCCATCACGCTTTTGTTGACCGGGGAGCAGGTCGGCTGGATGACGAAAACATCGTGCTCGCGGACGTTCTGATTGATCTTGACGAAGATGTTCTCGTTGCTGAACTCGGTGACGTCGGCCTTGCCTAGCTCAACCCCGAGGTACGCGCAGACATCATGCGCCAGCTGTGGGTGCGCGTTGCCCGTAAAGATCGACAGCTCTCGGTCCAACGGCATCCCCCGTCCGCGAACGGCTGACTAACTGGTCATGGCCGATTCTAACACAGGCCCAGGAGGCCAACAATCGCCGAGCGGGGCCGGAATGAGCAGGCCAGCGTCGGGCCGGCAACGCGCCAACCATCGGCCGTGGCCGCCGGCGGGTCCGAGTGGGGCGGGCCGCCCTACGAGCCGGTAGCCGCGCCGGGCACCAGGCGTGGCTTGGGCTGCTTCGGCGCCGGGCGATCGGTCTCGACCGCCTGGGGCTCCGGCGGCGCCGGCGGAGTCTCGGCCGGCTCGATCGCCTCGCCGTTGAGGATTCGCTCGAGCGCTTCGCCCTCGATCGTCTCCAAACGCACCAGCGCATCGGCCAGCCGGTCGAGGATCTCGCGCTTGTCCTGCAGGATTCGGGCTGCTGCAGAGTAGGCCTCGTCGATCAGGCGGTGAATCTCCTCGTCGATCGCCTCGGCGCTCTTCTCACTGTAGTTCTTCTGCTCGCCGATCTCGCGGCCCAGGAAGACCAGCTCCTCTTTGTGGCCCAGCGCAACCGGCCCGAGGCGGTCGCTCATGCCGTACTCTTTGACCATCTTGCGGGCGATGTTGGTCGCGACCTCGATGTCGTTCTCCGCGCCGGTGCTCATCTCGCCGAAGACCAGCTTCTCGGAGGCGTGTCCGCCGAGCGTCGCGGCCAGCCGGTCCTCCAACTGCGACTTGGTCCACAGGTAGCGGTCCTCGGTCGGCAGGTAGCGCGTGTAGCCCCCCATCATCCCGCGCGCGATGATCGAGATCTTATGGACCGGATCGTGATTCTTAAGGAATCGGCCGACGACTGCATGGCCACCTTCGTGGTAGGCGGTGACCAGCTTCTCGCGCTCCGAGATGATGCGGCTCTTTCGCTCCGGCCCGGCGATCACACGGTCAATCGCCTCCTCCATCTCATTCATACCGATCGTCTTCTTGTTGCGGCGGGCCGAGAGGATGGCGGCCTCATTGATCAGGTTGGCCAGGTCGGCGCCTGAGAAGCCTGGCGTCTGCCTGGCCAGCGTGTCCAGTCGGACCGACTTGTCCAACGGCTTGCCTTTCGCGTGCACCTCGAGGATCGCCCGCCGCCCATTGATGTCGGGCTGGGGCAGGACGACCTGGCGATCGAAGCGACCGGGGCGGAGCAGGGCCGGGTCGAGCACGTCGGGCCGGTTGGTGGCCGCGATCACGATCACGTTGGTGTTCGTGTCGAAGCCGTCCATCTCCACCAGGATCTGGTTCAAAGTCTGCTCGCGCTCGTCGTGGCTGCCGCCCAGGCCGGCCCCGCGCTGGCGGCCAACCGCGTCGATCTCGTCGACGAACACGATGCAGGGCGCATTGCGCTTAGCCTGGTCGAACAGGTCGCGCACCCTTGAAGCGCCGACGCCCACGAACATCTCGACGAACTCGGAGCCGGAGATGCTGAAGAACGGCACGCCGGCCTCGCCGGCCACCGCTCGGGACAGCAGCGTCTTGCCGGTTCCCGGTGGTCCGACGAGCAGGACGCCCTTCGGGATCCGCGCGCCCAGGGCGGAGAACTTCTCCGGGTACTTGAGGAACTCGACGACCTCGGCCAGCTCTTGCTTGGCTTCGTCGACGCCTGCAACGTCGGAGAAGGTAATGGTGGGCTTGTTGCCCATGAACATGCGGGCCCGGCTCTTACCGAAGGAAAGCGCCTGGTTGTTGCTGCCTTGCGCCTGGCGCATCATGAACAACAGGATCGCGCCGAAGAAGATCAGCGGCAGCAGGTTGACCAGCAGACCCAGCCAGTTGCTGAACTGGGGTGGGTCGCTGACTCGATAATCGACGCGCGACAGCTCCTCCGGGGTGACACCAAAGGCCGTCAGCGCCTGAGGGACCGTGTCCTGACGCTCTTTGCGGGCGTTGAACTTGCCGCGCCCGGGGATCTCGACCGTGAGCTTATCCTCGGCGACGTCGATCCGCTTGACCTCGCCGCGCTTCACCGCCGCGGCCAGCTCGTTCATGCTGATCTGGGTGTTGTCGCGATCCATCCCACCCGGCTGGAAGACGGTGAAGAACAGGGCGATGATCGCGACGAGGATGATCAGGTAGACAAAGCTGTTCCGCAGCCACTTGGTGTCCATTGGCGCCCTTGACCCCTTACCGACCCCACCACCCGACCTGGTCCGCCTGACACGGACGCAACCCGGCTGCATCGCGATTATATCAAATGGTCAAACAGCCTCGACCCGCGCGTTATTCCAGGGCCCGGTACAGCTCCGGCTTGAGCACCCCGATGTAGGGCAGGTTTCGATACGCCTCGGCGTAGTCCAGGCCGTACCCCACCACGAACCGGTCCGGGATCTTGAAGCCTATGTAGTCAACGGGCGGGTCGCTCTCACGGGGACGCTCCTTTACGAGCAAGCCGCATACCTTGACGCTCGCCGGCTGCCTCATCTTGATCGTTCGAAGGATATAACCGAGCGTCAGGCCACTGTCGACGATGTCCTCGACGACCAGAACGTCCTTCCCCTCCACGGAGGAATCGAGGTCTTTGAGGATGCGGACGATGCCACTGGAGCGAGTGCTGGCGCCGTAACTGGACGTAGCCATGAAGTCGACCTCGAGCGGCAAGTTGATCTCGCGGGCCAGGTCGACCAGGAAGATGGCCGCGCCCTTGAGGACCCCCACCAGGAGCAGATTCTTGCCTCTGTAGTCGGCCGAGATCTGTCGCCCGAGCTCGCCGATACGCTTGGTGAGCGTTTCGCGGGTGATCAAGACCTCGTCGAGATCGGCTTCCGGTCGCCAGCGGTCCCGATCGTCGCTCATCGGTCGCCTTCACGAGCGAGCGTGATCGTGTCGCCGGCCCGCCGGAGCGTCACCCCACGGGCGAGCTGGATTCGGCGTGGGCGGTCCGCCGACGCGAACTGAACCGCGCGCTCGATCGTCTCGAAGCCCGACCCGTCGTCGTCGGCTCCGAGCGCCGCCAGCGCCCGCCGCAGCAGCCGACGCTGGACCGCCAGCGGCTGCCGGCGCCAGGCCTCGAGCGGCAGCTCGAGGCGTTGCGTCCCGTACCCACGTGCGAGGCGCCGCCAGCGGCTGGTCATCAGCTCGTCCAGCCAGACGGACTCGGCGCGGATCACAGCGGCGGTTCGCGCCAGGGTCGCTTCGATACCCGGATTGTACGTTCGCAGGATAGGCAGCAGGTGGTTGCGGACTCGATTGCGCAAGAAAGCGGGGTCGTCATTCGTCGGATCTGATCGCCACTCCAGCCCACGCTCTGAGCAGTAGCCCACCGTCCCGGTGCGTCGAATCCCCAGCAGTGGCCGAACCACCCTCAGCGAGTCAGGCAGGTCCGCCATCGCCAGCGGGCCCAGACGGGCCAGCTCGAGGACCTCGTCGGGCGCAATTCCACCCAGACCCTCCGGGCCGGCTCCGCGCAGCAAGTGCATCACGAGGCTCTCGATTGAGTCGTCGAGCGTGTGCGCGGTCGCTGCCGCCCGAGCGCGGTGGCGGGCCGCGGCGCGGGCGAGGGCTTGATAGCGGAGCGCTCGCCCGGCGTGCTCGATACCCAGGCCGTGCCGCCGCGAGAAGCTCGGGCCGTCGACCCGCGCCACCTCGCAGGCCAGCCCGAACTGGGCGGCCAATGCCCGCACGAACTCGGCGTCAGACGCGGAGTCGAGCCTGAATCCATGGTCGACATGCACCACGACCAGTCTCGAACGCGCGTCTCGGAGCACCCCCGCCAGGACGTGGAGCATGCACACCGAGTCCGGGCCACCCGAAACGGCCAACACCAGGCGGTCACGCGGCCCGAGCAAACGCTGCTCCCGAGCGAACGAGCCGACGCGCTCGACGATCTCGTCGCCAGCGGGCACGCTACCGCCCAAAGAGCGCTTCGAGAAGTCTTCGCCAGGCGGGCTTCTCGGGGAGAGCCCCAATCTCACGCCGAGTCGATAGCTCCGGTGTGGGCGAGGGGCGCGGGCCAACGAGTACGAAGGGACGGTCGCCTGGCCTGGCCAGGTTGAGCTGCTCACGCGCGACGGTCTCGATGTATTCGTCGCTGCGGACGTAGCTCAGCTCCGCCTGGAGCCGCAGGTTCTCCTGGCGCAGCTCGGCGACTTCCTGGCGAAGCTCGGCCTCCTGCTGGCCGAGGAGGTAGCTCTCATACCAGCGATCGGCAACCGAATAGCCGCCGTAGGCCAGGGCAGGAAGCAGGAACAGGGCCAGCAGGCCCGCTCCGACCCATGAGGCGGAGCCCGTCTTAGGCATGCGAGCTCACGCCCTCACCCTGCCCTCTCCCAGAGGGCCCACAGGGTGAGAGGGAAGGGGTCCTGCCGCTCGCCTGTTCGGCCAAGCGGATCCGCTGCGAGATGGGCGGGTGGCTGTAGAGCAACAGCTCAGCCCAGCGAGGCGGGCTCAGCTCGGCCAGGTTCTGGCTCGCCAGCCGCCTGAGGGCCGCGGCCAACGCGACCGGATCACCGGTTAGATAGATCGCGTAGCGGTCGGCACTGGCCTCGATGGCGCGCGAGAAGGCGTTGAGCACTGGCATGAGCGCCAGCGCCCAGCCCTCGATCACGGCGGCGAGCAACGGGAAATCGGCCACCTCGCCAAGCGATCCGCTGGCCCCGACCCAGCTCAACGCCGGCTCGGCCAGGCGGGATGCCGCGAAGAGCGTCGCCAGGACAATCAGCGCCTGTAGCGCGAGTAGGCGTGGAACGTCGCCGTGGACGTGGTGGCCCAACTCGTGGGCGACAACCGCCCGGATCTCGGGTAGCGTGAATCCATCGAGCAGGGTATCGGCTAGCACGACGCGCCGAGACTTACCGACCCCAATCACCGCGGCGTTCGCCTCGGCCGTACGGCGGCTGAAGTCCAGGCTGCAGATAGCTGCCACCCGCGTCCCGGCCGCATCCACCAGGCGCTTGACCGCGACCACGATCTCCGGCCGCTCGAGCGGCCGCGGCCGGAAGAAGATCGGCAGCACGACGTACGGGGCGACGTAGGTGAGCGCTACGCTGGCCGCCACCGCGAGCCCGCCAAACGTCCACCACCAGTGAGCGCCGAACGACCAGACGGTCCAATAGAACGCCAGGCTCGCCAGGGTAGCCAGGCCCAGGCCGAGCGCGCTGGCCTTGAGCCAATCGACCAGCCAACCCCGCGCCGACTGGCGCGCCAGCCCATACCGACGCTGCAGGACGTAGCCACGATAGAAGGCGCACGGCGCCGTCGCGAGCGCCATGGCGATCCAGAATGCCAGCACAAAAACGGACGCGGCTAGCCCGGCCGGCAGATCGGCCAGCGCCGCCCAGGTCGCCCGCGCGGGTCCCGAGGCCCAGAGCAAGGCCGGCAGCCCCAGCCCGATCGCACTACCCAGCAGGAAGATGCGCCGCCTGGCGGCGGCGAGCGAAGCCGCTCGAAGCTCGGATTCGGTCGCTGGCACTCGTCCCTCACCCCTGACCCCTCTCCCTCGGGGGAGAGGGGAACCAAGCCTGCTCCGCCTCTCACCTCGAGGGAGACGGAGTCCGGGGGCGAGCGCTGAAAGCGGTGGCTCGGCTACTTCGCCCAAGACAGACCCGAAACGGCGTCGACGCCGCCATCGCGTGTGAGCTGGCGGAATTCGCCAAATTGCAGTGTGTCGCCCTCGGTCCTGACCGTTCCGAGCCACAGCTCGAAGTTGCCGCCCTGGGCGCTCAGCACCGCCAGGTTGCGGCCATCCGGCGACCAGGCCGGGCTGCGCACGAAGGGCAGCTTGCCGAAGTGGGCTTCGGCCGATCCGTCGACGCGCCGCAGCCATAATTCGCCGCGCCCACTCTCGCGGCCGATATACGCGATGCTGTTGCCATCCGGCGACCAGGCCGGGTCAAACGCTCCCTGCGCATGGCTGGTGAACCTCTCCGTCGCTCCACGAGTCACATCGATCAGGTAGATCTGACTCGGGTCGCGCGCGGTGAACGCGGTCACTGCCAGGCGCTTGCCATCCGGCCCCCACGCGATCGCGTCCGCCGATTCGAGGTTGGACGCGGGCGTCATGATTTGGCGCCGCCCGCTGCCATCCTTGTTCATGATCCACAGGACCGGCAGATACGTGGTCACGTCGCTGAGGAAGGCGATCTGCGATCCATCCGGCGACCAGGCCGGCCGGATCGACCAGTCGCTGTCACCTACCACGACCGACTGCCCCCTGGTCAGCCGCCGGCTGTTTGTCCCATCAGACGCCATCGTGAACAAGTCGGCAAAGTTCTGCTCCCAGTACGCGTAGGCGATCTCGGTGCCATCCGGCGAGAGCGATGGCTGGCGCCAGGTGCCGCCCGTGGTCAGCTGGCGGACCTCGCCAGCCTCCCACACCCACAGATTGCCCTCTCGCACATAGAGGATCTTGCCGATCGGCTGATCTCGGACCTGGAGGACCTGAGGGGCGGGCGCTGGAATGGTCGCCGGGGTGCAGGCCGAGGCGGCCAGAATCGCCAGGCCAACCAGGAATAACCGGGCCATCATGCAGCCGGACCATAGCATAAGGAGGCGGAAGCGATGTAGGGCCCCGCGGCGACCTAACCCCCCAGCGCCCTTCCCTGAAGGGAAGGGGGAGCTAGTTTAACTGTTCCTCCCCTTCCCTTGAGGGAGGGGCTAAGGGGTAGGTTTGGTAGCTCCCGCTGGGCGAGGCCAACCAGCTCGGCGACGTCAGCAATCCCCTTCTCGGTCAGATAGTCGCGTAGTCCCTCGATGATCTCCAGCGCGGTGCGAGGGTTCACGAAGTTGGCGGTCCCAACCTGCACGGCGGTCGCCCCTGCCATCAGGTACTCCAGCGCGTCGCGAAGACAGGTCACGCCGCCGACACCCACGATCGGCACCCGCACCGCCCGCGCTACCTCGTAGACCATCCGCACGACGACGGGCCGAACGGCAGGGCCACTCAGACCAGCCGTAACGTTGGCGATGTACGGCCGCCTGGCCTCGACGTCGATCACCATCCCCACCAGCGTGTTGGCGATCGAAACACAGTCCGCCCCAGCCTCCTCCACGGCCCGCGCGATGGCCACGATATCGGTGACGTTGGGCGACAGCTTGGCCATCAGCGGCAGACTGCTGGCGGCGCGGACGACTCGGGTGACCGCGGCGGCCGAATCGGCATCGTCGGCGAAGAGGCGACCCCCGGCGCTGATATTCGGGCAGGAGATGTTCAGCTCGAGGCCGGCCACGCCGGGCACACCGTCGAGGCGCTCGGCCAACTCCTCGAACTCCCCGATCGACTCGCCGGAGATGTTGACGATGACCGGCACCCGCCAGCGCGCCCAGATCGGCGCCTTGTCAGAGATCACTCGCTGCAGGCCGACGTTCTGGAGCCCGATTGCGTTGAGCATCCCGGAGGGGGTCTCGGCGATCCGCGGGGGCGGGTTACCCTCACGTGGGCGGACGGTTATGCCCTTCGAGCAGATCGCCCCCAGCCGCTGGATATCGACCAGCGGCTCGTACTCGGTCCCATAGCCGAAGCAGCCGGACGCCACGAGGACGGGGTTTCCCAGACGGAGGCCAAGCTTGTTGTGCGGGGCTAGGTCGACCTCCAGATTCGGGCCGCCCATCAGGCCAGCTCCTCCCAGCACAGCTCCTCGGCGCTGAAAACGGGCCCGTCTCGACAGACCCGCTGATAGCCGTGCCTGGTCCTGACCACACAGCCCAGGCACACGCCCATCGCGCAGCCCATGTGCTGCTCCATCGCCAGTTGGACCGGCTTTGGCGGCGAGCCCGCACCTCCTGGCCCGCTCCGCCAAGCTTGGGAGAGCGGGGAGGGAACAAGTGCGTTGCGCGGGGTGAGGGCCGCCCGCGAGACGGCGGCGAGCATGGGCGTGGGCCCGCAAGCGTAGACCCCGTCGGCCCAGTCCAGGTAGGGCGGCAGCAGCTCTGTAACGTAGCCGGCGTGCCCGAGCGAGCCATCCATGGTCGCCACCTGATACTCGACCTCGGGTGGCACCAGGTCGGCCGGGAAGACGTAGTCAGCCGTTGCCGCCCCGACCAGCAGGACGACCTCACGGCCACGTGGCAGTACGTGCTCGGCCAGTGCAACCAGCGGTGCAACTCCGTACCCGCCCCCGAGCATGACCAGCCGGCGGCTCGTGGGCGCCACCGTAAACGGCTTGCCGAGTGGTCCGAGGCAGTCCACGACTTCACCCGGCTGGCTGGCCGCGATGATCGCGCTCCCCTCGCCGACGGCCCGCACCATCAGCGACACGCCCTCGCGCCGAATGCGGTACACGCTCATTGGCCGCCGCAGGAGCGGCTCCCAGGTCGGGCCGCAGCGGATGTGGACGAACTGGCCGGGCGCGGCGGCTCGCCCTAGCTCGGCGCTCTCGAGGTGAAGGACGTGGGTATCCGGCATGATCGCCTCGTTGGCCACCACTCTGGCGCGAACCAGCTCCATCAGCCTACGCTCGCCTTCGTGCCCACCAGCGCCGCGGGCCGGCTGATCGCCTCGCCAGCACCCAGCCCGCTGCTCACGTACTCGACCAACGGACGGGCGACCAGCGGCTCGCGCCGTTGGGTGGCAACTTCGACCGCGACCCGCGCCGTGTCGAGCGACGTGAAGCAGGGGATCCTTCGCTCGACCGCCGCCCGCCGGATCTGGAAGCCATCCTTCAGCGGCCCGCGACGACCAGTGATCGTGTTCACTACCGCGCCGACCCAGCCCATCTCGATGGCGTCCACCACGTTGGGATGGCCCTCCGACAGGCGCTTGGTGATCTGGCGGACGTCGAAGCCAAGCGCCTGGATCATCCGAGCCGTGCCCTCGGTCGCCAGAAGCGGGTGTCCGGCCTTAGCCAGACTCCTCACGAGCGGCACCGCCTCGGGCTTGTCGCCATCGGCGATCGACAACAAGACGGGGGCCAGCGACGAGATCATGCTGCCGGCCGCGATCAGCGCCTTGGCCAGGGCGGAGTCATAGTCCCAGTCGATGCCCATCACCTCCCCGGTCGACTTCATCTCCGGGCCGAGATACGTGTCGACGCGCGGCAGCTTGGACATCGAGAAGACCGGCGCCTTGACGGCCACGAGCGCAGCGGGCGGGCGCAGTCCACCGCGGTACCCTTGCTCGGCGAGTGACTCGCCTAGCAGGATCCGGGTCGCCAGGTCGACCATCGGCACGCCCGTCACCTTGCTGATGAACGGCACCGTCCGGCTCGAGCGCGGGTTTGCCTCGAGCACGTAGACCTGGCCCTCGAAGACGACGTACTGGACGTTGAACAGGCCGCGCACACCAAGGCCCACTCCCAGGCGGTGGGTGTACTCGACGATCGCATCGACCTGGTCGGCAGTCAGCCCGCGCGGCGGGTAGACGGCGATGCTGTCGCCAGAATGCACGCCGGCTCGCTCGACATGCTCCATGATGCCGGGGATCAGCACCTCCTCCCCGTCACAGGCGGCATCGACCTCGACCTCGCGGCCGCCCAGATACTTGTCGATCAGGATCGGCCGCCGATCCGAAACCTCGGTCGCTGAGCGGACGTACGTTTCCAGGTCCTCGTCGTTGTGCACAATCTCCATCGCCCAGCCGCCCAGGACGAACGACGGCCGCACCAGGACCGGGTAGCCGACGACCCTGGCGGTCCGCAGCGCCTCGTCGATCGATCTGACGGCCGCGCCAGGCGGCTGTGGGATGGCCAGCCGGCTGGCCAGGTCCTCGAACAAGTGTCGGTCCTCGGCCAGGTCGACGCTCGGAGCGCCACCCCCGACCAGGCGGCAGCCGGCGCGCGCCAGCGGCTCAGCGAGATTGACGCCCGTCTGGCCGCCGAACTGGAACATTACGGGCATCTCCGCAGCGTCGAGCGTCGGGCTCTCGTTCTCGAGGATGTCGAGCACGCTCTCGGCGTCGAGCGGCTCGAAGTAGAGGCGCGAGGATGCGTCGAAGTCGGTGCTGACCGTCTCAGGGTTACTGTTGATCAGGATGCTTCGGTACCCGACCGACTCGAGCGCGGCCGCGGCGCGGACCGAGCAGTAATCGAATTCGATGCCTTGCCCGATTCGGATCGGCCCGGAGCCAAGGATGGCCGCCTTCGGGGCGCCCAGCGGCTCGGCCTCGTTCTCGCTCTCGTAGGTACCGTAGAAATAGGGTGTGCGGGCCTCGAACTCGGCTGCGCACGTATCCACCATCTTGTAGACGGGGCGCAGCCCCAGCGCCTGGCGGTGCGCCCTCACTCGCTCGGGCAGCTCGTCCGCTAGCGTCCCGATCTGGACGTCCGAGAAGCCAAGCCGCTTGGCCGCGCGCAGGAGGGCGGGCGAAAGGCGTTCGCTAAGCAGGCGGCGCTCCATCAGGACCAGGTTGCGCAGCTTGTTGACGAAGAACAGGTCGATCCCAGAACGGGCCGAGATGTCAGCGGGCTCGACGTCGCGGCGCAGGGCGGCCGCGAGTGCCCACAGTCGCAGATCGTTCGGCGTCTCGATCAACGCCAGGATGGTCTCTAGCCCACCCGCGCCGAACCAGGCGCGGTCCTCCCAGAGCAGGCTGCGACCCCGAAACTCCAGCGAGCGGACCGCTTTTTGAAGCGCCGCCTCGAAGCAGCGGTCGATCGCCATGACCTCGCCGGTCGCCTTCATCTGCGTGCCGATCGTCCGGTCGGCCGTCCCGAACTTGTCGAACGGCCAGCGCGGAAGCTTGACAACCAGGTAATCCAGGGCTGGCTCGAAGGCGGCGGTTGTGCGACCGGTC
>DASPXK010000310.1:0-6001 GCA_035637315.1 Chloroflexota bacterium
AACCGCTGCTTGACGAAGCTGAAGCCGGCCTCCTTCGCCAGGCGCAGATCGCGCTGCGTGGTGTCAGGATGGCCCCATAGAAACACGTGCACGCCGTAAGCGGGGCTCGGCACACGGTCCGGGAATCCTACCCGCGGCGCGGCCTCTGGCTGGGCAGCGGGGGAGGGCGCCGGGCTTGGCCTCGCGACGGGCGCCGCTGCGACCGGACTGCGCGCGGGCGCGCTCGAAGGGGAGCCCGGCGAAGAGGGCGCCGACGTGGGTGGCGCTGCCGCTGGGGACGGCGCGCAAGCGGCCGCCACGGCCATGACGAGCGTGACGAGGCGAAGTAGGGTGCGAGAGGTCACACGGTGGCCTCCGGGGAGGATGGGTCTGCGGGCGACGGCGCCGCGGGCGAGGGAGACCCGGCGGATCAGGCTGGTTTGGGCCGGCGGTCGCCGTTGCTCGATGGTGGTGGGGAAGAGGGGACTCGAACCCCTACGCCCTCTCGGGCACGTGATCCTAAGTCACGCTCGTCTGCCAGTTCCGACACTCCCCCTGGCCGCCGCGGACGACAGTATATCAGGCCGTCCTAGCTCGCGGGGATCCAGACTGGCAGCGGCGGCTGGGGTGGACCACCAAAGGCGACCGCCTGGCCGGGGATGTGGCTGAGCCGCATCGCCACCTCGAGCCGCTCGGCCGCGATCATACCCCCGCTCCCAAGGCTCGGATCGGTCTGCAGGGAGTTGCTGTAGAAGAAGCCGTCCGGGCTAAGCCCGGTCAAGAGGATGTAGTGCCCCCAGCGCGGGCCAGTGCCCTCATATCCCGGTAACAGATACAGGCGAACGAGCGGCATCACCGGCCGGCCGAGCCGAAGCTGACTACGGATCTCTTCCAGGGACCAGCCGTGGAAGCGGCCGTCGGGGTCGTATAATCCGACCGTCGGCACCCCGAAGTCCTCGGCCACGCGCGCGATGTGCTCCAGGGCGGTGCCCGTTCGCATGCCCACCGTCCCCTGGTAGGTATGACTTCGAAAACGCAGGTCGTCGGTGGCCTGGCCAAAGATGCCGAGGCCGTCCAGGATCATGCCCAGGGTCGCCGGCCCGCAATTAGAGCCCTGCCAGCGGCTGCCGTCCTTCTGGGTCCGGAACGGCACCTCGAGCCGGAAGACGGGCTGCTCGATGCGCGCGCCTACCTCGTGCGCGGAGGGCCGGCTTGGCCTCCACTCGCCCGGCCAGTCACGCCACGCGTGGGCCGGCCAGGCCGGCATCAGCAAACAGGCCGCCAGCCCAAACGACGCTAGCCAGCCCCGGGCCAGTTTGACGTTCCTGGTCCCAGGTTTCAGGTCTGCCACCCCGCCTCTCAGCCTACTGAAGCGCGAACCAGACTCCCCGCTCGCCGACGAATGAGTACTCCCACACCACGGTGCCGGCCTGGCCACGCGGCAGCTCGAAGAATACCCAGGCCGTCAGTGTGGAGCCAGGATAGACGTCGGCTCGTAAGCGAGGGACCGGGCCGCCGGGGATCGTCCCAGACGGCGCGAACGGCTCGCTGAACCCGATCAACGTAGCCGGATCGCGCAGCTTCTCGTCGCCAGCCGAGGCGTGGTAGTCAGACTCCGCCACCGAGTAAGCCTGATCTTCCGGGCCGCGGATGTATTTCATGTCCACCAGCACGCCAACGTAGGCGGCTCCCTCCCGAGGCGGCTTGTTGAAGCGGTTGGCCCGCAGGACGAGTGGGTAGGCGTCGGGCACCACGCTCGCCACAGTTATGTCAAACTGGCTGATCAGCCCGGATCGGTCGATCGTGCACGAGCACGTCCAGCCGAGCGGGATGGGCTCCTCGCGTGAAAGTCCCATCCCGGGCGCCGGCCGGACGACGCGGGGCGAGCCTGCCGTGGGCCCCGCAGACCGCGCGGCGATGCTCCCCGCCGCGAGCGGCGGACCTTCCTGGATCGCGCCCAACTCGGCGTACGACATCTGGGCCGGTGTGACACGATACCGGACGCCCTCTTGGATTAGGAACAGCACGCCGTCCGGCGCGAGCGCCAGTCGGGCTTCGGGCAACTGGGCCACGGCGAGCGCCGGCCATCCGACCACCACTCCCACCCCTACCGCGACCACAACGACTCTGCTCCGAATCAGTTTCAAGACCACACTCACCCCCAAACCTACGAGCCCGGTACTTCGAGTCGCTCCGTGGGCGCCAGGCTCATCCGCAGCGCGGCCAGGATGTCGGCGGGCTCGAACGGTTTGGGGAGCACCGCCACGGGCCCCACCAAGCCGGCGCTCACGCGGGAGCGAAGGGCGTCCTGCGGATACGCGCTCAGGAATATGATCACCACCTGATCGTCCCGTTCTCGAATCAGGCGCGCCACCTCATCGCCAGCCAGCCCGGGCATTCGAAAGTCGAGGAAGATGTGTGTGAACACCTCTTCGTCGACGGCCTCCAGCGCGCTCGAGCCGTCCGGAGCCTCGCGCACCCGGTATCCGTTTAGGCGCAACAGCTCGGCCAACATGGCGCGATGATAGGCATCGTCATCGACCACCAACACGTTCACCCGGCCAGGCGCGGCCGTGTCGATGATCGCGTCCGATGGGACCCCGTCGGCACTCGGTGCGCTTGTCCCCGAGGCCGGCCGGTGGATCAGTCCGAGTGCTCGACGAACCTGCTCGGCCCGGAATGGCTTCGGGATGACCGTCACGGGAAACGTGTCGCTGTTGTACAGTTCCTCCAGGTCGTCGGAATAACCGCTGATCACCACGAAGACGGTGCTCGGCCAGCGCGGGCGGGCCCGCTTGAGAAGTTCGACGCCGTCCATTCGAGGCATCCGTAGGTCCGTGAACACGAGGCTCACGGGCTCCCGGCTCAAAACCTCGAGGGCCTCCGCGCCGTTGGCAGCCTCGACTACCCGGTGGCCGCCGAACTGCGCATGCTCGGCCAGAATCGAGCGCACGCTCGGATCGTCGTCGACGATGAGGACAGTGGTGGAAGGCCTCGGCTGGGCGACGAACGTCCCACGACCGTGTTCGACTGACAGATAACCGCCCCGTCGGAGCAGCTCGATAGCATGCCGGACGGTGAGAAGCGCCACGCCGTATTCGGCCGCGAGCGTAGGCTGACTCGGGAGCTGCGTGCCGGGTACGAGCTCGCCGCGCTGGATACGCGCTCGCAAGTCGGTGTATACCCGCTGGTAGGGTCGGGGCTCGGCAGCGGACTCGTCCATGTGGCAGCGGCAAGTCGACAGGGCGTGGCCGGACGATAAGTGTCCCGGGCTAGGCGAGTCAAGGGGAGCCTCCGGCCGGCCTGGCCGACTTGACGTCGCGGCCAATGAGGACTACGCTCGCCACAGACAAGATCCCAGTTCGCTTGTGAGCGCAGGGGAGGATGAGGATGCGAAGAGGTCAGCGTTCCCTAAGCCTGGTCGGCCGCTTGCTTACGGTGGTGGGCGTGGTCTCGGTTCTGACCGCGGCCTGCGCCGGGCCGGGCGCGCCGCCGGCTCCGACCACCGTCCCGCCCAAACCGACGGAGGCGGCCAAACCGGCGGGCCCGTCCCCCTCGCCGGCCGCGTCGCCCGCGGCGTCGCCAGCGGCCAGTCCGGCCGCCCAGGCCAAGCCTGCAGTCGCCCTCCCGGCACCAAGCGGGAAGCCGGTCACGCTCCGCTTTCTGCACGTCCAGACTCCGCTGCACGACACCGGATTCGGCAACGTGGTGGAGGACTTCAAGAAGGTCAGACCGGAGATCACGATCGAGCGGGAGCAGGTCCCATTCCTCGAGCTGTTCCGCAAGATCAGCACGTCGGTCGCATCCGGCAACCCGCCGGACATCCTTCAGGTCGACGGGCCGGTCACTAAGAACTACGCCTTCAACAACCTGCTGCTCCCACTCGGCGACTACTACACGGCCGACGAGCTGAAAGCCTTCCCGCCGGCCTCGATCGACGAGGGCAGCTTCGGGGGCAAACTCTATGCGCCGCCGATCCTTCAGTCCTGCTCGCTGATGGTCTACAACACCGAGTTCGCGGCCGCGGCTGGCATCACGTTTCCAGCTGAGTTCAAAGATAGCCTGACTATGGAGCAGTCGCTGGAGATCTGGAAGAAGCTGACCCGAGACCTCGACGGCGACGGCACCCCGGACATCTTCGGCGTCATGTGGGGACAGACCCTGAACACCGACTACGAGACAGGCATCTTCCGTCGCTCAGCTGGCGCGAAGGGCTCGCCGGCCAACCAGGGCATCGGTCCTGACGGGGTGACCTTCAACGGCTACTTCGACCACCCGGACGCGATCAGAGCCATGGAGTTCTACCAGGGGCTGTACACCGAGGCGAAGGTTGCGCCTCAGGCGTTGATCCCTGAGATCTTCGAGAATAAGAAGGCCGCCACCTGGATCACGCCGGACAACGTGGTGGCCAAGCTCTTGCGGGTCCAGCCGGATGGCAAGTTTCCCTGGGCGGTCACGCCGATCCCCTACTTCCAAGGCGGCACCCAGCTTTGCCACACTGGGAGCTGGCACTACGGCGTGTCGTCCAAGACGGCCAACGTGGAGGCCGCGGTCTCCTTTGTGAGGTTCGCGACGACCAAGAGCGAGATCAAGCGTTACTACGACGCGAACCGCCAGATACCCGCCCACCTCGAGCTGCTCAACGAGCTGCCCGAGTATCAGACACTCCCCCAGAAGATGTTCAAGGATGCGATGCTCTCGATCGGGGTGCCCCGCATCCAGACGCCGGCCTACAACGAATACCAGGAGATCGCGTTGGAAACCTTCCGCGACATCGCAGCCGGGGGCAGCGTGGCCGACCTGATGAAGTCAGGCGCCCAGCGGATGAACCAGGCGGCCGCCCGGTACAAGCGGTGACCAAGCCATCAGCTATCAGCCGTCAGCTATCAGAAGCTCGTGCCACCGAGCCTGAGCCGCTGATGGCTGATAGCTGAAAGCTGACGGCTGGTTGGTGGCCCTGGCAACGACCGCGCCCCTGCCCGTCGGCCGGCTCCGTCGTCGCTGGCTGATATACGCCGGGGCATTCGCCTTCGTCGCCCCAGCGTTGCTCAACTTCCTGGTGTTTCGCTATGTCCCGATCGTTTCGGCCATCTATGCCAGCCTTTTCGAGTACAGCTTGATCGGCGGGTTCGGCGAGTTCATCGGACTGGCGCATTATCGGCGGGCGCTGGAAGACCCGACCTTCTTCACTGCCATGCGAGTCACGGTCTTGTTTGTGCTGCTCAAGGTCCCCCTCCAGGTCGGTCTGGCCCTTGGACTGGCGCTGCTGCTCCAGCGGCAGCTGCCGGCCACGACGATCGTCCGAACCGCGGTGTTCCTGCCGGTCGTGACGGCGCTCGTTATCGCGTCTACGCTCTGGCAGATGATGTACCACCCTCAGCAGGGGCTGATTAATGGCTTGCTCAGCACGCTTGGCGTGCCGCGCCAGCCGTTCTTGACGAACGCGTTCCAGGCCCTCCCCGCCTTGACGGCCATGACGATCTGGAAGGATGTCGGCTTCAGCATGGTGATCTTCTTGGCCGGGCTGGCCGGCATCCCCGAGGTCTACTACGAGGCCGCCGCCATCGACGGCGCTAACGCCTGGCGGCGGTTCGTGAATATCACCCTGCCGCTCCTCAAGCGGACCACTCTGTTCGTGACGGTCACCACCACGGTCTTTGCGTTTCAGGTCTTCACGCCGATCTACGTCATGACCAAGGGGGGCCCGCTCGACGCGACCAAGGCCGTAGTCTACTACGTCTACCAGAACGCCTTCGCCTTCAACGACATGGGCTACGCCAGCGCGCTGTCGTTCTTCGTGCTCGCGCTGCTCGTCGCGATCAGCTACTTCCAGTTCAGGCTGCTGAAGGGCCAGGCCGAGTACTGATGGCCACACTCACGACGAAGCCCACGGCCGTCCCGGTTGCCGAGCGCCGCCGCGAGCTCCGGCCGATGCGACTGGTCGAGCCGGTGCTGCGCTACGCGCTGTACCTCGTGATCGCCGTCGTCTTCCTGCTGCCGTTCATCTGGATGTTCTTCGGCT
>DASPXK010000311.1:0-14119 GCA_035637315.1 Chloroflexota bacterium
GGCAGATCATGCGCCACCTCGCGGCTGAAGTCAAGTGTTCGCGGCGAGCCTCCTTTTTCAAAACAGGCTCTTGGCTTGCCAGTGGCTGCCGAGGTTGGGCCTGGCGGGGACAAGCCCCGCGAAGCGCACTCGTTCCCGCGCTGCGTTCAAGCTGCGTGACGAGGCGCGCTAGCCCTTGACCGAGCCGGCCAGGATCCCGCGCGCGAAGTAGCCCTGCAGTGAGAAGAAGATCAGGAGGGGTACGGCCATCGAGATAAAAGCAGCCGCCGTCAGCAGCTGCCAATCCTGGCCGAGCGAGTTGACGAGATTGCTGATCGTCACCGGCATCGGCGCCACGCTCGGCTGGCCTCCCAGGTAGACGAGCGCGACCAGCAGGTCGTTCCAGACCCACATGAACTGAAAGATGGCCAGCGAGGCCAGGGCCGGGATGGACAGCGGCAGCACCAGGCGGAAGAAGATCGTCCAAGGGCCGGCGCCGTCGAGCTGGGCCGATTCCATCATCTCGCGCGGCAGCTCGCCAAAGAAGTTCCGCAGCAAGTAGATCGCGAGCGGCATCCCGTAGCCCGTATGCGCCAGCCAGACGGCCAGGAGCGTGCCCGTCAGGCCTAGGGCGGTGAACAGTCGCAAGATCGGGATCAGCGTCATCTGGAGCGGCACGACCAGGAGCCCGACGACGGCTAGGAACAGCCACTGGCGGCCCGGAAACTCCATCCAGGCGAACGCGTAGGCGGCAAAGGCGGCCACCAGGATGGGCGCCGCCGTCGCTGGGATCGTGACGAACAGGCTGTTGACGAAGCTTTGCGCCATGTTGTTGGCGCTGACGACCCGCTCGTAGTTCTCGAGCGTGAAGCGAAACGGCGGGCTAAAGGCCGTCCACCAGCCCGTCGTGGCAACCAGGCTTGCCGGACGGAACGACGCGACCAGCAGTCCCAGCGTCGGGATCGTCCAGATGAGGCAGACGAGGAGGACGGCCAGGTGCAGCGGCCCACGGCGCAGGGCCCGCTCCAGACTGCCCGGCAGCCAGGCGACGTGTCTGCGAGGCAGCGCCAGGGCCCGCATCAGCGCGTGGCCTCCTGTTCCTTGAACCGTCGCAGGTTGAACAACAGGACGGGCACAATCGCGACCATCAGGACCACGGCGATGGCGCTGGCTCGGCCGAAGTCGCGAACGTTGAACATCTCCTTGTACATGCGATTGGCGATGACCTCGGTGCCAAAGTTGCCGTTCGTCATCACGTATACGATGTCGAACGCCTTGAGGGCGGTGATCAGCATCGTCGTGCCGACCACGGCGATCGTCGAGCCGAGCATTGGCAGCATGATCCGCCCAAAGACCTGCCACTCGTTCGCCCCGTCAACCCGGGCGGCCTCGAGCAGCTCACTGGGAATGCCCTTGAGGGCAGCCGATAAGACGACCATGCAGAAGCCGGTCCAGACCCACACCGCCGCGACGATCAGGGCAAGGTTGTTGCCAGGTGAATTGATCAGCCAGGCCTGGGGCTCAAAGCCGGGCACCAGGCCCATCAGCAGCGCGTTGACCGTGCCGGTCTGCGGCGTCCCAGGTGGCCGGTAGTCGTACATGAATTTCCAGATCACGCCGGCGGCGACGAAGGAGATCGCCATCGGCAGGAAGATCAGCGATTTCGCCACCGTCTCGTAGGGCACGCGGTCTGCGAGAACGGCGACCAGGAGTCCGAGGCTGACGCTCAGGCCCGTGAAGAAGACGAGCCACAGGGCATTGTTGCGTATGGACAGCAGCATCGTCCCATCGGTGAAGACATAGCCGTAGTTGGCCAGCCCGACGAAGCGCTCGGAAGTAGGCCCGAAGAAGCTCGCGTAGACGGTGGCGAGGGCCGGATAGGCGAGGAAAACGAGCAGGCAGGCCAGGGCTGGCGCCAGCCAGAGCCAGGGACGGAGGGCGCGCCGCCGCCCGCCGGGGACGAAGCTCAGCAGCGCCTCGACGATCGAGATGTAGCCGACCAGGACGACCGGCACGCCGACGACCGCGCCGGCGGCGAGCGCGAGGCGGTCACTCACACCTCACCCCCGCCCCCCCTCTCTCTCGGGGGCTCTCGGGGGAGAGGGGGCGGGGGGTGAGGGCTATGAGGGGCCTACGGCATCGGACTATCGTTTGTAGGCATCCTTCTGAACTCGGTCCAGGTCGGCCAGCACCGAGTCGAGGCTGCCCGGCTCCTGCACGAAATCCAGGATCCCTTTGAAGAAGGCGTTGTTCATTGCCTCGGGCATCAGATCCGAGGCGTCGAAGCGGACGGTCTTGGCGCTGATCAGAGCCTGAGCTGACTGGCGCGAGATCTGGTCCGGGTAGGTATCGAGCGAGACCCGCTTGTTGGGCGAGAGGGCGCCTCCACGCTTGACCCAGATGGCCTGCGCGTCGGGAGTGGTCAGGTACTTGAGCAGGGCGCGAGCCTGCGGCGTATCGCGGAACATGCCAAAGAGGTCACCGCCTACCTCGACCGCGCCCGCGTACCTGGGGTCGATGTCTGGGAACGGGAAGAAGTTGAAGTCCTCGATGGGCTTGAGGTTGGGATTGGCCTTCACGAAGAAGTCCGTGATGAAGCTGCCTTGATGGTGCAGGTAGCACCTGGGAGGGGTGCTGAACAGCGGGTTACCGGCCTCCTGGAAATTCGTCGCCAGGATCGCCTGCCGGCCGCCGAAGACCATTTTCTCGTTGCCGACGATCTGGCCCCAGGTCTGCCAGGCTGCCTTGATCTCAGGCGAGCTCCAGGTGAGCGTGCCCTGCCACCACTGGTCGTACTTGTCTGGACCGGCCTGGCGAAGAACGATGTCCTCGATCCAGTCGGTGCCGGGCCAGCCACTAGCGGCCCCGCTTCCGAGGCCAACGCACCAGGGCGTGGCACCAGGGGCGGCGATCTTCTGGGAAAGCGCGCTCAGCTCTTCCCAGCTCTTGGGCGTGCTGCCGCCGCTGACTTTCGGCAGCTCCTTGACGTTGTACCAAATGGGGCCCTTGAGCGCGGCCTTGATGAAGATGCCGGTCTGCTTGCCGTCGACGCTGCCGAGCTTGAGCCAGTCCTCCGAGTACTGCTCCTTGACAGCCGACTGGTCCAGGACCGAGCTCAGGTCCACAAGCTTGCCCGCCCGCGCGAACTCAGCCATCTGGCCCGGCCCAGGCAAGCCGGCTACGTCGGGTGGGTTCCCGCCCTGGACGCGCGTCGTCAAGATCGCGTTCAAGTCGCGCGTGCCCTCGTACTCGATCTTCACGCCGGTCTGGTCTTCGAACGGCTTGACCATAGCCAGGAAGCTCTCTTGCTCGCTGCCACCCCAGGTCCCAAGCACCGACACGCTGCCACCGATTCGTTGCAGCGCGGCCGGCGAGGCCGCTGGCGAAGCGGCGGGCGAGGCGGCTGGGGAGGCAGCGGGGCTGGCGGCCGGCGGCGCCGTCGTCGCGGCCGGCTTGGTCGCCTCCGGCGGCTTGGCAGGGGCCGCGGTCGGCTGAGCTCCGCCCCCAGCACAGGCTGTTGCCACCAGGGTTACGGCCAACACGAACGGACAGACGCGAGACGGCCTCGTTGCACCAGCCATGTTCGCACCTCCTGGGTCCCGGCAACTCGAACCGGACCCGATCTTTGGGCCCCAAACTCGGGCTCGTAGGCTCACAACGACGCGACGCACGCAAGCGACGGCCGCTTACTCACGTGCACGCGGCGTGCCAGGCCGCAAGCGGCCTAGCACGCCTATGAT
This sequence comes from Chloroflexota bacterium, assembly GCA_035637315.1. Taxonomy (GTDB): domain Bacteria; phylum Chloroflexota; class UBA6077; order UBA6077; family JACCZL01; genus DASPXK01. The sequence continues at coordinate 3,720 of DASPXK010000311.1, forward strand.
CCTACAAGGACGCCCGAAAGTCAGGCCAGCGGGGGCGGCGGTCGTGCGCTGCATGAGATCCTTCGCTTCGCTCAGGATGACAATGGGGACTCAGGGCCGGCGGCGCTCCGCGTGACCGGGAAGCTGGCTACTGCACCGTGAGCTGCCCGACCATCCCGGCTTGTTCGTGGCCCAGTTCGGCGCAGATGATCCTGAAGGTTCCCGCCCGCGGCGGCGTGAACTGGGCGCTGGCGCTCTGGCCCGGCTCGGCCCGGGCGCTGATCTGCTCGTCCAGGCCCTGAACGACCCAGTCGTGCGCCACCGTACCCATGTTGCGGACCGTAACCTGGACTGGCTGGTTGGCCTTGACGGTCACATTGGCCGGTTCGAACTTGAACTCGCTCATCCGAATCATGACTTGCTGCGGGCCGCTCGGCCTGGCGCCCGCGCAGCCGCTCGCGAGCAGCGCCGCCATCAGAAGGAGTGGAATCACTCGATAAGCCATTTCAGCCTCCCCACGTCTTGCTACCCACCTCACCCGAACCCCGTGTGCGCGAGTGGTATGCCGGCAGGCTGCTCTCTTGCGACGGGCCGTATCAGGTGCCCTCTACCTGGGGCGTCCCGGTGGCCAGGAGGCCCCGCTTCTGCTCCCTGGCTCGTCGAGCCAGGTCCTCGTAGTGGGCCCTGATCTGTTCGAGGTCTTCCTCGGCCAGCTCCTCGAGATCGAGCAGCGCGTTGTGGGCGCCCTCAACTGACCGAATCAACTCGTCGAGCTTGAGCTGCATGGCGGTGCTGTCTCGATTCTGCGTGTTCTGGATGAGGAAGACCATGAGGAACGTGACGATGGTCGTGCCGGTATTGATGACGAGCTGCCAGGTGTCGCTGAACCCGAACAGCGGACCGGTCACGGCCCACACCAGGATCACCACCACAGCCAGCGCGAACGCAGTCGGGTGACCGGCGGCGTGGGCGGTCCATTTGGCGAAGCGGGAGAACGGCGAGGCGGGGTAGGGAGAGTGCACGGCCTACCTCCTTTCGGATTTTCGAGTCCGGGCCTTGGCCCGTGCCAAGTCGTCACGAGAATGCAAGTCACGTGCCGGGAGTCGCGCGAGGGCAGGGCTCCAGGTTCCCGTGCCGCGCAACTCAAAAGAGGCCGCTCGCCGGGATGACAACGTTGGCCGCGCCGCGCGCTATGCTTGTGTATTGTGTAGCTCGAGGAGGGACAGGTGATCACGCAAGTTCGAGTCGTCGGCATCTGCGTGAGCGACCAGGATCGGGCACTCGACTTCTACATCAACAAGCTCAGTTTCGAGAAGCGGCGCGACGATCCAATGGGTCCCGATGCCCGCTGGATAGAGGTGGCCCCGCGCGGCGCGCAGACCGTGCTGGTCCTGTTTACGCCGCCGGGCCTGGAGAGCCGCATCGGTACGTTCGCGAACGTCGTCTTGGCCTGCGACGACATCCAGAAGACGTTCCAGGAGCTGCGCGGTCGGGGGGTGGAGTTCACCGAGGAGCCGACGCAGCAGCCATGGGGCATGATGGCCCAGCTCCGCGACGCCGACGGCAACGGCTTCGTGCTCGTGCAGGAGTGAGGGGTGATGCTCACCTTTCAGATCCAGGGCACCGAAGAGACGCTCTCGCTTCAAGCCCGGCGCGTCGTCATCGCGGGCTACACCGGCCGCGATCAGGCCGCGGTCCAGCGCCATGTCGACGAGCTTCGCGCCCACGGCATCCCCGCGCCCGCCCGAGTGCCCACCCTCTTTCCCTGCACGGTCGACCGCATGACGACGGCCAACGAGATCGAGGTTCTCGGCAACCGGACCAGCGGCGAGGCCGAGTTCGCGCTGATCTACCATCATGGAGAGATCTACGTAGCCGCCGCCAGTGACCACACCGACCGCGACCTGGAAAGGACGAGCATCACGTTCGCCAAGCAGGTCTGCCCGAAGGTGCTCTCGCGCGAGGTCTGGCCCTACGCCGAGGTCAGCGATCATTGGGATGCGATCGTCCTGCGGGGCTGGGCCGGATCTGGCTCGGACGCGCGCCGCTATCAGGAAGGGGCGCTGGCCGAGATGTTGCCGCCGGACGAGCTCGAGGCGCTCGTCCGCGAACGGCTCGGCGGCGTGATGGACGGGACCGTCATTTACAGCGGCACGCTGCCGATCCTGGGCGGGGGCGGCTTCGACTTCAGCGCCACCTTCGCCGTCGAATTACAAGATCCGGGCACCGACCAGGCCCTCCGCTGCGAGTACTCCGTGCGCGAGGTCACCTGGGCCGGCGACGGGTGAATCTTTTTCCTCGTGCTAATGCCGCCACCTTACATCTTCCTCAGGCTCGGAGCGGTCGTGGCTATACTCTGGCTATCTTGGAGGGGAGGGCGGCCACATGAGCGAGCTAGTGCCTGGCAGCGCATTCGTGACCGGCGGAGGGTCTGGTATTGGCCGAGCGATCGCGCTCGCGCTGGCGGAGCGGGGCGCGGCCGTGGCCGTGATGGACCTCCGCGAGGACGCGGCTGCCGCTGTGGCGGCGGCGATTGTGACGAAGGGGGGCCGGGCGATCGCCGGGGGCGGCGATGTCAGCCGTTGGGACGATGTAGACCGCGCGGTGAGCAAGCTAGTCGCGGAGCTCGGCCCTCTGGGCATCATCGTGAACGCGGCCGGAGTCCTGGACGCGTACCAGCCGGCCGACGAGACATCCCCCGAGCTCTGGGAGCGTGTCATTGCGATCAACCTGACGGGGACCTTCTTTGGGTGCAAGCGGGCGCTCGTGGAGATGCTGCCGGCAGGGAGTGGACGCATGATCAACATTGCGTCGGTCGCTGGGCTGGCTGGCGATGGTGGCGGCGCGGCCTACGTGGCCTCGAAGCACGGCGTAGTCGGGCTCACGCGAAGGCTCGCCACGTCGTACGGTGGCCGAGGCATCACAACGAACGCGATCTGTCCGGGGCCGATCGAGACCGATCTGCGCTTGAATTCGATGGCCATCCTCGGCCCCGGCGCGCCCGATATGACGAATGCACGGATGAGCCTCGAGCGGATTCGCGCGCTCCTGCCAGTCGGCCGACGCGGGTCCCCGGAAGAGGTGGCGGCGGCCGCGTGCTTCCTGTCCGCCCAAGACACGGGGTTCATCAATGGCCTCATGCTCACCGTCGACGGTGGCTGGACGGCTCAGTAGAGCCGTCGACGCAGCTTTCGATCCTCCATCTGCTGTCCGACCGTCCGCAAATCCTCGAACACACGCTCGGCCCAGAGGCCCCGAGGGACTCGGCCCACCAGTCGCCAACGCGCACGGTGCGCATCGCCGGACCGGCAACGGATGAATCTTTCCCCGCGCTAGCGGCGCTTGCGGCGACGCTGGAGGGTCGCGAGGGTCTGCTGGTACCGGCGGACCCGCTCTTGAGCGCGGCGCTGTGCGAGCCTGGCCAAGAGCAGCACGCTGTAGCCGCTCTTCGGCATTCGCTCCCGCAGGCTGCGCCGCTTCCTCTCGCGCCGCTCCCACCGCTCCACAGGGCCGTGCCTCCCGATTCGCAGACCCGAGTCTCCTGGAACCATAGCATGATCTGGAGAGGTGCCTGGCAGCGCACATCATCCGCCTCGAAGGCGTGTTGTCGATGTTGAACCGAACCCGAGTACCATGTTCTAGGCACCGCCTAAGTCGGGCAGGCGTTCGTAAGCTGGAGACACCAGGGATGGCTGGCAATGGATGATCCGGTCCACGGCGGCGATGCCAAACCGAAGATCCTGTGGGACAGCGCCGCCCGCAGGTACGGCCTGGACGCGGGGCGGCGGGGAAGTCGGGCCGCCTCGGCGGCGAGCAGCCGCCGGTAGACGTGCCCGACCCCTGGCTGCCACCCGCGCGGCCAACCGACTACTGGAGTCCGACCACAGAGCGAATGCCGCGCGAGGCGCTGGCCGCGCTCCAGCTGCGGAAGCTGCGCACCTTGCTGGCCTGGGCCATGCGGCGCAGACCCTTCTGGCAGCGCAAGGTGGGGGCGGCCGGGGTCAAGCTGGAGCGGATCGGGAGCCTCGAGGAGCTTAGGTCGATCCCCTTCCTCACCAAGGAAGAGATCCTCGCGGATCAGGCCTCCAGCCCGCCCTACGGCACGGCCATCACATGCTCGCCCGAGCTGGCGGTGGCCTATCACCACACGAGCGGCACGACTGGTCGCACGCCTCTGCGGGTCTTCGAGACGCGGCGCGATTGGGACTGGGGCGCCGACGCCTGGGCCCGGGCGCTGTACGCCTTCGGCTTGCGGGCCTCGGATGTCGTCTACTTCCCCTTCGGTTACGGCCCGTTCATTGGCTTCTGGGGGGCCCACTACGGGGCGCAGAAGATCGGCGCAATGACCGTAGCGGGCGGCTCCCAGCCGAGCGAGCACCGCTTGCGGCAGATCGTGGACTGCGGGGCGACCGCGGTGGTGGCCACGCCAAGTTATGGCCTGCGGCTGGCCGCGATCGCCGAGCAACAGGGCCTCGACCTGGCGAGCGGACCAAGGTGGAGCTGCTGATCCACGCCGGCGAGCCCGGCGCCTCCATCCCGGCCACGAAGACGCTGCTCGAGTGCAAATGGGGCGCCCACGCGGGCGATTTCGCCGGCATCTCGGCCTTCGAGTGCGCTGCCAAGTCCGGCGGGATCCACATCGCCGAGGACCACTTCATCGAGGAGGTGGTCGACCCCGAGACGGGCGACCCGGTCCCGATGGGCGAGACCGGTGAACGGATCACCACCGCGCTCGGCATCGGCAGCCTGCCCATTATCCGCTACCGTACGCATGACTTGGTCCGGCGGGTACCGGCGGGCGAGTGTTCGTGCGGCCGCGGCTTCGATCTCTACTGGGGCGGCATCCTTGGCCGTACCGACGACGTGCGCATCGTCCGCGGGACGAACGTGCACCCGTCGGCCGTGGAAGGCGTCGTGCGCCGGTTCGAGGCGATCCGCGAGTTCCGCATCGTGCTTGCCCGCGCCGAGATGGGGGACGAGATCACCGTGGAGCTGGAGCCTCTACCGGACCTCCCCGAAGCGGAAGGCCGACGCCTTGCCGAGCGGATCGCCGACGAGCTAGCGTATGCCCACGAAGGGCTCCGCTTCGCCACTCGCCCGATGCAGCCGAACAGCCTGCCCACTTTCGAGCTGAAGGCCCGCCGACTGGTGGACGAGCGGTGAACACGGAAGGACGCGGGGTGAGCGGCGGCGGAGGCAGCGAAGCGTCCGCGGCGAGCACTGCACGAAAGCCCGAGGCGTTGGCCGCCGGGGGGCTGGATGCAGAGGCGCTGCGCATCTACCGCGACCTGAAAGCGATGCTGGAACGAGACGAGCTGCCGCCCGGCGTGCGGGCCAACGTCGAGCAGGCGCTCTCGGCCATGTGGCAGGTCGTCAACAACCTGGCGCTCGATTACGAGCTCCCGTACGACCTGGGCGTTTGAGTCATCGTCATCCTGAGCGAGGACCCTTGTCATCCCGATGCGAAGCGGAGAAGCTTGGGGGAGGGGGCTGGGGGAGAGGGCGGACCGGGAGCCGCTGCCCATTTCATCTTGAGTGCTGCCCCGCAGGCACATGGCTCGCTTCGCTTTCGATGACAATTTGGAGGGATCATGACTGAGTTCATCACGCGCCACGTAAGCTGGGGCGAGCTGCGCGGGATGCGCAAGATCGAGGCCGTCGAGCAGATGACGCCGGACTATCGCGAGACGGTCCTGAAGATCATCTACGCCCTCGCCTCGACCGAGTTCGCCTCGGTCGAGCAGCACCAGCCCTTTATCAATGCCGGACCGACGGCCGAGGACCGCTTCAGCCAGGCCCAGATCTGCGCCGACGAGGCCTTCCAGGGTATGGAGGACTGCCGGCTGCTAGCCACCTTTGGCCCGGACGGCAGGGCGATGGCCGACGAGCTGCTCCACAAGAAGATAGGCGAACATCTCCTGGAGGCCTTCAACATCCCGTTCGAGAGCTGGATCGACCTGTGCATGTTCTGCTGCACGATGGACCTGGTCGCCTGGCACCATCTGCGCGCGTTCGAGAACTCCAGCTTTGCCCCCTTCGCGCGGTCGATGACCTCGATGGTCCACGAGGAGCGTTTCCACGCCTCCTTCGGTCAGAATCGGATCAAGACCATGTTGACCAATCCCGACTACCTGGACCTCTGCCGCGGCACGCGCGACGAGGTCCAGCAGGCCCTCTTCAAGTGGTACCCGCGCTCGCTCGACACGTTCGGTCGCAAGGACTCGAAGTTTGCCGCCCAGGCGGTGGCGTTTGGCATCCGCCGCTACGACAACGAACAGCTACGCCAGCGCTGGATCGCCGACATCAACCCGTTCCTGGAAAGCGTTGGACTGGAGGTCCCCTCGGTCGACCACGACCGCCACATCGTCTGAGCGCCAGTCGCAGAAGTCAGTGGGCCCATGCCAGGAGGAACGCCATGCGAGTGATCGACGCGGACGCGCACGTGGAGGAGTCGCCGGCCACGTTTGCCGACCCGTACTGGGATCCCGTCTTCGCCGACCGCCGTCCGCAGGTGATCCAGGCCCGCGAGAGCGCCTACTGGCTCATCGACGGGCGCACCTGGCCGCGCCGGACCGGTCGAGGCGCCCATCACTTTGCCACCCCGGCCGCCGTCGGTCAGCAGAAGACGCGCTGGACCGCCTCCAAGCCGGACCCACTGGAGAGCATCGTCCTGAGCGACGTGAACGCGCGCATCCGCTACAACGTGAGCGAGGGGATCGACCTGCAGGTCATCTTCCCGACCCTGTTCCTGGGCTACCCGCTCGCCGAGGACATGGCCCTGCAGAACGCCCTGTGCCGCTGCTACAACTCCTGGACCGCCGACGTGTGCGGCCAGCGGCCCGAGGCCCTGAAGTGGGTGGCCGTGGTCAACCTGGGAGACGTCCCGGCCGCCGTGGACGAGCTACTTCGCGCCCGCGAGCTGGGGGCGATCGGCGTCCTCACACTGGGCACGGTCGGGGAGGAGAAGCTCGACAACCCGCGTTTCGATGCCTTTTACGCCCAGGTTCAGGACCTCGACCTGGCGCTGGCCGTGCACGTGGGCTGGCCGTCGGCGAGCCTGGGCAGCCTGTACGACACGGTCTACGACTCGCTGGTCCTGCCGTTTACCGTGTCGATGTTCACCGGTTTCCTCGACATCGTCGCCGGCGGCGTGCTGGACCGCTTCCCGCGGCTGCGGGCATGTTTCTTCGAGGCCGGCTGCCACTGGATCCCATTCCTGCTCGAGCGGATGGACCACTACTACGAGATGGCGGTGGAGCGCGGACGGTGGGAATACCACGCTAAGCGCAAGCCATCCGAGTACGTTCAAGGCGGCAACGTGTACTTCGGGTTCGAGGTCGAGGACCATCTGCTGCCACAGGTGCTGGAGATGGTCGGCTCGAAGCAGTTCATCTACGCCTCAGACATCCCGCACGGCGACCGCCTTTTCGGCTCCGTCGCCTACCTGCGCGACCGGTCCGACGTCTCGGACTCGGACAAGGAGCTGCTGCTGGGCGGCAACGCCGCGCGTTACTACAAGCTGTAGGCTTGGCCTGGTCAGGCCTGGACGAACAGCTCGTCGACAGCGTGGCGCCTGGTCGTCAGGCCCTGCTCGAACGAGTATGTTGCCAGCGCTTCCAGCGTCGGCCGATTCGGCTCCAGGCCGTACGGGTGAGGGTCCCAGCCGAAGACGGCTCGCTCCTGCTCGCGGTAGGTGCCGGCCCAGACCAGGGTACTCGTCCTCGGGTAGCGCAGCTCCTCGAGGGCGCGCTCCTTGGCCTCCTGAAATGCCCGCATCAGGCTGGTCGCGAGCCAGGGGTGTGCGTCCAGCACGGCGCATCTCGCGACCAGCGCGTGCATGATCGGATAGATGCCCGTCCGCTGGTAGAGCTCCCGCTCGACCTGGGCGTAGTTGGGGAACAGGCGCCCCACGTCCGGCTGCTGGAGCAAGGCTTCGGGCACTTCCTCGACCATGATCAGCGCGTCCAGGTCACCGGCGACCAGCATGGCTTCGAGCGAGCTGCCGGGCGGCGCCACCTCGATCTGCAGGTCGTTCGCTCGCCGAAATCCCACTAGCTCGTCCCGGTCCGTGACCCAGCGCATCTGCTGGGGCGCGACTCCGTACTCGTGCTGCAGATGCCCGCGCACCCAGACCGCCGCGGTCATCTGGTACATCGGCACGCCCATCCGCTTGCCGACCAGGTCCTGGGGCCGGCTAACGCCGGAACGCCGGTTGATCAGCACGTAGCCGTGGCGAAACATGCGATAGGGGAAGACCGGAATAGCGATGAATCCTCGCCCGCGCTCGCGAGCCATCAAGTACGAAGACATCGACAGCTCGCAGACGTCGAATGCCTCCTCGCGGATCATGCGGTCGTGGCGCGCGAATGCGTCGTCCATCACGACCAGCTCGAGGCGCACGCCCTCAGGGCGGACGGACCCGTCGATCAGGGCTCGGGTGCGGTCGTAGGCGCCGCAGGCCAGGCGAATCGGGATGGTCACAGGACCTCGCCAAGCGCCGTCGCGCGGTAGAACTCCCAGGCGCGGAGCGGCTCGTGAGCCTGGTCGCTGCCGCGTCGAAAGGCGACCTGCGCGCGTGTCAGATAGGCCGGGCGCAGCCCGCCGCCGCGGGCCAGCAGCTCCACCGCGGCCATCTCTTCCAAGAACAAGGCCCGCACGACCGCGTCCGGGACGGACTGGCCGACCGCCAGCATGCCGCTGCTGCGCACGATCACGGCGTCGGCCTGGCCCAGCGCATCGGCCATCCGCTCGCCCAGCTGCGGCGTATCGACGAGCACTGGCTCCGGGAACACGGGCACCTCGGCGCCGAGGTTAGCGCCGAAGCCATGCGCGCAGCGCAGCGGCTCGGCCGCCGCGGCGAAGGCGGCGACGTGGCGCGGATGGGCGCGGCACATCGCCTGCACGTCGGGTCGCCGCTGGTAGACGGCCAGGTGCATCGGGGTCTCCAGCGGCGGCCGAGCGCTGCCCTCCACCTGGCGCCCCGCCAGGTCCAGCACAACGAGGTCTTCTGGACGCACTAGGGCCAGAGCCGTGCGGGGCGTGATCGCGATGTGGTCTTCGTCCGGCAAGCGGGCGCTGACGTGCCCGAAGCCCTCGACCATGCGGAAGTGCATCAACACCCGGCAGGCGTCGAGGATTTCCTGGCGCAGTTGGGGGGCTATCACAAATGAAGAATGAAGGTGCTCAAGGTGCTCAAGGTGGTCACCCTAGGGATTCGAGCATCTTCGTTGGGACGTCTGGTAGCGAGCATAGCCGGTCTCGGGTTGACGGCAGGCACGCAGCTGACCATAATTCTAGTCACAATGGCGCGCCGGGCACCATACTCGCTGATCTACGACCCGGAAGTCAGGCGACACCTACGAGCGATTGAAGCCGGCTATCACTCACTCATCCGCATGACCATCGAGGAACAGCTGCGGTTCGAGCCAGAAACCGCGACGCGCAATCGCAAACCCCTGCGATGGCCAGTGGCCTTCGAGGCGACGTGGGAGCTGCGGTTCGGTCCAGGCAACAGGTTCCGCGTGTTCTATGTGGTGGACCACGACAGACACGAGGTCCAGATCCTCGCGATCGGGGTTAAAGATAGAAACCGCTTGACGATCGGGGGAGAGGAAGTGGAGCTATGAAGATCGTATCAGTGGCCGATGTCAAGGCACATTTCAGTTCCTATCTGAAGGCGAGTGAGCAGGGACCTGTGGTGGTCACCCGGAACGGCAAGCCGGTGGCGGTTTTGCTGGCCGTCGGCGACGAAGAAGAGCTGGAGGGCCTGATCCTCGCCCACTCACCACGGCTCCGAATGATCCTCGACGCCGCTCGGCAACGGATCCGCGAAGGGACTGGCGTTCCTCACGAGGAGCTCTGGCAAGAGGTGGAGAGCGAAGAGGGTTCGCGGTCGCCAGACGAGCGCTGAAACGGGCTCGGGCGCCAGGCTGAGATTCGCGGTGCCTTTTCGGTTGTGGTCCGCCAAGGAGATCAGGAGTGTTCGTGTGGGCGCTGTCCGTGGTCGGTCGTGATGAGCTGGAGGCGGTGGCCGTCTGGGTCCTCGAGGTAGATGCAGTAGGGATCGCCCTCGCGACCCCAGAACCGAATCCCGGCCGCCTTGAGCGCGGCGCTCACCTGCTCGAAGTCGCCAGACTCTAGTTTCAGCGCCATATGGTTGAGCTCGCTGCCGGCGTGGATGTCAGCGCCCTCGGATGGCTCGAACAGCGCCACCAGCTGGCTGCCGCAGCGTAGGAACGTTTGGCGCCCGTGCTCGTGCGCCACCGTCATGCCCAGAAACTCGACATAGAACCTCTTGGCGCGGTCCACGTCCCGAACATGGAGCACGACGTGGTCGATGCTGTTCGCCTTCAGGGTGGTCAGAGTCGTCTGAGCCATGACGCCATCTCCTTGTGTTCCGGCGGGCGAGTCGACCGCGGACA
>DASPXK010000312.1:0-6415 GCA_035637315.1 Chloroflexota bacterium
CCCGGTCATGCATGACTAGCAGGGGCGTGTGGACCCGGTCGAGAACCGCGGCCGGCGAGATCCGTGCCAGGCGTTCCTGAGTGGCTTCGGGGAGGAGCGCCAGCGCTTCCTCGGCCCCGGCCGGCGAGAGCCCGTCGAGCAGCTCCAGGACGACACGGCCGAGCGGCGAGAGACGCCCGACCTCCTCGCGGGCCGAGGGCTCTTCTCGGACGTAAAGCTCTTCCAGGACGTCGCGGTCGGCCCCTGGCGGCAGCGTGTCGACGATTTGCCGGGCGACCACCCAGACGGTCAACTGATGGGGCTGCCAGGCCTCGTTCACTCCGGCGTACTCGAGGCTCTGAGTCGAGACGGCTCGAGTCAAATCGCGCGCGTCGTTGTAGCCGCCGAATGTGTTCACGAAGGCGAGCTGCCCGGCCAGACGCGGGTCGGCCGAGGCCAGCACCGCCAGCGAGCCTCCCACCGAAAAGCCCAGGATGCCGATCCGATTCGGGTCGACGTCGTCATGGGAGCGCAGCAGCGCCACGTCCTCGACGATCGCGTCGACCTCTTCGGGCAGCACCTTGCCGGCGGCCAGGTTCGACGAGGCTGGGATCATCACCACGGCTCCTGCTCGACTGACGCCCTCGGCGAAGCGGACCAGGATCGGCTCGTCGCGCCCTAACGGCCGTGCCCCAAGGAGGACCAGCAGCGCTCCGTACCGACCGCTCGGGCCGGGCAAGTAGATGTCTCCCTCGACCTGTCCGACGCTGTAATCGAAGCGGAACGTCTCGCGTCGCGGAGGTGGACTCAGCCAGTTCAGCGGCTGGAGGGGGACCTGACTGAACACAGCCGGCAGCAGCAGCAGGCTCTTCAGCCCGACTCGGCCCGGGTGGCTGGCGAGGACGAGTAAGCAGAAGGCCGTAGGCAGTAGGCAGAGGATGACGGGAAACACGCTTCCACTGCCTAGTGCCCAGTGCCTGGGCACGGCATGCCGTGCCCCTACAGGCCGCCTAGCTGCTGGCACTGGAATACCGTTTCAGCGAGAAGATCCAGAAACGGTGCGAGGCCCACAACAGCACGCCGGTCCCTCATTCCTCATTCCTTGTTCCTCATTCCTCGCCTCCAGGTTCAAGCTGAGCAGGGCGGCGCAGAGCGACAGTCCAGCCGAGGCGAGCATGACTGTCGGATAGCTTCCGAGGAGCTCGTAGCCGACCCCGGCCAGGTAAGAGCCAGTCGCCGAGCCGATCTGGTGAGCGACGACCAGAATGCCCATCAACGCTCCGATCATGCGTGGTCCAAAGATCTCCGCCGACGCGGCCGCCACCAGCGGGATTGTGGCCATGTCGGTCAGCCCAAAGACGAGCGCGAAGAGGACCAGGGCGCGCTCGTCCGTGGCCGTGGCCAGCCACAGCAGAGACAGCGCCCTGACCGTAAACGCCACCACCAGCGGCAGGCGTCCGCCCCAGCGATCCGCGGCCTGGCCAGCCACGATCAGGCCGATGACGTCGAACAGCCCGACCAAGCCCAGCACACGCGCGCCCGCGACGGCCGAAACGCCGACGTCCACGGCATACGGCACCAGATGGGTATGCACGACGCCGAGGGTCGTCAGGCCGCACAGAAAGTAGCTCCCGAAGAGCAGCACAAATGCACGCCGGCGAAACGCCAGGCGCAAGGTGGTGAGCAGGCCGGGTCCGCTCGCTCGCTTGGGGGCCGGCGTGCGGGCCAGCAGCATCCAAGCCGCCGGCAGCACCACCAGGAGGAGCGCGACACCGAAGCCAGCCATCGTCGGCCGCCAGCCGAAACCGTCTATGGAGACAGCCGCGACGGGCGCCAGGATCAGTTGTCCGAGTGGCGCGCCGGCGCTGCATAGGCCGAAGATCAAGCCGCGCCGGCGCTCGAAGCGCTGCATAACCGCGGCGGCAATGGTCGCGTTTGCCGCGCCGGCGTAGCCGACTGACGTCAAGAGCACGAAGACGAGGCCGAACTGCCAGAGTGCGGCCGTGAGCGGCGCGAGGAGCGCGCCGAGCCCGGCCGCGAGCACGGCGCCAGGCACTACCAGCCTTGGACCGCCCAGATCGACGAGGCGGCCGAGGAACGGCTGGCCCAAGCCGAACATCAGGTAGCTCAGCGCGGCTATCCCGGCCACGGTGGCCCGGTCAGCCCCGAAGTCGGCCTCGATCGGCCGCACCCAGACGGAGAAGATCTGTCGCAGCCCACCGACCCCAAACAGCACGAGCGTCGCCCCGGAGATCAGCCCCAGCCCGCCCACGCGCATGGACGGGATTGTATAGGGACGCACCGCGCGGGCCTCGATGAGCGCCCGGGCCAGGTTTTGGGCGACCACGCGGCGGCCAGCACGCTCGCCGGCACGAGCGCTCTGGCCGATCCCGACTACCTGATCGAGGTGGACGCCACCGCTGTCGGCGGTAGCCAGGGGGTTAAGTCCCTACCGCGGCAAGGCTAGTGTGGCCTCTCGTACGGTGTGCATGATCGTTTTCAGCCCGAGACCGTTTGCGACTCGATTCGTGTAGCAGAAGTAGGCCACCCGGTTGTTGAGGTCTAGGATGTCGAGGTCGGACAGGCCATGGGCGCGGAGCGCCTCGATGTCCTCCTCGGTCGTCCCGCCGGCGTCCAGGGTGAGCTTCACCGCGTACGCGATGATGGCGTCCAGTCGCGGATCTCCAGACCGTGCCGTGCGCGGGTCGGCGTTGATCGCGTCCACCAGCTCGGGGGCTACGCCAAGCGCCTGCACCTTCAGGGTCGAGCCCGATGAGCAGTGCGGCGTGCAGTTCATCACCGACGTCACCAGGTTGGCCACCTGGCGCTCGATCGGGCTCAAGCCCGAAGGACAGCCTTCCACGGTCTTGTAGAGCCGCAGGCGCTCGTAAACCAGCTCAGGATACAGGCTGCCGAGCATCGTGTATTCAGACGGCTCGCCCAAACTGGCTGCCTGCCAGTCGTACGCCTCTTTGAGCAGGCCCTCCGCCTCGCTCCAAGGGATCGTTCGAATCCATCCCATCCTTGCTCCCTCCGTACGTCACGTCTGGTGTCGAGCAAGTATAATCCGCGGCCGTGCCCAGCTTACCAACCGGGGTGTGGTTTTTCCCGGACGCGCCGGCGCCCTTGCTGGTTGAGGCTGCCGAGCAGGCCGAAGAGCTCGGGATCGGCGAGTTCTGGCTCGGCGACGAGGGGTCGGCGCGCGAGCCCTTCACGGTGCTCGCCGCGGCCGCGGTGCGCACACACTCGATCCGCCTGGCTGTCGGGATCACCAACCCGTACGCTCGCCATCCCGCCCTGAGCGCCGTGTCGATGATGACGGTCAACGAGCTTTCGGGCGGCCGAGCGACCCTGGGGCTCGGCGTCGGTGGGAGCATCTGCCTCGGCCCGCTCGGCATCGAGCCGATCAGGCCGCTGGCGAGCGTCCGGCGCGCGCTGCGCATCATTCGGGCGACCTGTCGGGGCGAGGCTACGGAAGGGTACACGCCCCCAGCCAGGCTCATCGTCGACCCCGATCTGCCAGTCTTCATCGGCTCCCGATCGGAACGGATCAACTGTTTGGCCTCGGCGGAGGCCGATGGCTCGTTCGTGGCCGGGCTGCCGCTCGTGCGGCTCCCGCAGGTCATCGGCTGGAACCGATCGGTGCGCGATATCCCGATCGCGCTGTACCTCTCCGTTGCCTTCGGGCCCGAAGAGCTGGAGCGCACCCGGCCTCAAATGGTGTGGACGCTGTTGAACGCACCTCCGGAGACGGCCGCGCTGGCCGGCGTCTCCCGGGCCGACCTGCAGGCCGCCGCCGACGCCTTCCAGGCCGGCGATCGAGAGCCTGCCCGCCGCCTGATGACGGACGACGTGCTGGGGCTGACGCTGCTGTGGGGAAGCCCACGCGAGGTCGGGCAGCGCCTCGCTGGCCTGGCGCGGGAGCATCGGCCCGCGAGTATCGGCCTGGCCTTGCACCAGGAGGACATCCCTGCCACCCTCGATGCGTGCGCGGCCGCCTTCGCCGAGCTGGCCCGGGAGCTCGGCTGATGGTTGGGGTCATCAGCCACCTGGCGAACCCGACCGCCGACCAGGTGGTGGAGTTCGCCACCACCGCCGAAGCGGCCGGGGCCGACTGGCTCGGGGTCGCCGACGCCTTCTGGTGGCGTGACACGTGGGTCCTCCTGGCCGAGGCCGCGCGAGCGACGACAAGGCTGACCATTGGCCCCACCACTACCAATCCGTACCTGCGCCATCCCTTCCACACGCTCTCGGGCATCGCCACCCTCCAGGAGCTGGCCGGCCCGCGCGTGATGGTCGGGATCGCGGCCGGCGGCTCGGAGGTCAGCCTGGCCGCTCACGTCTCCCGCCGCGACGCGGCCGAGCGCGTGGCCGACCTGGTGACACTGATCCGGGCCGTCGCCGGCGGGGCGCCGCTCGACGAGGAGAGCGGAAAGCACCTGGAGCTCCCGCTGTCGCTGCCGCCCATTCTCATCGCCGCGCGCGGGAATCGGATGCTGGCCACGGCCGGCCGCCATGCCGACCGGGCGCTGCTCTGGGCCGTCCCGCAGAGCGATCTGGACCGCACGGTGGAGCGGATTCGGGCGGGGGCCCGGGAGGGCCGAGCCGCCCCCGGCGAGCAGCCCGAGATCGTCTGGGCGCCGCTCGTGCTGAACGACGCGAGTGTCGAAGGCCGGGTGCGGAGGACAACCGTCTACGCCGCGTTGAACAGCGCCCCGGAGGTCAGGCGGCGCTGGGGCCTCGACGACCAACGAGTGGAGTCGATTCGCACCAAGATGGTGCAGGCCAGCGCGGAGGCCGCCGCCGATGAGGTGCCGGACGCGGCACTGGACGACCTGATCTTTCGTGATCCCGATCCGTCCTCGATCGCAAGCGCCGGCCGAGCGATCGGCGCGACCTCGATCGCCATCCCCGGCTTCGACACGGCCACGCTCTCGGCCCGGATTGGGTGGGCGAAGCAGGTCGAATCCCTGCTCGGGCCCGCTTGAGGCTCTCTTTCGTCAACGGCAGGCCGTCGGGTCGCATCCGACCATGTGCATCCGGACCAGCTCTTAATCGTCGAGGTGAGCGTCTGGGTTGGTCGCGAACCCGCGGCCGATCGAAATCAGCGGAGCAGCTCGGCGATCTCGAGCTCGCGCTCCGGGAACGCCAGCGGCGCCACCCGATCCCCTCGCCGCAACGTCTGCACCACCCCATATCCATCCGGAGCCGGATCACGGTAAACGTGGACCACGCTATGCGGGATGTCCACCAGCCACGCCTCGCGTATGCCGAATCGAGCATATAACGGCATCTTGACGGCGCGGTCTTCGGCCAACGTCGAGTCCGCCACCTGTACCATGAGAAGCACGTCTTCCGGCGTCGGGTGAGTCGTTCGATAGCGCTCGGCCGGGCGGCGCAAGAGCGCAACATCAGGTTGAGGCTCGTTGTAGGTGTCGAGCCTGATTGGGTTCTGCGATCGTACGCGTGCCACGTCGCTGAACCGCAGCACGAATACCTCGGCGAACTCGTCAACGGCGTCTGCGTGTCCGGCACCGATCGGCGGCGTGTCGACGATCTGTCCCTCGATCAGCTCGACGCGGCTGTCCTCGTCCAGGATGCCAGCCTCGGCCATCCGGTAGTACTCGTCGACGGTGAATCGGTGCTTCGGGACTTGGATTGCCATCGCCGGCCTCAAGCCAGCATTATAGCCGACAGGTGGTAGATAGTAGATTTGGTAGCGCGGGAGCGAAGAATCACGCCCCTACTTTAGCGGGGGCGCCGCCGCCCCCAGGGCGTCGATCGTGGCCCCGCAACTGGCGCAGTCGAAGCCGGCGACCACCGAGGCATGGGTCACGCCCGGCGAGGCGTAGGCGCGGAGCTTGGTCTGCGAGGTACGAGGGCGGGCCGACGAGGGCGGGGAAAGGAGATCGGGCCCCGGCCCCCAACCGGTTCGCTGACTGACATCCGCACGCGGGCGGCGAGGGGGGCGCCGCCCGCGTTGGCGTAGGCCCGGGCGAGCGGGGCCAGCTCTTCGGGAGCCACTCGCGTCGGCTGAAAGGGCAGGCCGTACCGGTATCCAGCCTTGCGATCCCTGGTATTCTTGTGTCGGCCTCGACACCCGATCATTGCCGACCTTGCCACCGGCCGATGACTAGCACTGTGAGGTGCGATCATGAACGCTGCTAGAGTCGCTGTCCTCGGCGACTCGTTCACCGAAGAACAGATCCGCGCGATGCCCACATACAGCTGGGACGTAGCGCGCGTCGGCGACACCGGACCGCCCTTCACTTACCTCGTCACGGCGGAGAGCATCGCCGCATACTGTGAGGCGGTGCGCAACCACAACCCCCTGTATCTCGACCCCACCGTCGCGAGCCGGGGACCGTTCGCGGGGATCATCGCGCCGCCGACCTTCGCCTTTATGTGCGCCCCGCTCCGCCGCAATGAGGTGATG
>DASPXK010000313.1:0-5682 GCA_035637315.1 Chloroflexota bacterium
AGGCGCTCACTCGCTCGCCTCCGAGCAGCGCCTTGACGATGCCGAGCGACTCGGCCAGTCGCTCCACCCGGACACCGCCCGGATCGAGCGAGATGCCCAGCTTACGGTAGTCGTCCTCCGCGGTCGGGCGGCCGGCCCCGAGGCCCAGCTCGAATCGGCCATCCGAGAGCAGATCGAGGGTGGCGCACTCGCGGGCGAGCAGGACCGGATTGCGGAAGTCGTTCGCGAGCACCAGCGTCCCCACCCGAAGGGTGTGGGTCGCGGCGGCCGCGACGGCGAGGGCCGGCATCGGCGCGGGCGTCATGCCGACCGTGTCGACCGACAGAAAGGTCGAGAAGCCCAGCGCCTCGGCGCGACGCGCCTTGGCGATCCAGTCCTTCGCCGAACGGACCTGGTGCGCGACGACGCCAAAGCGGAAGGGGCGCTGCGTAGACATGTTGTCCTCCTTGGGCGCACGTGGTCAGCTAGTGAGTAGTGCGTAGCGCGGTAGTGCGTAGTGGTGGACGGCGACCGCCCTACCCACTAACCACTACTCACTTCGAGAAGTTATACTCTCTGTTTGTACTCTCTGTCTAAGCTAGGTCATGATCGGCCCCGCCGGTCCACAATTGGGGACCGCCAGCCATGAGCCCACGCCCTTACCGACTCGGCCAGCGCGGGCCAGCCGCCGAACAGACGCGGGCGCGCGTCGTCGCCGCCGCCCGCGAGCTGCTCACGGCCAGCGGCGGCTTTGCCGGCTTCACGGTCGACGCCGTCGCCCGCCTGGCGGGCGTCGCCCGCATGACTGTCTATTACCAGTTCGGCTCGAAGGCCGGACTCCTCGAAGCGCTCTTCGACGACCTGGCAGCCCGAGGCGGGATGGAGCAGCTTCGCGGCGCCTTCAGTCGACGGGACCCGCTCGACGCGCTGGCCGAGTTCATCGCGGTCTTCTGCCGCTTCTGGGCTTCGGACCGGCTCATCATCCGCCGACTCCAGGGGCTTGCCGCCCTCGACCCGGACTTCGAGCCGGTCTCACGCGAGGAGTGGCGGCGGGAAGGTCTTCGCGTCATCCTCCGGCGGCTGGCCGACCGACACGGGCGTCCGTCGCTCGATGCGTTTGAGGAGGCGGTCGACGTCCTGCACATGCTGACGAGCTTCCAGAGCTACGACAGCCTGGCCGGAGCCACGCGTGGCCCCGAGCAGGTCGCGGCCCTGGTCCAACGGCTCGCGCGCGCCGCCCTCGACCCCACTGCCCGCTGATCTGCCCCGGCCAGGAGCTCTCCCGAATGACGCGATGCTGCCACTCGATCGCCGCCGTCACCGGGCGGGTCACCACTCCTGCGAGGTGATCACGGTAGCGGAAGGCCGCCTAGTGCCTTCCCGTTCCTGCCAGCAAGACGATTGAGCACGTCCTTTGCCAGCTCGCGGAGCTTGGACGTCGGATACGTGAGGGCGAAGAGCTCGTTTGGCTCCCGGTAGACGGGCTTTGCCCTCCTCACGGCCACGTCGTATAGCTGGGCGGCGTGGATTCCGCCTGAAAAGTGACCGAGTTTCCGCGGTAAAAGTGACTCCACCCGTAGGCAGCATCATCTCCTGTCGTGGGCTCTGCCCAAGAGGAGGCCAAAAGGAGGATGCTGACGGTGACTACCGGCTCAAGCCGCGCGCCTGCCAGGTTGGCCGCGCCAGGACGAAGGGCAAGATCGAGCGCTCGTTCTTCTACCTCGACCAGCACTTCATCAAGGGCAACGGCTTCGGGACCTTCGCCCACTTCCCGGCTGAGCTGGCCGCCTTCGAGCGCGATGATCTCGATGTGCGCGTCCACGCCACCACCCAGCAGGCGCCGCTCGAGGGCTTCGCCGCCGAGCAGTCCCACCTTACCCCGCTGCCGGACCTGGAACGGGCAAGACTCACCCGGCCGGCGTTTTCGTCATATCTGAGCCCCACCGCCGGGGCCTGCTGGCTATCTCAATGACGCTTCGCACCCGATAGGGCCGCTCGCTATCAACGGATGCTGCGCTCATCCCAAAGACCGCTGCACTCAGCGGCGGTAGGCTCGGCCACGCGGCGCGATGCGAGCGACAATAACGCAGCCGGCGGCCGCATCTCGCCGGAAGAGTACCCGCCATCCGCCGACCCGGAGCCGATACTCGCCAGGACGGCCCTCGAGCCTTTTCACGTCACCCTGATTCTATTGGGCAAGCCGGTCCAGGGCGTCGAGAATGCGCTGAGCCTGGTTAGGATTGCCTCGTGTGAGGCGGCGCAGCTCATCCGAGGCGCGACGCTCCCATTCGATGCGCCATATCACAGACCGAGTTCGCGACGGAGTTCGTCCTGGCGGATTCGCTCCTCGGATCGTGAGTCGTAGGACGCGGCCAGCGCCTCCTTGTCTCCGGCGGTGAGTGGCTCGTCGTCGAGCGGCGCGTCAGCCAGGAAGCGCAACAATCGCTCGCCACCCAGAGCACGAGTGTGCAGGAACTCGGCGAACCGCACTAGGGCGAGCAACTCAAGGTCTGGCAGCTCGTCAATTAGTCGGCGCAGCGCCTCCCGCGTCGGCATTGCTCCTCCAAGCATCATCAGTCCCCGCCAGCGCCCAGGCAGGATTCGAACCTGCGGCCCGCTGCTTAGAAGGCAGAGTGTCGCGGGTAGGGGTATTTCACCGAATCCGCCCGGTAAATCCCGTAGGCAGACGCCCTCGGGCCTTGTCCCTCAGACAAAGGAAGTGTACCAGCCCTCGGTGGTTAGCCGGCAGTCCCTGGAGGCACGGCCGAGAAGCCGCCAATTTCGAAGTGTGATGGGCAGTGTGGCGGGCCAGTCGCCCAAGCTTGCGAAGCGAGGTTGGAGCCGGTGCATGGCCCGGCTCGGCGCACGGGGCCGCTGCGCGCCGCTCTGAGCGACCAGCAGCAGCACCAATAGCGCGGCGGCGAAGACCAGGCCGCCGTTTTTTGTCAGCCCATCGACGTACCGAGCCCCGACGGCAACACACCGTCCCCCGCGTCCACCTGAAGCGATTCGTTGACCCGACTATTCCCCCCGATACGTGGGTCTACGAGAAAGGAAGGCCAGGCCCACAGCAACAGCCGATCCGCGCGCTCTTCCGGCTGAGGGACTACTACACCCTGCGTCACGAGGATCGGACGAGAGACTACTCCATCGAGACGGATCTGCACGGCGGCCTGGAGGACGCGGTCGAGCCCGTGCTTCAGAAGCTCGTCGGCAGGGCGATGATTGCCCCACCGGAGCGCCACACGATGGTCGGGTTTCTGGCCTCGCTGCGTACGCGTGTCCCGCCGTTTCACCGACGCTTCGCTCGGGCTGCTGGCGCCCGGGCGTTTCGCCAGGCTAAGGAGTTGGCGTCCGATCCAGTAGAGTTCGAGCAGGTCACTCGCAAACTTATCCAGGCTGGCAGATTCTCGCTTGACGACATGACGATTCAGGAACTGCGCCAGGCGATCCTGGGCGACGACGAGTCGAACTGGCGGATGGACAGTGTCTCGGCCCTAATCGGGTCGGTCTTCAGCCTTGAGATCATTGCCCGGCAGATCGCGGCGCTGCGGTGGCTGTTCATCGAGGCGGCCGCCGACAAGCGGTTCGTGACTAGCGACAATCCGGTCGTGATCGCAGACCCAAAGCACCGCATCATCTCCTTCTTCGGCACCGTGCCGCTGGGCGAAGGGGCCTTTCTGACGTTCCCAGTCTCTCCGGATTTGGCGCTAGTCGCCACACCGAGATCGGGACCAGAGGGCTTCCGGAAGGGGAGTCCTGAATTTGTCCACGCCATCAACGAGCAGACGATCCTCGGGGCAGCCAAGCTGGTCTGCGCCGATCACGAGTCGGTCGAGCTAGACGCCCTCGTCCAGCAACTCGCGCATGACGAGAAGCACCCCTGGCCACTATGTAACGAATCTTCGCGCTAAGCTCGGGCGGCAGACCAGTTCACGCTAGTCTCGGGTGCCATCGAGCGATGAACAGCTGAAGCCCCTATCGTCACCTCAACACCGCTCAGGAAGCCCGACCAATCCTCGTCCCTCTAACCCCGCTGCCACGTAGCATCGCCTATGGCACCTTCGTCAACGGTCTTGCAGTTGGTTCGCAATAACCGGCCGCTGACTGCGTTTTAAGCGAACCATATTTTAGTGGTGGCTGCGTGCCGTTCCGCCATCGTCCCTTCAGTCCCTTCAAAACCTGCGCGCCAAACGGCTGGATCCTGCCGACAAACTGTCTCACCCCTCGACTCCAGTCGCCCTCGCGCGGAACGCCAACCCCCGCTCACGAGTAGTGCTCCTAGGCACGCGCTCGCGACTCGCGACTCGCTACTCGATACTCTGCCGGAGCCCACATGAAGCGGTCCCCCACCAGCCCACCAAGCTCTCCCGCGCCCGAGCACGGCCACACGACTCCCGAGAGCCGCGGCATCTTCAACCTCTCTCAGGTCCCCTCTACCCAGGTCACCTGGCTCTGGCCCGGCCGCATTCCCTTCGGCAAGCTGACCATCCTCGACGGCGACCCGGGCCTCGGCAAGTCGACCCTCATGCTCGACCTCGCCGCCCGCCTCACCGCCGGCCGTGCCCTACCCGACGACCCCGCGCCGCCCCATGAGCCAGCTCGCGTGCTCCTGCTTTCCGCCGAAGACGCGGCGGCCGACACCATCCGCCCCCGGCTCGAGGCCGCGCACGCCGTCATTGACCGCGTCTACGTCCTCAGCCACCTGCCCGACGCGGTCGGCGGGGGGCTGCCGCTCCTCCCGCGTTTTACCCCGTTCCTGGGACAGCTCGTCGACCGCTTCCGCCCCTGCTTCCTGGTCATCGACCCACTCGCCGCCTATCTCGGACCCGAGATCAATCCTCACAGCGACCAGGGCGTTCGCCAGGCGCTCGTCCAGCCCGCCCGTCTCGCGGAGCGCACCGGTATCGCCATCGTGCTCATTCGCCACCTCACCAAGCGCGCCTCCCGCAACCCGCTCTACCGCGGTGGCGGCAGCATCGGCTTGATCGGCGCCGCCCGCTCCGGCCTGCTGGTCGCTCCGGACCCATCCGACCCAACCGCTTCCCGCCGCATCCTGGCCAGCACCAAATCCAACCTTGCCACCCTTCCCCCGTCGCTAGCCTATCGGCTCCTCTCTGCCCTCAACGGCGTGGTCACGGTCGTCTGGGAGGGGCGGTCGGAGCTGACCGCCGAATCTCTCGTCGACCCGGCCGCTGGCCGCCCTGCTAGCGTGCTCGACGAGGCCAGGTCCGTGCTCCGAGCGATCCTCGCGGACGGGCCCCTGCCAGCTACCGTCGTCCAGCGCCAGGCCGCCGAGCTGGGCCTGAGCCAGAGCACTCTCCGCCGCGCCAGGGAAGCCCTCCGCGTCCGGCCCCGCAAAGTCGGCCCGAGCTGGGTCTGGGCCTGCCCTGAGCCCGCCGAAGGGTCACTCCCAGACTCCCCCACGCCTCGCGAAGATGCTCAAGACCCCTAGCGCGAAATCTTGAGCATCTTGGGCATCTTGAGCATCTTCCTCTTCGCCCGCATCGGCGTGCCCCAAACTCGGCCATGAGGTACGGCTGGGCTAAGCCGATTCAGCGCACGTCCCGATACTTGAGCGCGCCGATCGCACCGGCTAGCGCCACCACGAAGAAGCCGAGCAGGATCACGATGTAGACGTTAGGATCGATATCGAACTGGCTGGCGAAGTCGTTCTTCGGGTACTGGGCGTCCAGGCGGGCG
>DASPXK010000314.1:0-3229 GCA_035637315.1 Chloroflexota bacterium
GTGCCCAGCAGCTGGCCCGCCCGCTTGAGGATCGCCTCGAGCAAGTCGTCCAGATCGAGCCGGCCGATCAGTCCCAGCGCAGTTTCGTGCAGCGCGGCCAGATATGCATGCTGCCGGCGCAGCCCCTCGTCGACCACACCAACTGGATTAGGCAGCTTCGTCACTCCTCGCCACTCCAAGTGGAGTCGTGGGTGACACGACGACGCACAGCGCCTCAGGAACCTCGGGTCAGCAAGGCCTCTATCCTCTCGAGCAACCGCGGCAGCTCGATCGGTTTGGTCTCATAGTCGTCGCAGCCGGCCGCCAACGCCCTGCCCCGGTCGTCCGCCATAGCATGGGCGGTCAGGGCGATGATCGGGATCAATCGAGACTCGGGGGCGGCTTTTATCTGGCGAGTCGCCTCCCAGCCGTCCAGGACCGGCAGGCTCATGTCCATCAGGATCAGGTCGGGCGACTCAGATCGGGCCATGGCCACGCCCGCTGCGCCGTCGACCGCCGTGACTACCTGGAAGCCTCGCCGCTCGAGGCGTCGTGTGAGCATGTCGCGGTTCATCTCGTTGTCTTCCACGACCAGGATCTTGGCCATCTGCGTCTACCCGACCCCTGCGGCGCGCTGTGCGCCCGTGGAGGCAGCCACCAGGTCCCTCACCTGAGCCAGCAGCTCGTCGCGCCGGTAGGCCCCTTTCTGGAGGATACGCTGAACGTAGCCGTTCAGGCGCTTGTGATCGTCGGCGCCGAGGTCCTTGGCGGTGATGACCACGACCGGAATCGCGCTCCAGTCGTCGGCCTCTCGAAGCCGCTCGACTAGCTCGAAGCCATCCATCTCCGGCATCAGCAGGTCCAGCAAGATGAGCGCCGGACGGCTTTCCGCGAGGCGCTCTAACGCCGCCCGACCGTTCGCCGCCTCGCTGACCGACCAGCCCTCCTTCTCCAGCGCCCGCCGCAGCGTTCGGCGCGTGCCCGCGTCATCCTCGACGATCAGTACCGGCCCGGCTTGCGCCGCGGGGCGGTACTTCTTGAGCACGGCAGCCAGGCGCTTGCGCTCGATCGGCTTGGTCACGTAGTCGGCCGCGCCGAGCGCGTAGCCGATCTCCTTGTTGTCCAGGATCGTCAGCATGATGACCGGAATCTCGGCCAGGTCCGGGTCCGCTTTCAGGGCGGCCAGAACGGCCCAGCCGTCCATGCCCGGCATCAGCACGTCGAGCGTGATGGCCGCTGGACGAAGCTCTTTCGCGAGCCGCAACCCCTCTTCCCCGCTCGCCGCCGTGACCACGTCGAAGCCCTCAGACGTCAACAGGCGCTGCAGCAGGTCGCGCGCCGTGGCGTCGTCGTCGATGGCCAGCAGCCTCGGCCCGCGGCCCTCACCCCCTGACCCCCTCTCCCAATCTTGGGAGAGAGGGGACGGGGGGTGAGGGCCAACGACTGCGGGCGTCGAGCCCCTCGAGTCGACGGCTTCGGCCGGAATTCGGACCGTGAAGGTCGAGCCCTTGCCAACCTCGCTCTCGACGCTGATGTCGCCGCCCATCAGCTGGCAGAAGTGGCGGCTGATCGCCAGCCCGAGACCCGTCCCGCCATACTTGCGGGTCGTGGACGTGTCGGCCTGGCTAAACGCCTCGAACAGCCTGCTCATCTGTTCCGGGCTCATGCCGATGCCAGTATCGGCGACAGCGAAGCTCACCCAGTCCGCGCCATCTGCTGGCTCGCGGCCCACAGCCAGCGAGATGGTGCCGTGATCGGTGAACTTGCAGGCGTTGCTGAGCAGGTTGAAAAGCGCCTGGTGGACTTTCGTCAGGTCGGCTCGGATGCTACCGATGTCGTCTGGGCAGTTGACCCGGAGCGTGTTGGCGTTCTGCTCGACGAGCGGCTGGACGATGGCAACCGCGTCCCGCACCAGGTCAGCTACGGCGAAGGACTCAAGGTACAGGTCCATTCTACCGGCTTCGATCTTGGACAGATCGAGAATGTCGTTGATCAGCCCGAGCAAGTGCTTGCCCGCGGCGTTGATCTTTTCGAGGTCGGGGATGAAGGCATCATGGCCCAGCTCCTCGGCCTCTTCCTGGAGCATCTCGCTGTAGCCGATGATGGCGTTGAGCGGGGTGCGCAGCTCATGGGACATGTTGGCCAGGAAATCCGACTTGTGCTGACTCGCCACCTGCAGCTCGCGGCTCTTCTCCTCGATCTCCTGGAAGAGCCGGGCATTCTGGATGGCCAGCGCCGATTGGCTGGCAAACGTCTGCATGAGCTCGACGACGGCCGGCGGGAACTCCCCTGGCGACTTCCGCGCCACCACGAGCCCGCCAAGGACGCGATCCTTACGCAACAGTGGCACCGCCAGGAGGGCGCGATGTCCAGACTGCTCGACGACGGCCCGAAGCGGTCCCCCGTACGCGCCCTCTGCGAGCGTGTCCGGGATCTCGACCGGCTTCCGGGCTGCCGCTGCGCGGCCAACCGCCCCCTCGCCGATTCGAAGGCTGGTGGTTCGCAGCACTTGCAACATCTGATCATCGAACTTGTGCGCTGCCCGCAGCCTGAACTGCCCGACCGACTCGTCGTACTCATAAATAACCGCCCCATCCGTCCCGGATAGCCGGTCCGCCTGCGAGACGATGCTGGTCAGGACCGTCTGCAGGTCCAGGCTGGAGCTGACCGCCTGGCCGACTTCCCCAAGCGCCTTCAGCTCGGCCACCGACCGCTCCAGCTCCTGGAACAGGCGGACGTTCTCGATGGCGATCACGGCCTGGTCGGCAAACGTCTCCAACAGCTCGATCTGCTTGTCCGTGAACGGCTCGACTTTGAGCTTGAAGATGATGATGGCCCCGAGGAGCACGTCCCGTCTCAGCATCGGGATCCCAACCACGGTGCGATAATCGCCTACCCGCTGCGCCGCGTACGTGTAGTCCGGGTCAGCCAGTACGTCGTGAACATGGACCGTCCGCCGCTCGAGCGCGACCCGAGCCGCGCAGCTGTATCGGCCCGGGGAGATCGGGTTGCGTTCGACGAAATCCATCAGCTCAGCGGAGGCGCCGAAGGCGACCGCCAGCCGCATCAACCCCCCGTCGAATCGAAAGATCAGCCCTCGCTCGGCGCCGCACAGCCGCACGGCGTTCTCGACCAGCGTCTCGAGGACCGGCTGAAGGTCGAAGGTCGAGCGGCTGATGACCTTGAGCACCTCGCTGGTCGCGGTCTGCTGCTTGAGCGCCTCGGTCAGATCGCGGTTGCGGTTCTCCAG
>DASPXK010000315.1:0-8888 GCA_035637315.1 Chloroflexota bacterium
CTCGGCCTTCACGCGTTCGACGAGCGCCTCGACCTGGCTTCTGGAAGTTACGTCGGTCGGCACATACATCGCCCGACCTCCGCGCCCGACGATCGCTCCAGCCGTCTCCGCACCGTCGATGACGTCGGCCACCACGACGGCGGCGCCCTCGCGAGCCAACGCCAGGCAGATGGCTTGGCCGATGCCGCGGGCGCCACCCGTCACTATCGCGACCCGGCCCTTCAGGTCGATTTTGCCGCTGACCTCCGTCACCGCTGCGGCCCACTCAAGCTCCCGGCTGCCACGCGATCGAAACAGCCGCTGGTCAGGTCTTCGCGCTCAGTCTTCAGTACCTGCTTCTGGACCTTCTCGGTTGGGGTTCTCGGGAACGCGTCGCGATACTCCAGATAACGAGGTACCTTGAAATAGGCAAGCCGGTCGGCGCACCAGGAGAGCAGCGCCGCGGGCGGGTCGCTTTGCGGGGTGTGCCCGGGTCGCAGGATCACGTATGCCTTGACCTCCTCCTCACGGACCGGATCAGGGACTGGAATGACCGCCACGTCCAGCACCGCAGGGTGGGCTCTCAGGACGGCCTCGACCTCCGACGAGGAGACGTTCTCGCCGCTGCGGCGGACGATGTCCTTCTTGCGGTCCACGAAGTAGAACCACCCGTCGCGGTCGGCGGTTACGTAGTCGCCGGTGTGGAACCAGCCACCCCGCCACGCTTCGGCGGTCGCCTCGGGGTTCTTGAGATATTCGCGCATGAAGCCACGGCCGCGGCGGGCGGGATCCGAGCCACGCAGGACCAGCTCGCCCACCTGGCCGGGCGGTACGTCGCGATCGTCATCATCCACGGCCCGCGCCTCGTACTCCGGGAACACCTGGCAGAAGCAGCGTTTACCAACCCGGCGATCTCCACCTGGCGAACAGCAGAAGTTCAGGCCCACCTCGGTCATGCCGAACACCTCGAGCAGCTCGCAGTTGAAGCGCCGCTCGAAGCTGGTGTGCAGATCGGGCGGCACCCCGGCCCCGATCCCGAACCTGGCCGGCTGCTCCGCGTCGCCGGGCTGTTCGGGCAGTCCCATCAACATGGCCGGCATGACGCCCAGATAGTGGAAGACCGTCGGCTTGGTCCTGCGGACCTCCTCCCACCAGGTGGTCGGGTGGAAGCGGTCGAGCAGGACTTGGCTTCCTCCCACCATGAGCGTGCCCATGGTCGACAGGATCTGCGGGTTCATGTGAAAGAGCGGGAGCGGGGTCAGGACACGGTCCTCCGCGGTCAACCGTAGGGCCCGCGTGTAGACTCGCGCGGCGAGCAGGTAGTAGCTGTGGTCCTCGACACATCCCTTCGGGTCTCCAGTCGTGCCCGACGTGTACAGCACCGCTGCCTCGTCATCCTCGGCCAGCGGGATCGCCACGGGCTTATTGCTGGCCATAGACAGCATCGCCTCGTAGCCTGGCTCGGCCTCCTCAGCCGAGCCGCAGACCAGGATTCCGTGGTCCAGCCTGGGACAGACCGCGGCTGCCTCCCTGGCGACGTCGAGGTAGCAGGCATCCACCACGAGCATCCGAGACTCGGAATGGTCGATCACGTAGCGGGCCTCGCGAGCACGAAACGCCGTGTTGACCGGGACCATCGAGGCGCCCAGGGTGTTGAGCCCAAACCAGCACTCCAGGAAGTGCGGTCCGTTTGCCAGCATCAGGCTGACCCGGTCGCCCTTGGCGATGCCCAGGCCGCGAAACATGTTGGCGGCGCGGTCTATCCGGGACCGAAGCTCGGCGTACGTTATCGACTGGTCTTGGAACAGGAGATACGGCTTGTTCGGCGCCCGCGCGACAGCGCTATCGAGCACTTCGCGAATCGTCCGCATTGCTGTGCTCGTCTCCCAATTGGGCAATATCCTATTTCATGCTACCCTGTCAATGTGGGCACTCAGCGCCGTTCAAAGGCGCCCCCCGATAACGCGCTGATAGGCGCCTGTCTGCGGGGTGACGGCGAGGCTTGGGAGCGGCTGGTCGACCGTTATTCGGGGCTAGTCTATTCCGTCATTCGGAAGTACGGTCTCGACGAGGACGAGGTCGGCGACACGTTCCAGGCGGTCTGGGTGGCGCTCTGGGAAGAGCTGGACGGCCTGCGCGACCGGGGCCGGGTGGCGCCTTGGCTGATGACCGTGGCGGGAAGACTCGCCTGGCAGGCCGGCAGGCATCGATGGCGTTGGGCCGAAGCTCAGCGGGCGCAAGCGCGGCTGGCCAACGCCAGCGACGGGCAGCCGGCTCTCGACGATGTCGTTCTCGCGTGGGAGCGTCAGGAGGAAGTGCGGGCTGCGCTCGCCGAGGTCTCACCCCGCTGCCGCATGCTGGTGGGGGCGCTCTTCTATGATCCCGCGGTACCCAGCTACGCCGAGATCGCGAGCCGGCTGGGCTGCTCGGAGAACACGATCGGTGCACTTCGGGGACGCTGTTTTCGCGAGCTGCGCGCCGCCCTGGCAAGACGGGCCAGGCGGCAGGGTGAGCAGTCTGCACGGCGGCTTTGATTTCTCCACACTGTATGCGTGTGAGGACTAATATGAGTGCCGCGCGGTGAGGCGGCCGCTCCGAGGAGCCGAGATGTCAGCCTCCGTCGCCGGAAGTGGTCTTGTTGCGCACCTGATTCATGACACGCGCGCCATGCTCCCACTGGCGGGTGTTCGGAACATCAAGCCGAGGGCGCGGCGGCTGCTCTTCGCGGCCGAAGAGTTCGAGGTGGTCCTGCAGATATCGCCCGAGCGCTCGGCCAATCGACTGCGAGTCATGGGCCAGGTCACGGCCGTTGGGGCGCCGGTCGTGGGGGCAGTCGTTCGGATTTGTAGCTTCGATCGGTTCGCCGAACAGGTCTCCGACGAGAACGGAGAGTTCCGGATCGGCGATCTGCCCCGCGGTGCGTACTGGCTGGAGATCGCCACGGGTGGCAGGCTTATCGAGTTCTCGACGCTCGACCTCGAGGCCGGCCCAACGAGATGGATGAATCTGCACGGGCGCGGGACCCCAGACGCACTTAGATAGCGGGCGTGAGGATCGTCTGCCACGCCTGATCCTCCGCTGGCGGGGCAAGCGCAGGCGGCGAGTTGGGAGGGCGAATGGATATGCGGGACCAGCAGCCACCGCGACTCTTCCAGGAGCTATCGGAGGGCGGGCTCGACGACGACTCGCTTGCAACCCTAGAGGAATGGTTCGTCGCCAGCGGACTGGAAACGCCACCCGAGGAGGCGGTGGCGCGAGCGCGGCGGATCAGTCGACAACGACGGCCGCCGGGGCCGGAATCGCCGCTCCGCCGCCTTGTGGCACGCCTGATCTTCGACACGCGCGCTCAGCCACTGCCGGCCGGAGTCCGGACCAGCGCCCCGCGAGCGCGCCGAATGCTCTTCACGACAGACGGCTACGATGTCGTCGTCCAGATCGTTCCAGAGAAATCGCCCACGCATGTGAAGATCTTCGGCCAGATCCTGGCCGGTGGCACGCCGGTCTCAGGGGCCGCCGTCCGCGTTGGCAGGGTCGACAACGTGCTGGAGTTGGTTACGGATCCTGACGGCGAGTTCAGGCTGGCCGAGCTGCCCAAGGGCCTCTACTGGATGGAGGTCACGGCTGCCGACGAGCTGATCGAGCTGTCGACTCTTGGCCTCGCGGACGACTGAGTGGCGCGTAAAGCGTCGCCAACCGGATCGCGAAAAATCGATCGGTCGGAGCAGCAGGCCACCCACTGGGAGCAGCTGGCCGCCGAGATCGACAGGCAGAACAGGTCCGACCCGCGCTCGTCCCTGGCGATAGCCGAGCGGTGGGTGGCGGACGAGCGGGCGAGCGGCTCGGCGGAGGGCTGCGCGCGGGCACTTCGCGCGCATGCCCACGCTCTGCGCTTCCTGGGCATGTACGAGACGGCGGTCGCACAGTACGACGACGCCGAGGCCCGCTTCCAGGCTCTCCGGCTCGAGGCCGAGGCGGCCGGCACCCGGATCGGCCACGTCACCGCCCTCCGTCTGCTGGGCCGCTATCAGGAGGCGGTCGACCTGGCCCAACAGACTCGTGCCTATTTTCTCGACCGCGGCGACCAGCTGCAGGCGGCCAAGCAGGCCATGAACCTGGGCACAATCTATCGGCCGATGGGCCGGCTGACGAGCGCGCTGCGCTCGTATCGTGAAGCGCGAGCCGTCTTCCGTCGCCTGGGCGAGCGCTCGTTTCTGGCCGACGTCGAGCAAAACCTGGGCAATGTCCTAAAAGACCTCGGGCGCTACGAACAGGCGCTCGGCCGCCTGCGGGCGGCCGAGAGGATCCGTCGTTCGCTCGGACTACGGAGTGAGGTCGCGCGCGTATTGCAGAACATCGGCGCGCTCTCCTTCCAGCGTGGTGACTACGGCCAGGCCCTACAGGTCTTGGCTGACGCGAGGAGCATTTACGAGTCAGTCAGCGTCGGGCGAGGAGCTACCGAGGTCGATGTCGACCTCCTGCGGACGTGTATCGCGCTCAACCTGCGTGAGGAGTCGCGCGCGGTCGCGAACCGAGCGATCGCCGGACTGCGAGCGCTCGAGATGCCGTTTGAGCTCGCACAGGCACTGCTGTCGGCCGGCATGCTGGCCGAAGCGTCAGGCGATCCGGATGAGGCCCGCCAACGGACGGACGAGGCCCGCCAGGTGTTCGTTCGAACGAGCAGCCGGGTGTGGGAATCGATCGCCCGTCTACAGGCGGCACGCCTGGTCATGGGAGGCGGCGAGCCCGTCGAGATGCGGACAGCCCTCCGCCACTGTCAAGCCGCCACGCGCCGCCTGCAGGTCGCAGGCGCATTGGACCACGCCGCGATCGGCCAGCTCGTCGAGGGCGGCCTGTTGGCCCGACTTGACGCTCCAACGGAGGCGATGAAGTGCTTTGGCCTCGTGCTCGAGGCGGGAACGGCCCTGGGAGCCAGCCACCTGCTGTACCAGGCCCACGCGGCGATCGCCCGACTGCACGAGCAGACCGCCCCCGAGACCGCCATCGCCAGTTATCGCCTGGCGATCGACCATCTCGAGGCGGTAAGGGCCCGCGCTCGAGCCGACGACCTCAAGGTCTCGTTCCTGGCCGACAAGGCCGATCTGTACGAGCGCATTGTGGGCTTGCTCATCGCTCGAGCGACGAGCTCGGCCGCGGCGGAGGAAGCGTTCACCTTCGTCGAGCGAGCAAAGTCGCGTACCCTGCTCGAGGAAGTGCTTGCCGCGCCGACCGCCATGCCGCGCGGCCGACAGACTCGACTCGGCAGACTCGCGCGTCGCGTCCGAGACTTGGGCGCCCGCTTGAACACCGCCTACACGTTGGCGTACGGCGCCAATGAGGTCCCGACCCAGGACGGCGTAGCGCGATCGGCGCACGCCGAGCTGGTCACCCATTTGGAGGACGAGTTTGCCCGCGCCACGCGCGAAGTGCAGCTTGCGGCTCGGGCAGAGCTGCCCACCCCGCCCACGGCTGGTCCTACGGACGAAGCGCTTCCAACCGGTGCGGCGCTACTGGAGTTCTATGCCGTCGACGGCGAGCTGATCGCGTTCACCAGGACCGATCAGGGGCTCCGCCTACGCCGACTCGGCACCGTAGCGGAGGCCGCCCAACTGGCCGATCGACTCAATTTCCATCTCGGCAAAGGCGCCTTCGGCTCGGCGTACATGTGGGCCAACCTCGACAGCCTGCGGAACGGGATCAATAGCTGCCTCCGCGCGCTTTGGCAAGCGTTGGTGGCGCCGCTCGAGGCAGACCTGGCGGGCGTCGAGCGGCTGGTGGTCGTGCCGCACGGCCCACTCCACGGCCTTCCCTTCCACGCCTTTCATGACGGCAGCCAGTATCTCGCGGAACGATTCACTGTCAGCTACGCTCCGAGCGCGGCTGTGTTCCAACGTTGTCTAAGGGCATCCGTTCCGCCGGGCGGCCGCGCCCTCGCGCTGGCGATCGAGGACCCCCGCCTGCCCTGGGCCGGGCGTGAGATCGAGACCGTCACGCGGGCCTGGCCGAATGGAAGACTCCTGTCTGGTGAGCGAGCGACTATCCGAGCGCTCAAGCGACGGGCCGGCAGCTTCGACGTGCTGCACCTGGCGACGCACGCCGTCTTCCGGGCCGACAACCCCAGCTTCTCCTGCGTCAAGCTAAGCGATGGCTGGCTCACCGTAGCGGACCTCGGCGAGCTAGCCCGGGGCGCTCAGCTGGTCACTCTATCGGCGTGTGAGACAGGGCTCAGCGGTCTGGCTGTGGGTGATGAAGTCCTCGGACTGACCCGCGCCATCCTGGGGGCTGGCTGCACGACGATCGTGGCGAGCCTCTGGCCGGTCAACGACGAAACGACTGCCACATTGATGGAGGGTTTTTACAGCCGCGTGCGAGGCGGAGCGGAGCCTGCTGAGGCGCTGCGGGGGGCGATGCTCGACCTGCGCGCGGCCGCCGATCATCCCTTCTTCTGGGCTCCGTTCATGGTGGTAGGGGCAGGGCGCGGACACCTGGGCTAAGCAGCTCGGGAGATTAAGAGAGCCTGGCGCGGGCGTGTGGGGCACGCCGGCGCTCGCATGGTCCCTGGCGCCGGATCGGCAGCAGCAAAGAGCGGCCTGGCTGCGCGTGACTGTAGTCTTGGACGTGCTTACCCTCCTGGCTGCAATTCTGCGTCGTGCCGTCCCTTTTAGCTGCAACGTTGCGTTACGAAGCATAAGGGGCGGAGTGCCCTAGACGGGTGATGCGCGAACGGAGGTGCGGTAGATATGCGCAGGATGATGGCCCTTCTCCTGGTGGCCGTGGCCGTGGCGGCTATAGCCACGGCGTTTCCGGCTTCGCCCGTTGACGCGAAGCCCCGCGGCGACCCGACCCTGACGGTGACAGCGTCGCCGCCCGCTACCCAGATCTCTTCCTTTAGCTGGGTCGACATCGCCGGCTGCGGCTTCCAAGCGGGCAGCGTCACCCTGGTCATGAATTCGCCGACGGCGATGTCTTTCACTGCTGTGGCCGTCGATGGCGGCTGCATCAGCCTTCACTGGACGGTCAACAGCGCTGGCAGCTACAAGCTGGACGCCCTTCAGAACGTCAACGGGAACAAGTCGAGCGTGGTGGCCACGACAGCGTTCAGCGTGCAGTAGGCCGAACTGGCGAACTCATTCGGCGCAGGGACCGGCGCGGCCCGCAGCCTCGCGCTCGTGCTGGTCCCGGAGCCGCCGGAGGCGGACCTGGGCGCGGGCGTCTGGGACGCCCAGGCGTAACCGACGAGCGCGCTAGCCACGCCGGGCGGAGATGGTCAAGGGGGCCGACCATCCGGTCGGCCCCCGCGTCGTGTTGGCCCTCCTTCCTCGGCGGCCCGCTCGAGCCGCCCCTCTTATTTATTTACTTACTTACTTACGCCTCGTCCTCCTCCGCTATGGATCGATCACCACCGTGCAGGTATAGGTTCCCGGAACGAGGCTGGTGGTGCCGTCGCCCAGGGTCCTTGGCGAGCCCTCAGGCAGATTCACCGGGTTGGCGTCGCCGGTGCACTGGATCGTGGCCGTGGTCGAGGTGCCGGCCAGCGAGTCGAAGCTCACCGTGATCGTCGACAACGGCGTGTCCTTGAAGACCGCCGGTGCCGCCTCCGAGCCGCTGCCGCAGGCGGCGCTCTGGGTGACCGACACGCTCACCGCGCTCGCGTCGTCGATCTTGTACCCGCTCGGGGCGGCGGTCTCCGTGACCGTGTAGCTGCCGAGCGAGAGGTTGTCCTTGCACGCAGTGCCGTCGCTGCCGGCGGTTGTCAGCGTGGCGACCAGATTCTTATTGGGGGTCGTGTCCCTGATCTCGAACGTGGCCCCGGCCAGGCCGGAGTTGCCCTTGATCGACTGCTTGGTGACCTTGATGGCGCCGGTCTTACGGGTGTTGGTGATGGTGCAGGTCTTGTTGTCGCCGGCCGCCAGCGAGACGCTGCCGCCGGCTGCGCAGTCCCCACCGATCACGGTGTCGTAGTCGGACAGGGACGTGCCCGTGCCGGCAATCTCCCCGACGGTGTGGCTGCCGATGCTGACCACCTGCGCCCCGGTGGTGCCGTTGTTGCCGACGTCAGTCGCCTTGGTGACGCCATCGATCTGCAGGTTGAACTTGCCGGGGTCACTGCTCGGGACCAGGACCTTATTCACCGTCAGCGTCGGCCGCTTGGTGTTGGTGTAGGTACAGTCGACGGTGCCCTGGGCCGCCAAGCTGATGTTGACCTTCAGCGGGTTGCTGTCTTGCGTCCCGCTCGACCCCGACGAGGCCGTGCAAGTGAGGCTGGTCAGGTCCCAGCCCGACGGCAGCGTCTCGGTCACGTTGTAGCCGGAGCCCGCCTGGACATTCGAGTAGGTCCGCGGCGTCCCGCCACCCGTCAGAGTGAAGGAGGTGGGACTCAGGCCACCCCCAGCCGCGTACGTGAAGCTGGTGGTGTCGCTGCTCGGATCGGTCACCTTGCGGATGATGATCGAGCCGCAGTTGCTGACGTTGACCTTGAGCGGGGCGATGAAATCCTTGATCTCCGAATTGAACGAGGCGGACGAGCGGCTCTTCAGGTAAGCGCTCCCGAAGCTCTCGCACTGGCCGGTCGTG
Source organism: Chloroflexota bacterium (assembly GCA_035637315.1). Lineage (GTDB taxonomy): Bacteria > Chloroflexota > UBA6077 > UBA6077 > JACCZL01 > DASPXK01. The sequence continues at coordinate 8,551 of DASPXK010000315.1, forward strand.
AAGATGCCCGCGCCTTGCAGGTTGACGGCCGCTTCGCCGAACGTCCTGGCCGAGAGGGTTCGGGGGCCCGGCGGGATAGGATCGACGGTCGAGACACTGTTGACGGACCCTTCGAAATTCCCGGTGAGGCTGTGGACCGCGTCCCAGCACGGCAGTTTATTGCCGGCCTGGCAGGTGGGGTTCGTACCGGTTTGGCCCGCGGTCGTCTTCCAAATGTGGTAGCCGAGGGTCGGGACGGTCCCGCCTTGCGACAGGTCGTACCCGATCAGGAGGTCGCCGGCGGTGCGGACCGGCGTCACCGCATTGGCGCTGCAGTCCGGGGGGCACTGCTTCTGGTT
>DASPXK010000316.1:0-7339 GCA_035637315.1 Chloroflexota bacterium
CTCGACTCGTATGTCAATTTGACTGGCACGATGTCGCTGGTGTTCTGGCCCTGGCGAAGCCGCATCGCCAGGAAGATCAGACCGTCGTCGGTGTACAGCTTAACCAGTGGCTCCATCTCGGCGGTGATGCGGTAGCCGTTGTCGCGGAGCCAGCGGACGAGGTCTTGTGGGTCGGGCGAACTGACGACGTGATAGCCAAACGGCCCAACCTCGCCGCTAGCCAGGACCGTGGTCGTTCCCTCCGCCGGGCGCGCCGCGGCCGGTAGCGGCAGGCGCAGACAGTCAGGCGGGCGGGGCGAAATGTAGATCGGCTGAGTAAGGCGGTTCAGGTCGTCGAAGGTAGACCTTTGCGCTGTATCGATCTGCGGCACGGCCGGCAGTGGCAGGATCCAGGCGAAGTCGTCGGCCTTGCCGACGTAGTTGATCTGGACGTAGGTGGTGACCGTGCCTTCGTCCATGGTGAAGATCACGCGCTCGGCCGCCTGGTCGACGGGCGCCGTGGTGCAGAAGAAACCGCCGCAGGCCGCTATCGGACCGGCAGCGAACAGGCCGGACATGATGGCCAGGGTAGCGACGGCGGTCACGATGCGGACAGACATGGCCAACCCCACGCGGCAGCATCTCGCCGGCGACATTCGCCGCGCGCGCCGCTACGTGGTCTCAGACGTCCAAGCACCGTCAATAGTTCCAGTACTTACTTGCTACCGGCCGGCAACTTCCCACCGCCAGTGACCGCCCATCTGCTCACAGGTCTATCGACTGGCCCTCGGCCGCGCCAGTTACGTCGAGAGGCGACTCGCTCTCGGCGGCCCGCTGCCGAGAGTAGCTGACGATTCCATCAACGAAGTCGTCGTCGTGAAGCGGGTCGTGATGGAACAGGGCGAGCCGCTTTGCCCCACCAAGGATGGCGACATCGGTGACGTAGTCGGCGCTGCCGTGCCCCCAGCCAATCTTCTTCGGATACTCCTCCGGCGTGTACTGCGAGTCCTGGATGAGCAGGTCAACCCCGCGAACCCATTCGATAAGCTGCCGATCACCGTCATGGACGACTCCATCGCGCAGCCCGCGTCCGATCTGGACAGGAGGAGGGTTTGGTCCGTACAGCGAGAGTCCGTATGGCTCGTGGTCGCTCACGTAGGCCACGCTACAGCCGTCGGCCTCGATGCGGTAGCCGAGGCAGATCGAGGTGTGGTTCAGGTAGTGCGTCGAAATCCGGACATCGCCGACCGCGAACGACTCCTCGACCAGCTCCCGGAACTCGATCGTGGCCGACATCTGATCCAGCTTGACCGGAAAGTAGGTGTACTCCATCTGGCCAGACATCACGTCTTCAAGACGCCTGTCGATGTTGCGGGCGGCGCAGACGGTAATGGTGTTGCCTTTCACGAAGGCGGGCGGAAAGAAGGGAAAGCCAGAGATGTGGTCCCAGTGGGTGTGGCTCAAGAGAAGATGCCCGCTGACCTGCTGGTCGGCGAGCGAGAGGCCTAACTCTCTAATCCCCGTCCCGGCGTCGACAATGAAGAGCTCACCGGCCGCGGTCCGAACTTCCACGCACGCGCAGTTGCCCCCGTAGCGCACCGTGCGCGGCCCGGGCGACGGGATCGAGCCGCGCGTCCCCCAGAACCGTATTCTCATGTCCGCCTCCTGCCCGCCGCGCTCGGAGGCTGCCCCGAGCGGGCGCGAACACAAGCGTCTGTATACGGCTTTGGCGCGCGCATGTCAAAGGGGCGCTGCTTGCTGCTCCCCTCGCGCCTAGCCGATGGACCGGAGGACTCGTGGGATCTGCTCGATCAGGTCCGACGCGAGCAAAGTCCGCCAGGCCCGTTCCTCGAGAACCAGCCGCCCCGCGACGGCGTGCACGACCACCGCCAGACGAGCCCCGGCAAGCGGCGAACAGCCCTGCGCCACGAGGCCACCACACAGCCCCGCCAGGACGTCGCCGGTCCCGGCCGTCGCGAGGCCGGGGTTAGCGCGCGGGTATACCCATGCGTGACCGTCCGGCGAGGCGACCGTCGTGAATGGACCCTTGAGCACTACCACTTGCCGCCAGCGCTGCGCGTGCTCCCACGCGACCTGCCAGGCGCCTTCCGCCACGCGGCGGGCGCCCATACCAGCCAGTCGGCCCATCTCGGCGGCGTGTGGCGTCAAGACATGGCCCGGCCCGATCCGCTCCCACCAGCCGTCCCAACTGGCAAGAAGATTGAGGGCGTCGGCGTCGATTATCGCGGAGACCGGCTGGCTCGCGCGAGCGTTCGCCTCGAGCAGACGTGTCAAGAATCGGGCCGTGACGGCGGATCGCCCAATACCAGGCCCAAGTACGAGCGCCTGATAATCCGGGAGCGCCTCCACCAGGCTGTCGGCGGCGGCCGCCGCATCTCGCTCCAGACCGAGCGTCGGTGTGGGATAGGTGGCCTCGGGCAGCCGGCTCGCCAACACGCGCTTGACCGCATCGGTGGTCGCTACGGCCACCAGCCCACATCCACTCCGAGCCGCCGAGGCTGCGCACAGGTACGCTGCCCCAATGAACTGACCGGAGCCGGCTACTACCAGGACCCGGCCGAAGCGGTACTTGTGCGCGTCGAGCGGACGGCTCGGCAGCGATGGGCGGACGCCCGGGAGGTCGAGAATGCGAATCGGCAGGCGCTCGAGCTGCTCGGCTGGCAGTCCGATTGGCCGCGGCTCAAGGGTCCCGACGAGCTCGGCCGCCGGAAAGCGCAGCAGCCCGGCCTTGACCGCGCCAAACGTCACGGTGACGTCGGCACGCACCGCCGCGCCCGGTATGCTCCCGTCGTCGGCGTTTACGCCGCTCGGCAGGTCGACTGACACGACCAGCAGGTCGGGCCTGGCCGCCCTGGCCTCGTTGAGGAGCCCGGCTATCTCGGCCAACTCCGCTCGCATCGGCCCACGCGCTCCAATCCCGAGCAAGCCGTCGATCGCGACTCGCGCCTGGGCGAGCGAACGACGCAAGTCCTCGCCCCGCCGAGCCACGTCGGCGGCGCTGACGCCGATCCCGGCCGCGCCGAGGGCTGCGATCTCGGCCGGCTCCAGCGAGTGCCGCGGCCCAAGCCAGATCTGGACGGAGTGTCCCCATTCCGCCAGGTACCGCCCCGCGACGACCGCGTCGCGCCCGTTGTTGCCGGCCCCGACCAGCACGGCCACGGAGACGCCCGACCGAGCGACCCGTTCCGACACTGCTTCCGCCACCGTACGCCCTGCCCGCTCCTGGAGCTCCCGCTCGGACGCGCCAGCCTCGATGGCCGCGGCCTCCAGGGCCCTCATCTCCGCCACGGACACGACCGGAAACGTCTCGGAGACCACGCTCACCCTCGCTGCCGGGTCGCCTTGCGGAGTTGCCGCAGCCGCCCGCGGAACGCGCTCAGCGCACTCCGACGGTCTTGCGGGTTGCGCCGCCGGCTCGACTTGAACACCTCGATCGCGCGCTCGAGGACGCGCTCGGCCTCGTCCAGCTGACCCGCTCGCTCGTAGTAAGCGACCAACCGCCCGTATGGCCAATCGCCCTCGAAGCCCTCGGCCACGTTCTGCTCGTACAGCGCCACTGCCCGCTCGAGCTGGCCACTCCGCTCCAGGTCCATGCCATCGAGATTGCGGCGGGTCTGCTCTTGCAGCTTCACGTGCTCGGTCACGGGAACAAGACACAGCCGAATGTTACCGAGCCCAGCCCAGCCGGATCGATCCACTGATCGTAGTGGAGCACCCGGCCCTGCGCGGACCCGAGCAGCCAGAGCAACGCGTACATGGGGGCCAGTCCACAGACGCGGCGCGGGCCGCCTACTGCCCCGGCCTCACCCGCCATCCCGAGTCCGGGGGGTTCGTCGACCACTTGGCGGTAAAAGCCGTCAGCATCGCCGCGAGCCGCCACCTCGAGCATCGCCAGGTCGGCGAGCCTGACCTGTTCCGCGAAGGCCGCGTCCACGAGTCGGGGATCGCCGAACTGCGGGCCAACGTGCGCGAAGTCGGCCCCGGCTATCAGGCAGATGCGCCGGCCGTCCTCGGCGATCGTCTCGCGGAGCGCCGCCAGCATCTCGTGAACGGCCGGCGAGGCACTCGGAGTAGCCCCGCCCGGAAGTTCGGCGGGCGGCACGCACAGGATCGGAATCACCCTGGCCGAGGTCGAGTCGCCGGCGTGGCCCAGATATCGCAAATACAGCGCCTGGAACTCGAGCGAGTGCTCGGCGCGGTGGCAGTATTCGTCGACGTACAGAGGGTGGGGAGCGCGGCGGGCAAGCCGCTCCAGGAATGCCGGGTCTGTTGGGATGGGCCCAAGCGGCGTCTCGTAGGGCTTGGCGGTGGCGGCAAAGGGCGTCGCCATTGGCAGGTGGCAAGTCCCGAGTAGCACGTACAGCTCGGCCGGCTGTCGCTCGGCGAGCTCACGGTAGCCCCAGGCATACGAGTGACCGCCGCGGTGCAGGTCGATGTGGGGCGCGATCAGCGCGCGCGGGCTGGGACCACCGAGCGGCGAGGGGGGCGCGCCCGGCCCACCCTCAGCCGTGTAACGCGAGTCCAGGAAGGCGAACAGCTCGTCTGGGTCGGCTGGATACGCCCGCCCAGCGTGCGCCGCGAGCCGGACCGGAGAGCTCCGAAACGCCTCGATACTCTGCCGCACATGTTCCCGATACCGCTCGCTGTCGAGCAAGTTGGCCTCGTCGAGCTGTCGGACGAACTCGACGATCTGCTGCTCGGTAACGACCGCCCCGGTCCGCAGCGCGAACGCCGCCCGAACTGCTTGCACGCTGCGCTCTCCGTCCAACAAGCTGGCAAGCAGCAGGCCGCCCTCGCTGACGACGACCTGACCGGAGGGAGGGTCTTGTCGATCGAAGAGGCATACCAGGCGTGCCCCGTTTGCCTCGACGCGCGCGAGGTCGACGGTCGGTCGGAGACGTGGACAAGTAGCCATGACGGAGTTTCGAGTTTACCCTGAATGGGTCGAGCATCAAACCTTGCCCAGCCGCCTGTGAACTGTTAGTATCCGCCCACCGAAAGACGGGAGGTGGCGCGGCACCCGGTATCCTAAGGCGGCAGAGCATCGCTTAGCGAGCGCCTGGCCCCGATCGGTCGGGGCGACGAGGTGGGGGTCGATCGAAAGACTCGGCGGATGGCCCCCCGGCCGGCACGGTCGTCATGGATGGAGCAAACCAGGGCCGTAACGCCCTGACAAAGGCCATCCAGTGTGCGGCGGGAACGTCGCGTCCCGCGTCGCTGCCGCTTGGCCAGCTACGCCGTGCTCGGCGCGGGTAGCGCGGTGTCGTGCCCTTCGCCCTCGCGGTGAAGGGAGCAAACCCGATGTGCGGCATCTTTGGTTACGTCGGCGCCCGCCGCGACGCGGCCGAGCTGGTGCTTCAGGGTCTCCGCAAGCTGGAGTACCGCGGCTACGACTCATGGGGCATCGCGGTCAAGCTCGACGGCCAGATCAAGCTCGAGAAGCGGGTCGGCCGGATCGGAGACGCTCGGACGACACTGCCGCCCAGCGGGGTGGGCCTGGGCCACACCCGCTGGGCGACCCACGGCGGAGTGACCGACGAGAACGCCCATCCTCACCTGGACTGCAGCGGACGCCTGGCCATCATCCACAACGGAATCATCCAGAACTACCGCGAGCTGCGGCACGACCTGGAGGGCCACACCTTTCGTTCCGACACCGACACCGAAGTGTTCGCTCACCTCCTGGAGGAGGAGCTGTGCCGAACGGCGGAAAGGCCAGAGCGGCTCGTCCAGGCTCTGATGGCGGCGTTCCGGCGCCTGGAGGGGCTGAACGCGATGGCCGTCCTCGACGTCACCAGCGGGCACCTGGCCGCGGCCAAGAGCGGCTCACCGCTGACGCTTGGCTGGGTGGTCGGCGGGGCGTTGCTGGCGTCGGACTATTCGGCGTTGCTGGACCACACTCGCCAGATGACGTTTCTGGGCGAGAACCAGGCCGCGCTGCTCTCAGCGGAGGGGATCCGGGCGTACGACATTCAGTCCGGCCAGCCGATCGCGCCGCAGGTAGTCGAGGTCGAGTGGGAAGCCGAAGCTGCCGAGCTGCAGGGCTACCCGGATTTCATGACCAAGGAGATCCACGAGCAGCCCCACGTGCTGCAACGAATCGCCCGCGAGCGCGTGGCGGACGCCGAGGCCCTGGCTGGACTGATTCAATCGGCGCCCGAGACGCACCTAGTCGGTTGTGGCACAGCCGCGCACGCGGCTATGGCCGGCCAGTACCTGCTAGCGCGAGTTGCCGGCCGACGTGCCTTCTATACCAACGCCTCCGAATTCGCTTATCTCGAGAGCTTTATGAAGGCAGGCGCCCTGGCCATCGCCCTCTCCCAGAGCGGCGAGACGATCGACGTCATCGATTCGATGCGGGCGGCCAAAGCCAGAGGGGCTCAGCTGGCAGCGCTCGTCAACGTGGAGGGCTCGAGCCTTCACCGCCTGGTCGACTTTCGCGTGCTCCTAAAGGCCGGGCCCGAGCGCTGCGTCGTGGCGACAAAGAGCTTCACCGCCAAGCTTGCCATCCTGCTGCTCACCTCATACGCGCTCGTCGGTAGGACGAGCGAGGCGGCGGGGCTCATCGAGCGAGCCGCGACCGAGATCGAAGCCATGCTGGCCGACTGGCGCCGGGACCTCATTCGCCAGATCGCCGAGCGGCTGTACCTACGGGAGCACCTGTTCGTGATCGGCCGCGGGCCTAGCTATCCGCTGGCGCTCGAGGCCGCGCTCAAGGTCAAGGAGGTCAGCTACGTTCACGCCGAGGGCTTCGCGGGCGGCGAGCTGAAACATGGAGTCATTGCGCTGATCGACCAGGGTACGCCGTGCCTCGTGCTGGCCCCGAACGACGAGACCCGGCCCGACACCCTGTCGGGGGCTATGCAGGTCAAGGCGCGCGGTGGGCTGATCATCGGCATAAGTCCGCGGCCCGACGCCGCGTTCGATCTCCACATCCCGGTCGCGGACCTCGGTGAGGCGACGGGGATCGCGCAGGCCGTGCCGGCCCAGTTGCTTGGCTATTACCTGGCCCTGTTGCGCGGCCACGACCCGGACAAGCCCCGCAACCTGGCCAAGAGCGTCACCGTCAAGTAGGGACGCCACGGCTGGCCTCTGTGAACCCGGCGATGTCCTGCTCTGGTGTCGTGGGCAAGATAGGGGCCACTTGCGCCCGACTCTAGCCGGGTGTGGTTGTGCATTCGTTACCAGGTGGGCCCCGAAATCTTGTGCTGACAAAACCAGGCCGAGTCGCCTATCAGGTCTGCTATGGTTCGGGTGAGCGGGCCGCACTCGTGTTTCCCCACGCGAGCGCGCCGGCTCATGCCGAACCCGCCTGGCTCAATGACCGGCGGGGCGGGGG